>JBAUZB010000299.1:0-23569 GCA_049585095.1 Candidatus Tumulicola sp.
ATCGAGGAGCATGCGCAGGTGACGCGCCGCGCCCGCAATGTTGGCCGACGGATCGTCGGCGTCGACGCCCAGACCCGCGGCCGTCGCAGGCATGAGCTGCCCGAGACCGCGCGCACCGGCGCTGGAACGAGCCGAAGGATTCCAACTCGATTCGACCGCGATCACGGCGACCAGCAATCGCGCATCGAGCCCTTGGCGGTCGGCTTGCAGGATGGTCGCGGCGGCTAAATGCCGGGCGCCGTCGTCGCTCAACCGGGGATTGAAGCGCTGGAGCGCGCGTGCGTACCGCGCGAACATCGCCGGCGTGTAGGCCGGCGCCGGCACTGCCGGCGCAGCGACCAACGTTAGGAGCGCGACGCAGGCCAGCGAACGATGCACGCCGGAGCAAGTACCCCCAGAATTTTCTCGGCGCGCCCGAGCGAGGTTTGGCAACCGTGGAACTGCGTAAAGTCTCGTTAGCCGAGAAGTTCGACTGCTTCACCGAAACGTGGACGCCCAAGATCGTCGGCGAGATCAACGATTTCCACGTCAAGCTGGTCAAGCTCGACGGTGAGTTCGTTTGGCACCATCACGACGCCGAGGACGAACTATTTCTCGTCGTCGACGGCAGCGTCGACATGCACTATCGCACCGGCGACGGCTACGAACGCGTCGAGCGTTTCGGCCGCGGCGAATTTCTTATCGTGCCGCACGGCGTCGAACACAACCCGGTGGCGGCTGCGGGGACGAAGCTGCTGCTGCTCGAGCCGAAAACGACGGTCAATACCGGGTCGGCCTCCGGCAGCCGCACCGTCACCGCCGACTGGATCTGACGCCCCTAAACGTTGAAGTTTTGGCGAATCTCGCTGATGCGTTGCGCGACGACGGAGCGCACTTGCGAGTGAAGCTTTTCTTTCTGTTCGTCGGGCAATCGGCGATAGACCATGTAACCCGCCGCCGAAATGAGGCCGCCGAGAAGGCCGACGACGAGCGCTTTCCCGATCTCGCCGGCTTCGGCGTCGTCGTGCGCGTTGTGACCCGGGCCGGGGGCGCCCCCTTGATAGCCGTTGGCCGCCGGGTTGGCGCCGGACCAATGCTGCTCGGGGGGCGTCGTGCGGAAACTGTCAGACATAGAATGAGCCTCCTTCGGGGCTGCTGCGGTACTTACCCGGTTTGCCGCATCTTGTTGCGCTCAGTCGCCGGCTTTTTGCACGACTCGAACGTGTTCCGGATATTGGCGGGCGATCTGTGCGACGGCAAGCTCGGCGGTCGCGACGATGGCGTTGACGCTCGCGTCGTCGCGCCGCTCGCGCGGCCACTCTATATGAAACTCACCGGATCGTTGATGCGCCTCGAGTGCGATGCCGGAATATTCTTCCAGACCCAGTCGCGCGGCTTGAAGAACCGCGGAGACGGCGGCACAAACGAGGTCGTCGGCATCGATGGCGAATTCGGCGTGGCCGCGGGCAAAAATCGAGGACAGCCGATTGCGGCCGTCCCGGCGGAAGACGACTTCGAGCACGCCCGCCTCGTTACGGCAGCGTAATTTTGGTAATGCGGACTTCGGCGAAGGGCTGGCGGTGGCCGTTGAGTTTGCGGACGCGTTTTTTCGGCTTATAGCGGAAGACGAGAATCTTCTTGTCTTTGGCCTGCCGCAAAACCGTTCCCCGCACGCTCGCGCCGCTCACGACCGGCGTGCCTACCGTAATGTTATCACCGTTTCCGGCAAGCACGATCTTTTCGAAGGTCACGTCGGTACCGGCTTCGTCGGCGAGGAGGTCGCAGCGGATGACGTCGCCTTCGGCCACCTTATACTGCTTCCCGCCGGTCTCGATGATGGCGTACATAACTTCGGTACGATAGCAGCCTGGCTCGGGCATGTCAAACCGCCGGCGTCTTCGGGGATTGACGCCATCGTACGATTCCGGTATATTATAGATTAGTCTGATAAACAGACTAATCTAGGAATTGAGAATTGCGATGGAACCTTTTGAACTCAGCTGTGCCGGGCGCATCCGGATGTTCCTGACCTGGGCCTTGTACGCGCTGGCGGTCGTGGTCGTGTGCCAAGCAATCGCGGCGCGGGGGTTGCCGCCGGTGCTCGGGTGGGCCATCGCTCTGGGGATGGGGCTCGTCGTGCTGCGGTGGACGCGGGAGTTGTACGCGTGGACGATCTGAATGCCGCCCAGGCGCGCGACCACCTCGAACTGGTCGAGCGCATTTTGGCCGAGTCGGCGCAACGGCTGTGTGCCGGCGGCGAATTTTTCGTGGTCTGGGGCCTCTTTTCGGGAGGAGCGACGCTCGTCGGGCATCTCGTCGCTCGCGGCATTCTCCCGTTCGCGGCGTTGTGGGCGGTGGCCGCGGCGTTGGTCGCCTGCATTGTGTTCTCGGTGCTGCGCGGGCGCGCGTTCGGCCGAGCGGTAGGTCGCGCGTCGCTGGTTCAACGTGAATTCTTCAACGTCTTGTGGTTGACGATCGGCTTAGCGTTCGTCGTCAACGTCGCGGCGTATCACATCTTCACCGGCCTGGCATCGGCGGCGATTTGGAGTTTCGCCGAAGCGGTCGTTCTGCTCTACATCGGCATGCACGGAAATCGCCGCGCAGTCGTGGCCGGGGTCGTGGTCGTGGCCTCGCTCGTCGTCGCAAACTTCACCGCGGCGCCGAACGCCGCGTACGTTCTGGCCGCCGGGATGATCCTCGGATACACCGGGTTTGGCTTGGCCGAGCTCGCGATCAAAGAATAGTCGATGGACGAGTTGCTCCTTTCCAAGATACGCCTTGGAATCGTTGCCGAACTCCTGATGGTGCAGTGGATCGCCTTTTCCGAACTGCAGCGCGCGCTCGGCGTGAGCCAGGGAAATCTCGGAGCGCACCTCGCCAAACTCGTCGGCGGAGGATACGTCGATGAAGAAAAAAGTTTCGTCAATCGCCGGCCGCAAACGCGCTATCGTCTCACGCAGCGCGGCCGAACCGCGTTTTCAGCGCACGTCGCGCAGTTGCAGTCGCTGTTGAAGGCGCGTACGTCGTGATCCTCACCTTCGATCGCGTGTGCAAGTCGTACGGCACGATTCGCGCGCTCGACGATTTTTCGCTCGACGTCAACCGCGACGAAGTCGTGGCGATGCTCGGACCCAACGGCGCCGGCAAGACCACCACGCTGGATATTGCGCTTGGCCTGCGCCGCCCCGACCGCGGCACGGTTCGCCTTTTCGGCAAAGATCCACGCGACGTTGCGGCTCGGCGCCGCCTCGGCGCGACGCCCCAGGAAAGCGGCTTTCCGGATGCACTGCGGGTGGACGAAATCGTCGGCTTCGCGGCGGCGCACTTCGATCGGTCGCGGGAAGCCGCCGCGGAAGTCCTCACCGCCTTTGGGATGCACGACCTCGCCGGCCGCCGCGCCGGAACGCTGTCGGGCGGGCAAATCCGTCGCCTCGCGCTGACGCTTGCATTCGCCGGCAACCCGGAGTTGGTGGTCCTCGACGAGCCGACCACCGGCCTCGACGTGGAATCGCGGCGCCGCCTGTGGGACGTCGTTCGCGATGCCGGGGCCGGCCGCGCGATTCTCTTCAGCACGCACAATTTAGAGGAGGCCGAAGCGCTGGCTTCGCGGATCGTGGTGATCGATCGCGGCCGGATGCTCTTCGACGGCGGCGCGCGCGATTTGCGCCGGCGCTTCGGCATGCGGCGCCTCTCGTACGTCGGGGAGCCGCTCGAACGCGAGGCGCTGGGTTTTGCGGCGAGTGCCGTGCACGACAATCACCGGACCGTGGTCGCAACCAACGAGACCGACGCGTACGTTCGCGCGCTGGTGCGCAGCGGCGCGCCGTTTTCGGAACTGGAAATCGCGCCGGCGTCGCTGGAAGAGGCGTTTTTAGCCATGACGGGAGTCTCGAAATGAATTCGTTATTGTTAGTGCGTGCGCACGCTCGGATCGCGCTGCTCGATCTCTTCCGGTCGCCGAGCTACGTCGTGCCGACGATCCTCTTTCCCGCGATGTTTTTCGCGCTGTTCGACCTGCCGATCGCGCGCACGCGCGCGTCGATCGCCGATTTCGCGACGCTGGCCTTCATTGCGTGGGCCATCGTCGGCGTTGCCGTCTATCAGTTCGGTGTCGGCATCGCGCAAGAACGCGGGCGCCCGTGGGAGCGCTATCAACGAACCTTGCCGGTTTCAACGTCGGTGCGATTTGCGGCGCGCTCCGTTTGCGCGTTGGTATTCGGTGCGTTGGCTGCCGCCTGTGTCGCATCGGTGGCGCGCCTTTTCACGCCGATCGATCTCACCGTTTGGCAGTGGCTGCAAGTGTTCGTCTACGCTATCGGCGCCGGCGTCCCGTTCGTGCTTTTCGGGATCGCGATCGGCTATTGGTCTCCGGCTCGCGCCGCGGTGCCGATCGCCACGGCGTGCAACTTGCTGCTGGCGTATGCCGGCGGCCTGTGGATGCCGCCGCAATATCTTCCCGACGCCGTGGCGCGCATTTCGCCCTTCTTGCCGACACGGCAATTCGCGGACTTATTGTGGAGCGTCACCGGTGGCGCGTTCCCGACGGCCGCCGTCGCCGGCTTGGCCGCGTATACGCTCGCCTTCGGATGTCTGGCTGTGGTGGGCTATCGCCGCGACGAACGAACGCGCTACGCCTAACCGTCGGCGCGCTTAGGGTGCGAGCGTTTCGCGTTGGACCGCGGTGCGTTCGACGGCGCCGTCGGAAAACGGCAGCGGCCACAAGCGGCCCTCGATCCACGCTCCGGCTTGGTCGGTGTAATGTCCCGATCCCGGCTCGCCGGATTCACCCTGCGGCAGCGTGATGCCGCCGGCATCCCAGTTGCCGACGTCCCATACGGCGCGGAAGCTTTGCGAATAGCCCTCGTACTGCACGTGGAGGGTGAACTCGTCGCCATATCCGGGCAGGCGATTGCCGTCCAAAAAGGCGATGCCGAGCGACGAAAACGGATGTAACGGCGTGACCGCACCGGCGGCGTTCCACGGAACGAGTGCGGAGGGAAGGGTGATGCGCAGCGCGTTCGGCGAGCGCCGCACAACGCCGAGCACCACCGGCATGCGTGCTTTTTTCTTATCGGTGACCTGCGTGCGCAGCGACTGAGCGAGCGTCGCGGTCGTCGATTCGCCGCTCATTTCGCCGTTCCACGCCGCGAGCGCATTGCCCGACGCCGGGTCGAGCGAGCGAACCAATGGGGCCAGCTCGTGCGCCAGCTCGCGCTCGGGAAGCGAAAGCGCATCCATCTGCATCCGCGCAAAGTACGCGATATCGTATTTGGGGCGCGCCCGCAGGAGTTGGGCGATGCGATAGGCGCGATACGGCGCCGCAAACTGCGGGCTCAGCCGCAGCGGATACCGCGCGCCGTACGTTCGGTTGTTGGCGGTCCACAGCACGGCGTCGCGCGAAGGCGAGACGGCCGGCATGCGCGCGAACGCAACGCTGCCGAATCGGCGCGCGAGGTCGCCGGCTGGATGGAACCAACGGGCCCACGCCGGATCGTCGGGAATTTGACCCGCCAATACGTAGGCTGCACGCCCGCTGGTGTCGGCGACGACGAAATTGTTGGTCGGTCCGGGAAATGCCGCGAGTGCCGTCACCGCGGCTTCGATCGAGCCGGCGCGGTCGAGATCGATGAAGGTTTGTGTCGGAGCATCGGGATTCGCGTATGCGTTCCATCGGACGAGCACGAAGCGTCCATCGTTGGTGGTCACGCCGAACTCGCGCTCGCCGCGATAGTAGCGGCGCGTCACCGGCGAACCGCGGAAACGGACGTGAAACGATTCCGTCTGCCAGGCCTTTGGGTCGAGCCGCGACGGCGGCTCGAAGACCGACATCGACGCGACGGTACCGTCGGTCGCGCCCCACGCCACGCGATCGTTGTGTCCCAGCACGATGCCGGGAGCGCCCGGAAACGTTGCGCCCGCAACGTGGAAACCCGGCGCACGGAGATCCGCGAGATACCAAACGCCGGGCATGCGCAGGCGCAGGTGCGGGTCGTTCGCCAGCAGCGCGCGGCCCGTCAGCGAACGATGTGCACCGGCGGCCCACTCATTGCTGCCGAGCGGCACGCGCCCGTCGGCGACCTCGCGGAGCATTGCGCGACTCATCCCGCACCCGGCGCCCGGTCCCATTCCGCGAAAACCTTCCGTGACCGGCGCGTCGTAACACGGGTCGCTCAGTGGAAAGCGCGCATCGACGGCTCGCACACCGCCTTTGCGATACGTGGCATCGCGCGGTGCGATGTCGTTCCAGTCATCGGTAAGATCGAGCACCGTCGCCATGGCGACGGCCAGCGAGTCTTCCGGCGACCACGGCGACGGCCGGTACGCGAGAAGGCGAAATTCGACGGGAAGCGGCTCGCGGTCGATCGCGGCGTTGACGCCGTCGCTGAACGCTCCGAGAATCTCTTTCGACTGCGCGTCGAGGCGGCTCCACTGCGCATCGACGATGGCGCGCACCGGAACGGCGCGTTCTTTCTGGTCGCTCGCCAGCGCCGACGCTCCAAACACTTCGGCGAGCTCGCCCTTGACGAAACGGCGGAGCAGATCCATCTGGAAAAGGCGGTCGGAACCTTCCGCGTACCCTTGCCCAAAGAATAGATCGTGCTGGTTTCGCGCCACGACGTGGGGCACGCCGCGGTCGTCGCGGAGAATCGAGACCGGGGCGCGCAGCAGTCTCAGGCCCGAAATCGTTCCGGCAACGCGTGCGTGCGCGTGCATTCCGAGCGCGACGTTGAGGGCGAAGAGCGCAACCACCGCGAGCACGATCAAAACGGCCGCCGCCAGGACACGGCCGAACGTTCTCATGCGTCCACGAAAACGTCGTCGCCCTCAACGCTGACGGGAAAGGTCATTAGCGGCACGACCGCAGGAAGCGTCAGCGCGTCGCCGGTGCGCACGTCGAAGGTCGCGCCATGACGCGGGCACACCACCGATTCGCCTTGGAGTTCGCCCTGGTCCAGCGGGCCGCCATCGTGAGTGCAGACGTCTTCCACGGCATACAGGTGGCCGCCGGCGTTGCACAGGAGGATCTCTTGGCCCGCGACGACGACGCGCCGGGTGGTACCCGGCGCGATTTGAGAAAGCTTCGCAACGTGGTGCCGCGCCATGGCGGCTTTACTTTGAAACCCTAGCCGACGGCGCCTTCCATTTCCATCTTCACCAGGCGGTTTAACTCGACGGCGTACTCCATCGGCAGTTCCTTGACGAAAAAGTCGAAGAAACCGTTGACGATCATGGCCGTAGCGTCGGCTTCGGAAAGCCCGCGGCTCATTGCGTAAAACAGTTGGTCCTCACCAATCTTGCTCACGCTGGCCTCGTGCTCGACGGTCGAGCGCTGCTCGTGAATCTTCATCGTCGGCTTGGTATCGCTCGACGACTGATCGTCCATGATGAGCGCGTCGCAGCGCACCCGCGTTTTCGCGCCCACCGCGCCCGGGAAAATTTCGACCAGGCCGCGGTAGGTCGTCTTACCGCCGTGCGTGCTGACGCTCTTGTTGGTGACCATCGACGTCGTGTTCGGCGCAGCATGGATGACTTTGGCGCCGGCATCCTGATGCTGGCCCTCGCCAGCGAACGCCATCGACAGGATTTCGCCCCGAGCTCCCTCACCCATCAAGTAGATCGACGGATACTTCATCGTCAGGCGCGAGCCGATATTGCCGTCGACCCACTCGACGGTCGCATTTCGGCGCGCGATCGCCCGCTTGGTGACGAGGTTGAAGATGTTCCGGTACCAGTTTTGAATCGTGGTGTAGCGAATCGACGCGCCGTCGAGCGCTACCAGTTCGACCACCGCCGAGTGGAGTGACGAGGTCGAAAACTTCGGTGCGGTGCAGCCTTCGATGTAGTGCACCTTGGCGCCCTCATCGGCAATGATCAGCGTGCGCTCGAACTGGCCCATATTCTCGGCATTGATTCGGAAATAGGCTTGCAGCGGCATCGCAACCTCGACGCCGGGCGGCACGTAAATGAACGACCCTCCGGACCACACTGCCGAGTTGAGCGCCGCAAACTTGTTGTCGCCGGGCGGAATCACGGTCGCAAAATACTTGCGCAGGATATCCGGATACTTTTTCACGGCGGTGTCCATGTCGCAGAACAATACGCCTTGTTTGTCGAGCGCCTCGCTGGTGCTATGGTAGACGACTTCCGACTCGTACTGCGCCGAGACGCCGGCGAGAAACTTCCGCTCGGCTTCGGGAATGCCGAGGCGATCGAAGGTTCGCTTGATGTCCTCGGGCACGTCGTCCCACGACCGTTCGGTCTTGTCGGTCGACTTCACGAAATAGTGAATGTCGGCGAAATCGATTTCGTTCAACCGGGCGGTGTCGCCCCACGTCGGCATCGGCTTTTGCAGGAACAACTCGTAGGCTTTGAGCCGGAAATCGAGCATCCACGCCGGCTCGTCTTTCATCGAGCTAATGCGCTCGACGATCTCTCGCGTCAGGCCCTTGTCGGACTTGAAGACGTAGTTTTCGGTGTCGTGGAATCCGTGCCGGTAATCCTCGATCAGACCCTGAGGGGATACCGGGGTGTCGAGTTTGATGGCCATGGCCTCCTGAGCGTACTTCGCCCCTCCGATATAGTCAAGATTATGAAGTAGTACCTTCATAATCCAACGCCTTGGCCGGCTTTTCGGCCCGCGCCGTGCGGGGCTTTACAGGGGGGGTGCCAGGGGGTATGATGGGCGCCGGACCCGGGGTCGGGTCCACGGTTTCAGGGAGGCGCGCCCGTACGCGCCATCGCGGCAAGCCGCCCGTGCACCGCTCAAAAGCGCCGGCAAGAGCTCGCCGATAGGTCGGGGACGTGCACTGCACCGCAGACGCCAGCCGACGAAGTCCGGAGGTGGGATTCCCCCGAGGGTCAAGGAGACCTGGTCAGTTGAACGCACTCGGCAGGCACATTGTGTGCGAGTTTTCGGGCTGCGACCCGGTAACGCTCTCGGATGTCGACGGCATCCATACCATGATGGTCGCGGCCGCCCGGGCCGCTCATGCCACGATCATGGAAAGCTCCTTTCATCGATTCGAACCACAAGGCGTCTCGGGCACCGTGATCCTTGCCGAATCGCACCTTTCCATCCATACCTGGCCCGAGAAGGGCTACGCGGCGATGGACTTCTACACGTGCGGCGACCATACCGACCCCTGGCTCGCTTGCGAGCATGCCGCCCACGCGCTCAACGCCAAAAGCATTCTGACCACCGAGTTCAAACGCGGGATCGAAAAGAGCGACGGCGAGTTCACGCACGTGCTCAGCCGCAATCACGACCTGCGCGTGCTCTCGGCGTAGTCTCGGCTCCTGACGCCCTTTTCGCTTTAAGTAACCTAGGTTTGCAAAGCCGTTTTTTTTGCTTTGCAAACTGCGATTACAATTGATTACTGTCACGTTTTGCGCGCGAACGTTCGGCAGGCATTGCGCGTTGAGCGTTTAATAAGTTTTCCTGCGGTTTCTGCATTCTCTGAGAGGTGTAACAGTATCCCGATGCGTTTAACAATTATTGGCTCCGGATTTGCAGCGGTCGTCGCTGCGGCGGCGCTCGCGGCATGCGGCGGCCACGGCACCGTACCGTCGCAGAGCTTCGCTTCCGGCAACTCGATGGCGATGGGCGACGGCGCCTCGCCGTTTGCCCCGTCCGAAAATGCAAAAGTTCATCCGTGCGACGTTACAGGACTCTACTATTTCCACGGTAACTGCGTGAAGTTTACGCTGAGCCTCACCAAGAACACGTCGGTCGAACTCGGCAAATTCGGTGCCTATCACGGCATCAAGATCACGACGACGTTCAGTGTAATGGAGAATCCGCCCAAAGGCATCACCTCGGTCGCGGCGATCATGGGCGACGCTATCGGCGACGGCGACATCACCGGTACCGTCAAAGGCAAGGCGTTCCCGCTCTACGGTCACGGCGAGAATTGCGTCAACTCGGAAGGCAAAAAAGAATTCTGCCCCGGCAAACCGTTCGTGTACGCCGAGTTGATCAACACGAGCAAGTACACGCTCAAGCCAAAGGACACGCCGAAGTTCTACATCACCGACTCCAACGGATTCCCGGGGAAGACCCTCTGCTTCCCGGCAATCCTTACGACGCCCTCGCCGCATTCGGTTGGCGGATGGGCGCCGAACGAGACGCTCGGTGGACAGCCGCACGGGACGGTGCTGACGATCAACGCGCAGGCGAATCCCGGCCAGCTCGTTTATCCGTCGGGGCAGTTCATCGTCGCCGGCGCCTGTAAATAGGATTTATCCCAACTCGTTGTCAGCTCGGGCCTCATTTTACCATAGTAAACTTCGGCCCTCGCTTCCTAGATTTGGAATAAATCAGTGCCTCCTTGGGCATTTTCGAGAAGAGGACCCCGCCGGAATGGCGGGGTTCTTTTTTGTTTTCGCTAAGACGCTCGCATGCCGAAAACCGAACGATGGCAATGGTATGTCGAAGAATCGGCGCCGAGCGAGCAGCACCATCACGCCATCGACCGCGTTTTCTTTTCGGGGCGCTCCGAGTTTCAACAGATAGCGGTCGTGAGCACGCCGGTTTTCGGCAAGATGCTGATTCTCGACGGCGATACGCAAAGCGCTGCGGGCGACGAAAAGATCTACCACGAAACGCTGGTTCACCCAGCGCTGGCGGCGGCCGCCGACCGCAGCGAGGTGCTGATTCTCGGCGGCGGCGAGGGCGCCACCTTGCGCGAGGTGTTGCGTTCGGCCGACGTGCGCCGCTGCACCATGGTCGACATCGACGGGCTGGTCGTCGATTTGGCGAAGCGATACTTGCCGGAGTGGTCGAACGGCGCGTTCGAGGATCCGCGCGCGCGGGCGATCGTCGGCGACGCGCTCGCGTTCATGCGCGACGACGGCGACCGTTACGGCGTCGTCATTTCGGATCTTACCGAACCGCTGGAAGATTCGCCGAGCAACGCACTCTTCAACGACGACGTTTTTAGGCTGATCAAGTCGCGACTCTTCGAGGGCGGCGTCTACGTGCTGCAAGCCAGCACCGCGTCGTTTCACAACGCGTCGCTGCACTGCAAAATGGCGCGTACGCTGCGTCGCCACTACGCCCACGTCGCATCGTTCTTTACTTATGTGCCGGCATTCGACACCGACTGGGCGTTTTTGGCTTGCAGCGACCGCGTCGATGTGGCGGCGCTCGGCGCCGCCGAGATCGACGCCTATTGCGCGGGCCTTGCCGGCGAGAGCTTTTTCTACGATTCGGTCACGCACCGCCGCCTGTTCGCGCTGCCGCTCTATTTACGTCGCGCGCTCGCCGCCGCCGGCGACGTCTTCAAATGAGCCGGCGCTACGGCGGAAAGACCGTCGTCGTGACCGGCGGTGGCACCGGTCTCGGGCGTGCGATGGCCGAGTCCTCCGCGCGCGAAGGTGCCGAGGTTTGCGTCGTCGGGCGCCGCCGCGAAAAACTCGACGAAACGGTGAACGCGATCCTGGCCGAAGGCGGCGTTGCCTTTGCGCTCGACGCCGACGTACGCGACGCGCCGAGAATCGAGGCGCTGATGAATCAGGTCGTGGAGCGCACCGGACGGCTCGACGTGCTGATCAACAATGCGGCCGGAAACTTCATCTGTCCGTCGGAAGAGTTGTCGCCCAACGGTTTCAAGAGCGTCGTCGACATCGTCCTGGGGGGAACGTTCAACTGCACGCGGTTCGCCTTTGGGGCGCTGCGCGCGGCAAAAGGATCGATCGTCAACATCGTCGCCGCATATGCCTGGAGCGGCGAGCCGGGCGCAGTGCATTCGGCTTCGGCCAAGGCCGGAGTGCTCGCCTTGACGCGGACGCTGGCGGCGGAATGGGGCCGTTTCGGCATCCGCGCGAACGCAATCGCTCCCGGCCCGATCCACACCGAAGGGACCGACGCGAATTTGTGGAGTGTGGCAAACGTTGAAGAGCAGGTTCGCAATACCGTGCCGCTTGGCCGGCTCGGGGAGCCCGGCGACGTCGCCCGCGCCGCGCTGTGGTTGTGCTCCGGCGAGGCTTCGTGGATCAGCGGGGCTACGCTCGCCGTCGACGGCGCGCAATGGCTGCACGGCGGCACGCTGGACTTCCGCAGGGCCTACGATTCGATCGCCGCTCCACGACCGGGATAGAGGCGTCCCTCCCCGGAATCGGGGTAAGCGATAGCATGGCCATCGATTACAGTCACGCGCCGCACGCCTGGGAGAAGGAGCGAGGAAACTTCGTTCTGCTGTTGGATTTGCAGCTCGAAAAAGTCGAACGCGGCAAGGCGGTCATGCGCATGCCGTTCCGTCCCGAAATTACCAACGGCACCGGTGCGGTCCACGGGGGTGCCATCGTGAGCTTGTGCGATACCGTCTTCTACGTTGCGTTGGCGTCGATTTACGGTCGCGAGCAAAACACGACGACCGCGTCGCTGCAGTGCAGCTTTCTAGCACCCGCGTTGCCGCCCCACGATCTCATCGCCGAAGCGCGCGTTCTCAAGGCCGGCCGGCGTATCGTCTACGGCGAAGTGCACGTACGCAGCGGCGAAAAGATGGTCGCTCACGCGACGCTGAATTTCCTCAACAGCTACGCGCACGAAAAGCCGCGCCTGCCGGACGAGAACCCGCGATGACGGCGCCGGCGCAAACGCTAGCGCGCACCGCTCTCTACGACGAACACCTGCGCCAAGGCGCGCGCTTGGTCGGGTTCGGCGGTTTCGAAATGCCGGTTCAATACGCCGGCATTCTGCAGGAACACGACGCCGTGCGGCATCGTGCGGGCCTTTTCGACCTGTCGCACATGGGACAGTTTATTCTCACCGGCGACGCCGTCGCCGAGTGGGCCGACACCCTCGCGGTCAACGCGGTCGCCTCGATGAAACCGCAGCAGGCGCGGTATAACATCTTCTGCAACGAACGCGGCGGCGCACACGACGATACGATTTTCTATCGCCTCGACGAGCGCTGGCTGCTGGTAGTCAATGCCGCCAATGCCGCCAAAATGTGGACGCACTTGAACGCGCACCTTCCGGGCAGTGGCGTGCGCCTTGAAAATTGTCACGGTGGGCGCGCGCTCATCGCCATTCAAGGGCCGGCATCGGTGGCGATGCTTCAGCCGCACGTCGGCACCGACTTGGCATCGATGAAATACTACTCTTGTGCCGAGAGCGACGTCGCCGGCGCGCCCGCCGTCATCGCGCGCACCGGTTACACCGGCGAAGACGGTTTCGAACTCTTCGTCGACAACGAGCGGGCGCCGGATATCTGGAACGCGCTGCTGCGCGACCACGCCGCCGAGGGGCTGATGCCATGCGGTTTGGGGGCCCGCGACGTGCTGCGGCTGGAAGCCGGCATGCCGCTCTACGGACACGAGCTGACCGAGGAAATCACGCCGGTTCAAGCCGGACAAAACTGGGCGATCAAGATGACCAAGCCGCAATTCATCGGACGCGCCGCTCTCGCCGATCAGGTGGAGCGCGACGAGTATTCCCGCATTGCCGGGCTGGTGATGGAAGGCCGAGCACCGGCCCGCGAAGGCTATCCCGTCTGGTTCCAAGGACGAAACGTCGGCGAGATCCGCAGCGGCTCGCCGGCGCCGTCGGTCGGAAACAAGAACGTCGCCACCGCGCTGGTTGCGCGTGAAGCCGCAACCCTCGGCACCGCGCTCGAGGTCGAGATTCGCGGCGCGCGACATCGCGCCACCGTCGTGCCGCTGCCGTTTTACAAACGGAACGCATAACCGTAGACCCAACCACTAACCGACGGCCAGGAGGGCCGTGTGAACGGAGATAAACGCATCGTGGCGCAGCCGGAGAACCTGCTCTACAGTAAGGAACACGAATGGGTGAAGATCGACGGCGATACGGCCACGATCGGCATCACGGATTACGCGCAGAACTCACTCGGCGACATCGTGTACGTCGAGTTGCCGAAAGTGGGATCGAGCGTGCAGCAATTCGGTAACGCCGGCGTCATCGAATCGGTCAAGGCGGTCTCCGATTTGTACGCTCCCATCTCGGGCGAAGTGCTCGAAGTCAACGCTGCCCTCGAAACCGATCCTGCGGCCGTGAATACGGCGCCGTATGCCGACGGCTGGTTGTTCAAACTGCGGCTTGCCGACGCGGGTGAGACCGCGCACTTGCTCGATGCCGCTGCGTACGCAAAACTAGCGGCGTCGTAAGGATCTCCGCGTGTACGCACCGCATACCGAGCGCGATATCGCGCAGATGCTCGAGGCCGTCGGCGTGCCGTCGCTCGAAGAGTTGCTGCGCGTCCCCGACGCGCTGGCGTTGCGCGCGCCGCTCGAAGTCGTTCCGGCACTCCCTGAATATCGGATCGTTCGCCGTTTCGATCGACTCGCCGAAAAGAACGCCGGCGCGGGATACCGTTCGTTTCTCGGCGCGGGGGCGTATCGGCACTACGTGCCGCCGGCGATCGCGGCCTTGGCGATGCGCGGTGAATTTCTCACCGCCTACACGCCGTATCAGGCCGAAGTGTCGCAAGGGTACCTTCAGGCGATCTACGAGTGGCAAACGTATATCTGCCTGCTGACCGGCATGGACATCGCCAATGCTTCGGTCTACGACGGCGCGACCGCGTTAGCCGAGGCCGCGATCATGGCGCTCAACGCGACCGGGCGCCGAAAAATTCTGGTCTCGCGGGCGGTTCATCCGAATTACCGTGCGGTGCTAAAAACCTATTGCGACGGTCTCGACGTCGAAATCGACGAGGTCGGATACACCGCGCTGGGCGTCACCGACGCCGGCGCCGTCGCCGCGGCCGCCGGCCGCAAAGAACATGCGGCGATCGTGCTCCAGTCGCCGAATTTTTTCGGCAACGTCGATACGCTTTCCGGCGGCGCGAGCGAAACGCTGCGCGCCGGCGGCACGATCGCGATCGGGGTCGTGGCCGAAGCGCTCGCCATGGCCGCGCTGGCAACGCCGGCTTCGTGGGGTGCGGACATCGTCGCCGGCGAAGCGCAGAGCTTCGGCGTTCCGGTTGCGTACGGTGGTCCGTATGCGGGTTTCATCGCGTCGACGCAGGAACATTTGCGCCGCATCCCCGGCCGTTTGGCCGGTAAGACCGTCGACAATGCCGGCCGCACCGCGTACGTGCTGACGTTGCAGGCGCGCGAACAGCACATCCGGCGCGAGCGCGCGACGTCGAACATTTGCACCAACCAAGCACACTGCGCGCTCATCGCGACGATCTATCTCGCGCTGATGGGGAAGACCGGCTTGCGCGATGCCGCGTCGCTCAATCTGGAGCGCGCGCGCGAGCTGGCGGCGGCAGTGTCGGAAATCGACGGCGTCGATCTCAAATTCGCGGCGCCGTTCTTTAACGAGTTCGCCGTCGACGTCCATCGCAATGCTGCCGGCGTTCTTGCAAAGCTTCGAGAATCGGGCATCCTCGGCGGCATCGACCTCGGGCGTTTCTATCCGGAACTGTCGACGTGCGTGCTGATGACGGCCACCGAGCTGACGACGACGGCTGACATCGACGCGCTGGCGTCCGCCCTACGGGAGATGAGCCATGCCGGCGCCGCCGTCTGAACGAACCGCGCCGGCGCTGATCTTCGATCAGGGTCAAGAGGGTCGCGCGAACCGCTACCTCGACCGAGGAAAAGCGCTCGATCGTTTCCTTCCGGCAGCGCTCCTGCGCGACGACCTCCCGCTGCCGGACAACAGCGAACTCGACGTCGTGCGCCACTACACCAAGCTCTCGCAGCGCACGTTCGGCATCGACCTCGGGTTCTATCCGTTGGGCTCGTGCACGATGAAGTACAATCCGCGCGTCAACGACGCCATGGCGGCCAAACCCGAGTTCGCCGGCCTCCATCCATACGTTCCCGACGAGCTGGCGCAGGGTGCGCTGCAAGTCATGTACGAGCTGGAACGCAGTCTCAGTTCGCTCTTCGGCATGGCGGCCTTTTCGTTGAATCCCGCGGCCGGCGCGCACGCCGAACTGGGCGCGCTCCTCATTGCCAAGCGCTATTTCAAAGACCGCGGGGAGAACGCGCGCGACAAAGTCATCGTTCCGGACACGGCGCACGGCACCAATCCGGCCTCGGCCGCGATGTGCGGGTTCAAGGTGATCTCCTTGCCGAGTGACGCGCGCGGTCGCGTCAGCGTCGAGGAACTTCGCAAAGTGCTCGGCCCCGACACGGCCGTATGCATGATGACCAATCCGAACACGCTGGGACTCTTCGAAGACCACATCTCCGAAATCACCGCGGCGGTTCACGCCGCCGGCGGTCTCATGTATTACGACGGCGCCAACGCCAACGCGCTGATGGGGAATGCGCGCCCCGGAGACATGGGCTTCGACCTGATGCACCTCAACACGCATAAGACGTTTACGATCCCGCACGGCGGGGGCGGCGCCGGGCACGGCCCGTTGGGCGTCGCCGCGCATTTGGTCGAATACTTGCCGACGCCCGTCGTCGTCGCTACGCCTAAAGACGGCACCGACGGCTTGAGTTCGGCGAGCGACCGGCTATCGTTTCGGTTGGACTTCGACCGCCCGAAATCGATCGGACCGATGCGGTCGTTCTGGTCGAATTTCGCGCACGCCGTTCGCGCGCTGGCCTACATCTACGCAAACGGCGCCGAGGGCTTGCGCCGCGTATCGCAACTCGCGGTGCTCAATGCCAACTACCTGCGCGTCAAGATTGCCGAGTTCTTGGAAACGCCGTATCCCGAAGTCTGCCGCCATGAGTTCGTCGTTTCGGCGCAAAAGTTGAAAAGAGAAACCGGCGTGCGGGCGCTCGACATTGCCAAGGCGCTGCTCGACCGCGGCTTCATGGCGCCGACGATGTACTTCCCGCTCATCGTGCCCGAGTGCTTGATGATCGAGCCGACGGAAACCGAATCGAAAGAGACCCTCGACACGTTCGTCGATGCGCTGCGCGAGATCGTCGCGACGGCACAATCGAATCCGGACGCCCTATTCGACGCTCCGGTCAACACCGTCGTCGGTCGCGTCGACGAAACTCGGGCGGCCCGCCACCCGGATCTGCGGTGGAGAGTCCCCTCGAGCTAATCCCCTAGGAGGCCCTCGTTCGGGGTGCGGACCCCGAAAAGGACTCCCCGGAGCCTTCCGTTGAAAGATGACGAGAGTCATCTTTTTTCTGAAAAGGCAGAGCTAACGATGCTGCGCGAGTTCGTTTCCGATTTACGGCGCCTCCCCCCACTGGAACGGCCCGAGCGCGAGCTTGCTCGAATGCTGGCGTTGGTTCCGTCAAACCCGCAGTTGGTGCCGCCGCTTCCCGCCCGGCCGGGCACCTATACCCGTACGTGCGCCTACTCCGACGAGCGCTTCGAAGTCTTGTTGCTCGACTGGTCGCTCGGAGCCGAGTCGGAGATTCACGATCACGGTGGCCAGCACTGCTGGTTCGTGGTTCTCCAGGGAACCTTGCGCGTCGACGACTACGTTCGCACCGACGACGGCACCGTTGCCGGCAAAGCGCTCCTCGAGCTGCTGGGTTCCCGAACGCTCGCGCCGGGCGATCTCGATTTGCGTTCCGGCCGGTTCGACATCCACCGGGTCGCCGCCGGCGAGACGCGCGCCGTCACGTTGCACGTCTACTCGCGTCCGCTTCACGAATACCTGATTTACGACCAGCGCGCGCAGCGTTGCCGGCCGGCTCGCGGAACCTACGATTGCGTTCTGTCGCTCTTCGACGGAAGCAGCCCGGCGCCGTGATGCGATACGACGTCGCGATCGTCGGCGGGGGATTCAGCGGTTCGCTCGTCGCCGCGCATCTCGCGCGTCACGGCGGCCCGGACCTCTCGGTCTGCATGTTCGAGCCGAGCGAACTGGGACGCGGGGCGGCGTACGGGACGCGTCATCGCGATCATCTCTTGAACACGCGCGCGAGCGCCATGTCGGCATTTCCCGACGAGCCGGATCACTTCGTTCGCTGGATCGGCGCGCGGGCGAAGCCGGACGATTTCGTCTCGCGCACGTTGTACGGCGACTACGTAGCCGAGATCGCGCACCGGGCCTTCGAGCATCCGTACTTCGCCATCGTTCCCGAGCGCGTCGTGGCGGCGGAGTTGGCCGGCTCAGGCGGGTTCTTGGTAACGACGGCTTCAGGGCAGTGGTTTTCGGCGGAGACGCTGGTTTTGGCAACCGGGAATCCCGCGCCCAACGACGATTTCTTGCCGCGAGGGTTGTTGGATCATCCCGGTTACGTCGCCGATCCGTGGCGCACCGACTACCGGCGCGTCGCGGGAGACGTTCTTCTGATCGGGTCGGGCTTGACGGCGCTCGACGTGCTGGTTGCGCTGGAAGCGTCGGGGCATCGCGGCAGCGTGCACGTCGTATCCCGTCACGGCCGTTTTCCGGAAGTCCACGCCGACGGCCTCGCACCCTGCGATGCCGTCCCGGTACTCGATGCGACCGACGCCCGTTCGCTGGTGCGCAGCTTCCGCCGGCAGGTACGTGACGCGGCCGAGCGCGGCGTCGATTGGCGTGTGGTCGTCGACGCCATTCGGCCGGAAGGCGAAACGTTGTGGAAGCGTTTGAGCGCCGCCGAGCGGCGCCGCTTCGATCGTCACCTGCGAACGAAGTGGGAGCGCCACCGTCACCGCGCGCCGCAGCAAGCCGACGCCGCGCGCCGGCGCTATCGGCAGAGCGGGCGACTGTTCGTGCGTGCCGGCCGCATCATTGGATTCGCCGGCGGATCGGTGAAGGTGGAACCGGCGGCTGGTGCACCGCTTCGGTTACGGCCCGACTGGATCGTCAACTGCACCGGGCCCGGCCGCAGCCGGCGTTTGCTCGCCGATCCTCTGCTCGCGGGCCTGCTTCAAAACGGAATTGCATCGCCCGAGCAGCTGGGCTACGGCATTGGCGTCGACGGCGATTTGGGTGTCGTGGGCGCCGACGGCAGGTCGGTGCGCGGACTGTGGGTTTCCGGTCCCCTGGCGCGGGGCGCGCGCTTCGAAGCAACCGCCGTTCCCGAGCTGCGCGTGATGGCGCAGCTGGTGGCGGCAAAGGCGCTGGCGGCGCTCGACGACATCCCCGAAGCAAGCGCTTCCGGCACCGTTGCCCATGCATAAAAGGTCCATCCTTCCGGCAGGCGCCTCTTGGGGTGATTCGCTATAATCTAGGTAATGAAGGGGGCTCGATGGCAGCCCCCTTACCCGTCCCCCCAGGGGCTATCTCGAACACAGGTTGAAGCGACATGCGGATCAAGTATGAGGTGTCGGCCGGTGGACTGCTGTTGCGTCCGCGTGATTCGACGTACGATGCGCTCTTGATCGGTCGCGGAACGCCGCCGCGCGTCTGGACGCTGCCCAAAGGGCACGTCGAACCGCGTGAATCGAACGAGCAAGCGGCATTGCGCGAAGTCCGCGAAGAGACCGGCTGCTGGGGCGAGATCGTCGTTCGGCTCAACGAAATCGCGTACTGGTTTTACGTCGGAAAAGCCAAACACCGCAAGGCGGTGACGTTTTACCTGATGCGGTATCTTTCGGGCGATCCTGCCAATCACGATCACGAAGTTGACGAAGCGCGTTGGTTCGACATGATGCAGGCGCGCAAAACGCTCAAGTACGTCAACGAAAAACGCTTGGTCGATTTGGCGCTCGAATTCCTTGCGGCAAATCCCGGCGCCTTCGGCGATCTTCCGGTCGTCGCCCGGACCGCCGAGCAAAAGTCCTCTTGAGCGCAGCCGCCCCGGAAAACGCAAACGACCCGGGAGGGTGCCGCGTCCAACTCGACGTTTTCGACGGCCCGCTCGATCTGCTGTTGAGTCTGATCAAAGAACGGCAACTGGACATCGCTACCGTTCCGCTGGCGATGGTGGCGGAGCAATATCTCGCCTACGTTCGAGCGATGGAAGCGCTCGACGTCGAGATCGCCGCCGAGTATTTGGTCATCGCGGCGACGCTGCTGTTCCTGAAATCTCGCGCGCTGCTGCCGCCGATTCCGGCGGAGTTCGCCGGCGACGAATCCGACACGCCCGAACAGGTCGAAGAACGGCTGCGGCGGCGCCTCATCGCGTATTCCAAATTCCGCGAGATGGGCGAACGATTGCGCGAGCGCCAGTATGAGGCTGCGGGTTTCTTCTATCGCGAATCCGGCGATCCGAGCAGCCACGTCGTGCAGCGATACGATATCGACCCCGAAAAACTCAAACACGCCTTCATCGTGATGCTCGCACAAGCACGACCCGAAAAGCGCTCGATCGCGCGCGAGCGCGTGTCGCTCATCGCTTCGATGGATTACATCATGCGCCGCATGGCCGACGCCGGGGAAGTGACGTTCTCGGCCCTGTGCCACGAGCTTGGGATGACGCGCGAAGTCGTTATCGTCACGTTCCTCGCCGTATTGGAGCTCATCCGGCGTCGCCGAATCGCATTCGCCCAGCCGGAAGCTTTCGACGATATTCGGCTCTTTCGAATCGGCGGACGCTCGCAGCCGCGCGCCGTAGCCGGATGAACGACGCCGCCGCAGCCGGAAGCCGTTCCGACGCCGCCGCCATCGAAGAAGCGGTGGTGCGCCTGCAGCGCCCCGTCGAAGCGCTGCTGTTCGTCGCCGGCGAGCCGCTGTCGATCAAACAAATCGCGAAGCTGACGCGTTCGGCCGAAACCGAGGTGGCCGCGACGCTGGCGCAAGTCACGGCCGAGTATGCGGAGCGCGGCATCGTGGTGCGCGAGGTCGGCGGAGGATACCGTTTCGCCACCTCGCCGTTGGCCCGCGATGCGGTCGAGGCGTATCTCTTGCCGCCGAAAACGATCCTTTCGACGCCGGCAATGGAGGCACTGGCCATCGTCGCGCACATGCAGCCGGTCACCAAGAGCGAAATCGAGTCCATCCGCGGCGTCAACTCCGACAGCGTGGTCGGCACGCTGCTCGACCGCGATCTGATCGCCGAAGCGGGGCGTAAAGACGTCGTCGGCCGGCCGATGCAATATCGCACCACGCCGTTCTTTCTGGAGTCATTCGGGTTGCGGTCGCTCGACGATCTGCCCGAAATCGAGTTGGAGTCGGGTCAGCCGCTCGAACTGAGCCTCATCGGCGAGTGATGCGGATCGGCCTCCACGTTCGAGTGGCGGGCGGGTACGCGCGCGCGGTGGAGCATGCATGGGCCGCCGGGTGCACCGCGATGCAAATTTTTTCGACGAATCCGCGGAGCTATCGGCCGAGCGCGATCGACGGTCCGGCGCTCGACGCGTTCGCGCAGATGCGCCGCGAAGCCGGTCTCGACCCGTGCGCGATCCACACGCCCTATTTGATCAATCTCGCGAGCGACGATCCGAAGATCGCGGCCGGCTCGCTGCGGCTGCTCCAAAGCGATCTCGCGGTGGCGGCGCGCGGCGGGATGCGGTTGGTGAACACTCATCTCGGATCGTACGGAACCCGCGACCGCAGCGAGGGTTTCGACGCCATCTGTCGCGCGCTCGAAGCGGCGTTGTGCGACGTCGGTGCCGGCGTCTATTTAGTTCTCGAGAACTCGGCGGGCGCCGGAAATCTCGCCGGCGGTACACTCGAAGAGCTGGGCGCGTTCGTGAAAACGGTGGATCATCCCCAGCTCGGGGTTTGTCTGGATACCGCACACGCGTGGGCGGCCGGATACCAAATCGATTCCGAAGCCGGCGTCGCGCGATTCATCGAGCAAGCCGACCGGGACATCGGCATCGAACGCGTGCTCATGTTTCATTTCAACGACACCGAAGTGCCGCTTGCCGGCAGCCGCGACCGGCACTGGCATATCGGCGAAGGAAATATCGGGTTCGAGGGATTCCGCGCGTTGCTGGCGCGCCCCGAGTTGCGCGAGAAGACGGCCATTCTGGAAACGCCGGGCGACGATGCCGACGACGCGAGAAACGTTGCGACGATCCTGTCGATCCAGCGCGGCGTGCAATAGCCGGGGCGATCTTACATGACGCGCAGATGCGGCAAGCGCATATCGGAGACGGCGAACAGTGCCGAATCGGCGCGTTGAACCTTCAGCCGAAGGGTGACGTCGGAAATATCCTGGACGAGCGGAGTGGAGCGAATGGGGTTCTGGAACATGTGTGCCTCTTGACGACGAAGTAACCTGCTATTATGATACAACGGTTATGGTAACTTGTCAACGACATTTGATGGTGTTAGACTCGAAGTGATGGAACCACCGGGATCCGACCAAGCGCCGGGGCGGCTCGATCTGTTGCGGATCTTTGTGAACACGCTCGACTATCCGGCCGGCCCCGACGAGCTGGCCAGCCTCGAAGGTGCGACGCAATGGTGCCGCAGCCACGGCCTGCCCGCGGTTTCGAACCAGCGCGAGGTGCAACGGTTGCGCGGCTTTCGCGAGGCGCTCCGCACGCTGTTGTTTGCCAACAACGGGGAGGGCGACGCGACCCTTGCTTGGTCGGCGATGCAGCCGTACCTCGGCGCCGCCCGGTTCGCGATGGTGGTAGACTCGCAACTCCGGCCGGCGCTCGAGGCAGCCGGCGCCGGCGCCGAACGTGCCATCGGCATGATGCTGGCGATCGCCTACGATGCCATTTCGGCCGGAACCTGGCTTCGTCTTCGGGCCTGCCGGAAGAGTACGTGCCGTTTTGCGTATTTCGACCGCTCGAAGAATGGATCGCGCGCGTGGTGCAGCATGGCGGTCTGCGGGAACCGCGCAAAGGCGCAACGGCGCCGTTCGCGCGAACCGAGCGTTTGACGTCGCGTTTCGTCGCGCACTTCGACGTCGACGCGTTCTACGCCAGCGTGGCGGTGCGCGACGATCCGCGGTTGCGGGGCAAGCCGATCGCCGTTGCCGGCAGCAGCCGGCGCGCCGTCGTGCTGACGGCGTCGTACGAAGCGCGGCCGTTTGGCGTGCGGTCGGCGATGCCGCTGTATAAAGCGCGCTCGGCGTGTCCCGATCTGGTGGTGGTCGCTCCGGATATGGCAAAATACAAAGCCGTTTCGCGCGAGATTTTCGCCGTATTCGGCGCTCGCGGGCATGCCGTCGAGGGACTTTCGATGGACGAGGCCTTCGTCGATGCCGGCGAGGGTACCGAATTCGACGACGCCCGCAATTTAGCGGCCGTCATTCGCCGGGAGGTTTTCGAGTCAACCGGTCTAACGGTGAGCGCGGGCGTGGCGGCCGGAAAAACGATCGCGAAGATCGCGTCGGATTCGTGCAAACCCAACGGCTTGCTCGCAATCGCCCCCGGGGACGAGGCGGCATTCCTGGCACCGTTGCCGGTCGGTCGCCTCGCCGGCATCGGCCCGAAAACGCAACGGCGCCTCATGGGTTTCGGCATCGAGACAATCGGCGATTTGGCGACGCTCGACGAATCGCGCTTACGCGAGTTTTTCGGAACGTGGGGAAGTCAGGTTCGCGAGTTGGCTCGCGGCCGCGACGGCCGGCGAGTCGAACCCGAGCGCGAAACCAAGTCGATTTCGACCGAAGAAACGTTCGAATACGACGTTGCCGACGAGCGCGAACTCGTCGCGGTCCTGCGCGCGCAATCGATCGAGTTGGCGGAAAAACTCGAGCGCGAGAATGCCGGAGCTCGAACCGTGGGCATCAAGATCAAGCGCGCCGACTTCACGGTCGTCGGGCGTCAAACGCATTTGATCGAACCGACGCGCGCACCGCGCGCGATTTTCCGCGCCGCGGTCGCCTGTCTGCGGCGGGCGCGGCTCGAAGG
>JBAUZB010000300.1:0-25429 GCA_049585095.1 Candidatus Tumulicola sp.
CTGGCGGTTCCACGTCACGGTTCGCTCTATCTTCAAGTCGACGAATCAGTTCGCGCGATCTCCGACGGCCGCGAGCTGTTCAACTCGAAGGGCATCGATCGCAACGTTCATGCAGTTCGTTGGATGCCGCAGAACCAGGGGCTTCTGTTGGAGACCGCCGACGGCATACGCAGCGTAGGTTGGATCTTGAGTTCGAATGGGGTCGCCCGGAAACTCGATCTCGGCAGTATCGACATCGTACAGGCCGACGTCTCCAACGACGGCGCGATTGCCTTCGTGGGCCAGCGCAGCGACCATTTTGGCGAAATCTACTATCTTGCGCCCGGAGCGGCGTTGCCGAAACGGCTCACCGGCGAAAATGCTTGGAGCGAGAATTACGAACTCGGGAAAGAGGAAGCGTTTAGCTGGAACACCGACCTCGGGGTGAAGGCCGTCGGCGTGCTGACCTATCCGGTCGGCTACGTTGCCGGAAGAAAATACCCGCTGGTGCTCGACATTCACGGTGGTCCGGTTTCGACATCCACGTGGGATCTCGCGGGAATCGAGGGGCCGATGCGCCAGGTGCTCGCCAAACGCGGCTATTTCGTGTTTCGGCCGAACTATCGCGGAAGCGATAATCTCGGCGATGCGTTCTTGCAGGCGATCGTCGGTGACGTTACGAGCGGTCCCGGCCGCGACAATCTGGCAGCGGTCGATGCCCTGCGCCAAACCGGAATGTTCGACGAGTCGAGGATCTTCGTGTCGGGATGGTCGGGCGGCGGCCTGCAAACGTCGTGGTTGATCGGTCACGCCAACTTTTGGCGCGCGGCGGTAACCGGCGCCGGCGTCGACGACTGGTACGAGCAAGCCGTGCTGGCCGACATCAACGAAAATTTCGCGAAGACGTTCTTTGCCGGAGCAAACCCGTTCACCACCGCCGGTCGGGCCGCATATGCCGCCGAATCTCCGATCACCTACGTCGACGCGATCAAGACTCCGACGCTCATTCTTAGCGATACGCGCGACCAGCGCGTTCCGGTTTCGCAGTCGTTCGTGCTGTACCACGCCCTTAAACAGCGCGGCGTTCCTGTGGAATTCACGGCGTTTCCGCGCTACGGGCACTTCCCCACCGATCCGGTTGGACAAGAGAGCGTGCTGCGGGCATGGACCGGATGGATCGACCGGTGGATGAAGTGAAGCGGCTCCTGTGCGGCGCCGTGCTCCTGGCGTCGGCGCTCTCGGCGCTTCCGGCGCTCGCCGCGCCGACGGCGACGTTGAAACTGGCCGATTTGCGCAAAGCCGTTTCTCTCGGTTCGCCGGAGATTTCTTCCGACGGCGAGCGCATCATCGTTCTCGTATCGCACCCCGACTATTCGAAGGATCGCATCGTGACCGATCTCGTACTCGTCGACGTGCGCACGCGATCGGCGCGCACGCTGATTCGCGACGGCCACGTGCGGGCGGCACGGTGGGCGCCGGACGCCCATGCGATTGCCTATGTTGCCAAGCCGAAGTCGGGCGACGTCGAGTCGGCGCAGTTGTTCGTGCTGCCGATGGACGGCGGCGAGCCGGTGGCGCTCACGCACCAGAAAGAAGGCGTCAGTGACTTTGCGTGGCGCCCGGATTCGCGTGCTCTGGCCTACTTCGCCACGCCCGAAGCTCCGAACGCGAAAGCCATCGAAGGTCACGACGACGCATTCCAAGTCACCGATGATGCGTGGACCGCTCAAGCGGCGCCGGTGCCCAACCAGCTTTACGAAATCGCTGCCGGCGGCGGTACGGCGCACCGTATCGTCAGCTGGCGCTGGAGCGTCGCCGGCGGCCTCACGTATTCCGCCGACGGACGAGATCTGTTCGTGACCCGGGTTAAGCCCAACGCGCATCCGAACCGCTATCTCGCGACCGAAATCGTCAAGGTCGGCGTGGCCCAGGGCAGCGTCGAGCTCATTCCAACGCTCTCGGCGACGCAGAGCGATCCGATTCGGTCGTTCGACGGACGTTTCATCGCCTACGGGTTCGCCAATCCTCGCGGTACCATGCAATCGGAGGCGGCGATTGCCGATGCCGGCGGATCGCACCCGCGATTCTCGACGCAGCGCCTCGATCGTAGCGTTTCGATCGAAGCGTTCGCACCCGGCGACGCCGCCGTCGTGAGCGCGAACGACGGCACCCGTTCGCGGCTTTTCCAGGTTAGCTCGAGCGGCGCCGTGTCGGCCTATCCTCTCGGTAACGTCGACGTTACCTCGGCCAGCGTCGCCCGCGACGGAACGGTCGCGCTTACCGGATACGCGCCCGACCATCCAAGCGAACTGTACGTGCTCCCTCCGCACGCGAATGCGCCCCAGCGGATCACGCACTACAACGATTGGATCGGTGCGTTCGCGCTGGGGAAAAGCCGCCAAGTCGCGTGGCGCAGCAGCGATGGATTCCATCCGGACGGCGTGCTCACCGCACCGCCGCATTGGCATCCGGGTATGCGCGCGCCTCTGGTGCTGGTGATTCACGGCGGTCCGACGTCAGCGTCGACGACGGGTTTCTCGGGATTCGTGCAAGTGCTCGCGGCGCACGGCTGGTTCGTTTTTCAGCCGAACTACCGCGGCAGCGATAATTTGGGTCTCGAGTTCGCGCGAACGACCGTGCCGTACATTGCGAGCGTTCCGGGCCGCGACATCGAGGACGGGCTGGCCGCCGTTTTGAAGTTGGGTGTGGCGGATCCGTCGCGCATCGGCGTTTCCGGCTGGTCGGAGGGTGGCCTGATGACGTCGTGGCTGATCGGCCACGATGCGCGCTGGAAGGCCGCCGTCTCGGGAGCCGCGGTCAACGATTGGATCGGTTATTCGGCGATGACCGATGCCAAGGACTTCACGCCGCAGTTCATCGGAAAATCGCCCTGGACCGATCCGGCGTTGATGGATCGCTTCAACGCGGAATCGCCGTTAACGTACGCGATGAACGTCAAAACGCCGACGCTGATTCTCAGCGACGCCGGCGACTTTCGCGTGCCGACGCCGCTTTCGTACGAATTTTATCACGACGTGCGCGCGACCGGAACGCCGTACAGTTCGTAATCTTTCCGGTCGACGGTCATTTCCCGGCGGATCCGGTGCGCGCCGAAGACGTGTACCGGCGGTGGGAAACGTGGCTCGCCAAATACCTCTAAGGATCGGGTTACTTCAACGTAACTTCGAGCGCTACGTCGATGGGATTTCCAATGACCGGGTCGAGTCGCGTGACGGTCATTCCGAACGCGTGGCGATCGATCGCACCGGTCGCGTGATAAACCGGCCGCGCCGGCGTGCCGCCAATCGTCACCGCGAGGCGTTCGGAGCGCGCCTGGCCGTGAATCGTGAGAATCCCCTCCATGGCGAAGGCGTTCGCGGACGTTGCCGTGATTCGGGTGCTGGCGAACGTCCACGTTGGAAAACGCTTGACGTCGAACCAATCCGGCCCTTGCAGCGCGGCGTCGCGATCGTCGTCACCCGACTTGATCCGCGTCGGATCGAGGACGGCGGTAACGCTCACGGGTGTCGCCGAGCCTTCCGCCAGCTCGACGGTGCCGCTGACGATTGGAACGGTCCCGGTGACGCGCTCGACATAGATATGGGAAACGTCGAACGTTGCTTTCGATCCGGCCGGGTCGATGTCGCGCCGAACCGTCGAACTCGCCGCCGCCGGTAGCGTGGCAAACGCTGCGAGCGTGAGCGCAATGATGGCGCGCAGCATCGGTTTCAATACCCTATCGTCAGCTGGAGATTCATGGTGTTCGTCGTTTGCGGTACGTGCTGGACGACGTCTTCGATCGTGAGGCTCGAGTTGTGCGTGGGGCGATACCCGAGCAGGAGAACGCCGTCGCGCGAGAATCCGCCGATCGGATCGTTCGTGCCTTCGTACCGCCCGAGCGCATAGAGGCGCGGGCCGAACGCATAGCGCAACTGCGTAAAGCCGCCGCTCGAGGCGCACCCGAGGTTTGGTAAGCAACTCGAGTCCCAGCCGTTTTGGATCAACGATTCGCTGGTCCACTTGCCGGCGGTAACCGTCAGACCGAAGCCGGTGCGTTGAAAACGGTCGAGCAGCATGGTGCCGTCGGGGCGCGTGCCTTCATAATGATAGACGCTGGTCGTTAGCGGCCCGATGGCGTCCTGCGCGTATCCCATGAGATCGGTGCCGACCGTCGCCAAACCGCTCTGCCGGTCGTGCCCGGGACCGGCGAAGAGCTGAACGCTGGCGCCGCGCAGTACGTCGCCGACGGTGAGCTTGGCACCGACTTTCGGATCGAAGAAGTTGAACGGGTTTACGCCGACCGTCTGTTCGTAAACGGCGTATCCTTGATACGTCTCGCGAAACGTTTCCGGATCGACCGGAAGCGGCAGCGTGAAAGAGCCGGTTTGTAGCGACACCGGAATCTTCGCCGTCCAGGGATTCACGCGATAGTTCACCCACGCGTCCCGGAGCAATCCGGGCTCACCGCCGTCGACGATGTACTGCTCCACAAAGTAATTGGCGCGGCTTCCAATGAGGCCGGCGGTGAATAGTTCGACTTCGTCGACGATCGCCTTAGGCAACCCGGCACCATCGGGACCGCTGCCCTGATACTCGCTCGAGTCGACGAGATTGACGCGCATCGAGATCGGAATCGCCGGACCGGGGGTGACCCCGAGAATTCGATACCCGTTGGCCACGAAGGCGAAGCCGAACGCATTGAGCTGCGGAATGACGGTATGGCACTTCTGGCACGTCACGCCGTACTGGTGGGCAAAGAGCGCAATGGCTCGCGCCGGGGCGCAGGCTGCCGCCCAGATCGCGAGCAAAGCAAGCGTGCCGATGATTTCAGCCCGAATGATAGGCATGCCTACAAATATTATTAGGCAAACCTAACAATGTCAACGTACCCGCGGTGTGCGGCGTGCCCTGACGCGGGACGTCGGAAGCGGTCCAAAGCCCGCGAGAGCTACTCGAAGGGTGAAGGCTGCCTCGAAGGGTGAAGGCTGCCTCGAAGGTTCAATGTCGAAAGGAGCCTGGCGTGTCCGACGTTCGACTCCAGAGAAACCTCAAGATTCCGCCGGTGCCGGCCTTCGATGCCCTCGAGGAGATCCTTCGAGGGATCGCCGGGCAGAAGGGCAGCTGGCAGGGATTTGCGCTGCACGTTTCGCTGGGCGACTTGCACTTGGCCGACCTCGGATACGTCGCGATCCCGATCCATCTCACGCTCGGGGAGCGGCACTCTGACGACCACGCCGTCGAGGTGACGTTTCGGGCGGCCCACAGCGCTTCCGCATTTCCCACGTTTCACGGTTCGATGGGTGTCGATGCCATGGGTACCAGCGGTGCCATTCTGTGGCTCGGCGGCGCCTACGACGTACCGTTGAAGCTTTTCGGGAAACTGCTGGACGCGTCGCTCGGCGCCGGCGTCGCGTCGCGTACGCTGGAGAACTTTATCGACGACGTTGCCGCGGCGTGCGTAGCGCTGATCGAAAAGCGCGAAGCCGATTACGTTCGTTACCGTTTGTTCGAACGCTAAAGACGTGAAGGTGGTGCGGGTCCAAGCCTGCGTCGTCGGCGGCGGCCCAGCCGGCATGATGCTCGGATTGCTGCTGGCCCGAGCAGGCGTCGACGTGGTCGTGCTGGAGAAACACGCCGATTTTCTGCGCGATTTCCGTGGCGACACGATCCATCCGTCTACCCTCGACGTGATGCACGAGCTGGGCGTTCTCGACGATTTTCTGAAACGGCCGCATCAGCGCGTCACGCGACTTTCCGGAAGACTCGGCGACGCGACCGTCACCGTCGCGGACTTCACCCACCTGTCGACCCGATGTAAGTTCTTGGCCTTCATGCCGCAGTGGGAGTTCCTCAATTTTCTCGCCGAGAAAGCCGCGCGATTCTCCGCCTTTTCGTTACGGATGCAAACTCGCGTCGAGGATCTCCTGTGGGACGGCGAGCGCGTCGCCGGCGTACGCGCGCAGACGCCGGAAGGTCCGCTCGAACTGCGTGCCGACCTGACGGTCGCCGCCGACGGTCGCGATTCAATCGTGCGCGAGCGAGCCCAGCTCCAGCTCGACGACGTCGGTGCGCCGATGGACGTGCTGTGGCTGCGCTTGACGAAATTGCCCGACGATCCGCACGACACGTTTGGATACATCCGCGACGGCCGCATTCTGGCGCTGATCGATCGCGGAGATTATTGGCAGTGCGCCTACGTCATTCCAAAAGGAACGCTCGCGACGCTGCAGGCGCAAGGACTGGAAGCCTTTCGCGAGCAGATTCGCAAAACGGTGCCGTTCCTGGGGAACCGCGTCGGCGAGCTGGCGCGCTGGGAAGACGTCCGCCTGCTCACGGTGCGCGTCAATCGCTTACGCCGCTGGTATCGTCCGGGTCTGCTCTGCATCGGCGACGCGGCCCACGCGATGTCGCCGATCGGCGGCGTTGGGATCAACCTCGCGATCCAGGATGCGATCGCGACCGCCAATATTTTGGGAGCGCGCCTCCGGGCGGGCACGGTGCGCGTGGAAGATTTGCGGCGCGTTCAACGGCGGCGCGAATTCGCCGCGAAAATGACGCAAGCACTGCAAGTGTTCATCGGGCAGAACATTATCGGCCGGGTGCTTTTCAACGGGCGGTCGCCGCTCCTCGGCTGGCTTCCGGTCGTCGCCCGCCGCCTGCCGTTCTTGTCGCGGGTGCCGGCCTACCTCGTGGGTCTTGGATTTCGTCCCGAACACGTTGAGAGCTGACGGAGGATTCGACGATGCGATACGCTTGGACGTGCGCCGCCCTGTTCGCGCTCGCGCTGCTGCCTGCGATGGCCGAGAACGCGCCGGTGCAAACCGCGACTGGAATTCCGCTCGACGCGCCGTGGAAGGTGACCGTTTACGCACTGGCTCAAAAGAAGTTCATTCAACCCGCGTGGGGATGGCAGCACAGCGAACGCAACTATCGCATCGCCCTGACGCTGGCGCAAGCCGACGGCCTGACCGTCGATCGCGACGTGCTGTTCGCTGCCGCATTCCTGCACGACATGGCGGCCTTCATGCCGTGTCCCGACGCGCATATGGAACACGGCGATTGTGCCGCGCAGCAGAGCGGTAAGATACTGCGCGACGCCGGATTTCCGATGGAGAAATTTCCGGCGGTGGCAGCCGCCGAACGCGGCCACATGTATTATCGCGATCCCGGATCGGTTCCCGAAGCGATCGTCCTGCACGACGCCGATTCGCTGGACTTCCTCGGCGAAATCGGTGCCGCGCGCATGCTATCGCTGACCGGTGAGAAGGCGCCGAGCTTCGCCCCGGCGGTGAAAACGCTGCGCTCGTTCTTGCGCGACATTCCTCCGCGGCTCATCACGCGCGCCGCAAAACGCATCGGCGCCGAGCGGGCCGCTGCGCTCCAGAGCTTTCTCGACGCGCTCAACGCGCAAACGTTTGACGGTAAGGCGATGTAACCGCTACTCGAATCGGAGTGCATCGATCGGATTGAGCCCGGCGGCCTTGCGTGCCGGATAGTATCCGAAGAAAATGCCCACCAGCGCCGCGAACAGCACCGACGCGGCGACCCATTGCGGCGGAATCGACGTCGGCCAGTGCGCGATCGAAGCCACCAGCAGCGTGCCGATGATCCCGGCGATGACGCCGATCAGGCCGCCGATCGTCGAAAGAGCGATCGATTCGGTCAGGAACTGGTTGAGGATCGTCCGCCCGCGCGCGCCTACCGCCATGCGCAGGCCGATCTCACGCGTACGTTCGGTGACCGAGACCATCATGATATTCATGATGCCGATGCCGCCGACCAGCAGCGAGACGGCGGCGACGCCGGCCAGCAAGAACTCCATCACCGCGCCGGTCTGTGATGCGGCCTGCGCGATCGACTGCAAATTTCTTACCTGAAAGTCGTCGGCTTGCCCGGTGGTGATTCGATGGCGTTGCTCGAGCAGTTGCGTGAGGCTTTGCTGCACGCCGTCGATGCTCTTCGCATCGGCCGCCGATACCATCAGCGCGCTGACCGTCGTGAGACCGGTCAATCGTTGCATCGCCGACGTGTACGGAATGAGCACCGTATCGTCCTGATCTTGTCCCACGCCGCTTTGACCCAGCGGCGTCAGCGTGCCAATCACGGTAAAGGGCGCGCCCTTTACGATGACGGTTGCGCCGATCGGCGACTGGCCGCCGGGGAAGAGCTGCTGCACCACCGTTGCTCCCAGCACCGCAACCTTGGCACTTTCGGCGACGTCGCTCTGGCCGATGAAACGCCCCGTCGCGAGCGGCCACGAGCGAATGAACGTATAGGTCGGCGCGACCCCGGTCACCGTCGTCTGCCAATTGTTTTCTCCCGCCACGACTTGCGTGCGAATCGTCACCTGGGGCGAAACGCTGGCCACGCCGGGAAGCTTCGCGATGGCAAGACCGTCGTCGGGCGTCAGCGTCGAGGCGCCTCCGAAACCGCTGCGCGCGCCCGACTGCGTAACGCTGCCGGGCTGCACGACGATTAGATTGGAGCCCAGGCTGTTGATGCTGCTCTGCACCGAGATGCGGGCGCCCGCACCGATGGCGACGGTCACGATCACGGCGGCGACGCCAATGACGATGCCGAGCATCGTCAGCAGCGATCGAATTTTGTTGCGAACCAGCGCCTGCAACGCCAGCCGCAGCGTGGCCTTGAGCGTCATGCCGCACGCCCGGCGTTCTGCGTGTCGCCGACGATGTGTCCGTCGCGAAAGGTGACGACGCGGCCCGCATAAGCGGCGATGTCGGGTTCGTGTGTCACCAGCATGATCGTAATACCCTGGTCGCGATTGAGCCGCGCGAGGATTTGCATGACGTCGGCCGACGACTTCGTATCGAGCGCTCCGGTGGGTTCGTCGGCGAGAATCAAACCCGGATCGTTCACCAGCGAGCGAGCGATGGCGACACGCTGCTGCTGGCCGCCGGACATTTGATTGGGATTATGCCGTTGCAGGTGCGCGACGCCGACGAGTTCCATTTTTTCGACGGCGATGCGCCGGCGGCGGCTCTCGGGAAGTCCGGCGTAGACCATCGGCAGCTCGACGTTTTCCAGCGCACTGGTGCGCGATAACAAATTGTACGACTGGAAAACGAAGCCGAGGCGTCGACTGCGAATGTCGGCCCGCGCGTCTTCGGATAACGCCGAAACGTCGCGCGTTTCGAAGTGGTAGCTGCCTCCCGACGGACGGTCGAGCATTCCGACAATCTGCATGAAGGTCGACTTCCCCGAACCCGACGGTCCCATCACGGCGACGAATTCACCCGACCTCAGAGTTAGATCGATGCCACCCAACGCAACGACTTCGCCGCCGCCCAGGGAATAAATTTTCCGAAGTCCGCGGACCTCGACGACCGGCATCATCAGTGAATTCCCCGCATCGCGCCGCCGCCCATCGGAGCCCCTCCGATAGCCGGTCGTGCTCCGTTGCTACGGGATGTGTGCGCGCCTGCGGACGACGCGACCACGACGCGATCGCCGGCTACGAGTTGGCCCGGGGTCGCCGGCGCCACCGCGACCTGCGTGCTCGTCACGAGCGCTACCTGCACCGGCACGCGCTCGAGCTTCCCGCCGTCGCCTTGCACGAAAATCGTTCCGTTCGAGCCGGAGGTGACGGCGTCGGTCGTGCTCGCCCCTTGCGTCGAGCCCCACGGCGACTGCGCGGTACTGCTTCCACCAGTAGCGGCCGCGTGATCCGCGCGCGGATTCCATTGCAGCGCCGCAATCGGCACCACCAAGGCGTTCTTCGCACTCGCGACGTCGATCGACGCATTCGCCGTCATTCCCGGCAGCAGCGCGCCATCGCCGTTGTCGACCTTCACCACCACGTCGTAGGTGACGACGTTGTTGACCGTTTGCGGGTTGATCCGCACTTCAGCGACGGTGCCGTGGAAGGTGCGGTTCGGATACGCCAGCACCGAGAATCCGACGGCGTCGCCGGACTTGACGTTGCCGATATCCGGTTCTGCGACGTTGATGTCGACTTGCATCTTCGTAAGGTCTTGCGCGATGGCAAAGAGCGTCGGGGTCTGCAGCGATGCCGCGACCGTTTGCCCCACCGAGACGTCGCGCGCCACGACCGTACCGTCGACCGGCGACGTGATCACGCTATGGGCCAGATTGAGATCGTCCTGCTGCACGACGGCGTTGGCCGATTCGATCGCCGCTTCGGCGGCTTGAGCGCCGGCCGCCTGTGCCTGTGCGGTCGAACCATTTTCTCCGACGGTTGCCGCACTGGCATTAGACTGCGCTTGCGCTTGCGCGAACGCTGCCTGAGCCGCCGCGACGTCGGCGGCGTCCTGGGCGACGTTCGAGCGGTCGCTGTCGACCAGCGATTGCGCGACGTAGCCCTGCGTGAGAAGCGCCGAATCGCGCGACTGCGTTTTCTGCGCGAGCGCCAGTACCGCCTGAGCTTTCCCGACGTTGGCTTGCGCGGCAGCGGCCGCCGCTCGACCGGCAGCGCCGTTCGCCTCGGCAACGCTGACGCCCGATGCGGCCGCGCCTGCATTGTCTGCAGCTTGTGCCGCTTGGGCTTGCGCCTGCGCGAGCGACGCCTTCGCTTGAGCGAGTTGCGCCGAAAACGTGCTCGGATCGAGACGCGCCAGAACTTGCCCGCGCTTGACCTTGCTGTTGTAGTCGACGTAGATCGCGGAAATCGTTCCGGACGCCTGAGTGCCGACCGAAATGTTGTTCTGCGGATTTACCGCCCCGGAAGCGGTTACGCTTTGAACCAGCGTCGCCTGCGCGACCGGTGCGGTAACGTAGGCCACCGCCGAGCGCGCCCGAATTGCTGCACCCGCTGCCAGTGCGATCGCGACCGCAACGAGCAGTGCCGCTGCGGCGGTAAGCCAGCGCGGGCGAACTCCTGCGATCGCTCGCATCGTTTCGCCCGGTCGAGTAAGGATTGTCGTTGCCATCACGCTTACCAGCATAGGCGGCGCGTCTGGCAAATCACCGAGAAATCGGGGTGCAGCGTTAACCCGGGATTAGGGGAGCTTCAGAGTCGTGTTAAACCGCTTCTTAACGACGCGCGGCGTCGTTCAAGGTCCCGTCTTGTGCAAGATTTTTCCTGTTTTGACGACCTCGAAGGCGGTGCCGGGAACGTTTTTCAGCGCGTCGAGATCGTTGTTGTTCCAGCACTTGGCGGCGGTTCCACCCTCGCCTTGAAAGTACCAGTTCGAGCCGTTGTCGGCGACGAACATGCCGTATGTCTTCATCGCCGTCAAGATAATTTGCGCGGTACGATTGAATCCCGAGATGTCGAACGACGCTTTCAGACGCACGCGCAAACCCATCGGGGGAAGGTCCTTATTCTTACTGCTGCTTGCGAAGTGCGTCGCCGGATGAATGTAGCCGGCCTGCGTATTCTCTACCGTAAAGCGCAACGCATGGTCGATTTCGCCGGCCTGCACTTCGTCGCACTTGATGAGCGCGGGAAGGATCGGCAGCCCGGCCGCGTCGGCCGAGGTCCAGCCGTTCGGCCGCAACTTGTTGGTATCGAGCGGAAAGATCGCGCCCGATCCCGCGCGCCATTGCGTGCCGCCGTCCTTGGGGAAAGCACGCCACATCTCGTAGAGCGTGCACGATCCTTGCTGGAGCACCAAGACGTGGCGATCGCCGTTTGAATGCGGGCCGCCTTCGATCTGGGCGTTGGGCGGAATCGGGTACGGCCCCGGATCGCTCTGCGAGCGGTAGAGGAAGTGCACCGGGACTTCGGGTTGACTGGCCGGGACGATATCGAACGGAATTCCGTAGCTCGACCGGTGCCCAAAATCGGGATGCAGATTGCCCGGGATCGACGCGATGTACTGGTTCGAGAGCGGATCGACGGGGTAGTTCGAGATGTCGGTATTCCACCAATTATCCGCCGGAAAGATGGAGCAACCGCCCACCACCGGAACGAACGGCCGAGCCTTCGCTTGAATCGATTCCGGTGACCAACGGCCCGTCTGAAGAACGCCGCCGACGCCGGAGCAACCGGCGAGGAAAGCCGCGGACAAAGCCATCGCCTGAAATCGTCGCATACGCACACCTCCTCGCATGACGGGCGCACGGGCGCCGCAATATCAGTACTCGGCGGCGGCGGGCGATTACTGCACCCCGTCAAATATCGCCGGATGATACGCGGAATCGTAATCGGGGCGGTGGGCGTCGTCGTGCTGGGTCTGCTGTGCGCTTACGTCGGCATCGAAAGCGGCATGATGCCGGCGAATGCCGACGGCAAACCATCGAAGCTGGAGCGTTGGGCAGCGCACACGTCGCTGGCGGTAACGCTGCGGCGCGAGGCGCCGGCGGCACCCAACCCGGTGCCGTTAAACGATGCAAATCTCGAGGCCGGCATCAAGTTATACGCCACCAATTGTGCGGTGTGCCACGGTGCCGCGCACGGGCGGCCGTCGAACGTGGCGCGCGGGCTCTACCAAAAACCGCCGCAGTTGGCGAAGGACGGCGTGGAAGACGATCCCGACGGAATGACGTATTGGAAGGTGACGCACGGAATTCGCTTCACCGGTATGCCGGCGTTTGCGGCGTCGCTGACCGACGAGCAGCGCTGGCAACTCGCGCTTTTTCTCAAGAATATGGATAAGCTTCCGGCGCGACGTCAGCTCGAGTGGAACGCCGTCAAGGCTCCCTAGACCATCCCGGCAATCGGGTAGCCGTCGGGAGCCTCGGACGCGACGCTATGGAGCGGGAGAGGGTTGATAGTCCTCCGGACTTGCTTCCGTCGGTTTGGCCGCGAAAATGTATTGCTCCACGGCGGTCGGCTGATCGGTGGGCGAGATCAACGACGAGGCGTTGGTCGTCGGGCGCGCCGAGTCGGTGGTCACGTTGACCGCATTGAACGAGGAGACGTACTGCGGAAACGCCTGGCCTTTGAAGGTGCCGTCGGAGTCCATGTTCGCGATGATGTGCAGCCGTTCGCCGGTTCCGATTCCGAGTCCCAAGTCGACCGGGCTCGGCCCGATGTCGAACCAAATGTAGTTCCCGTCTCGGCCCCCGACGACTTGTATGAACGCCTTCTGGAAGGCATTGTGGTAGTACCCGCGCAAAATTCCGGACGGAAATATCTCGAGATCGAGATGGCCGGCGATTGGGTATTGCGAGCCGTAGACCGTGGTTATCGTTGTCGAATAGTGATACTCGGTCGCGCCGGTGCCGGAGTCGGCGGTTGCAGCAATCGGCAGCGTGGCGGCCGAAATACTGAGGAGTGCAGCCCAGGCCGCGGCGCGGATAACCGAAGATCGTACCATGCTCAAGTCCTCTCAGGTGCCTTGTCTAGGGAGTAGAGCGCTTTGCTCGGCGAGAACGTGACCGACGTGACGAACCCTTCTGAAATCGATCTTCGCGGCCTTCCGGCGTGGGACCGGCCCACGTTGGTCCGCGAAGCTCTCGACCGCTTACCATCCGGTGCCTCCCTCACGTTCATAACCGAGCACGAACCCCGAGGGTTGTCCGCGCGGATCGTTCAGGAGCATCCGGAGCGCTACGTCATCGAAACGCGCCGCGTCGCCCGCGGCGTATGGCGGGTTTCCTTGACGCCGCGCGAGGGCCGCGACGGCGACCGCAATCCGCTGGCTCAATTCCTGGCCGGGTGTGCCGCCTTTACCGATCTCAACGAACTGGTGTTCAACGAACTCGCTGCTGCCGCCATTCCGCAAACCGGGCGTCGTGGCCAGACGCTGGTCGCCGAGAATTCGGAATGGCCGTACATCGGCGTGGTGACTGAGGGTATCGTCGTGCGCGCCAAGGGGCACGAAACCGATCGCGAGCGGATTTTGTACGAAATTCTCCCGCTCGAACCATTCGGCGTGGCGGAATACTTCGATCGCGGATTATCCAACGCTCGAATCGTCGTCTTTTCGAAAACGGCGCGTATCGTGAAGCTTCCATGGAACGTCGTGACCGAAATTGCATCGCGCTATCCGCAGCTCACCTACGCGCTGGGCATCGTCATCGCGCAGCGGCTTCGGCAGATGAACGATACGCTCACCGCGCAGGGCGCGTTGCCGATTCTCGCGCGCATCGCGCGCGTGCTCGTGCCGTATTCAATGCCCGAACGGGGGCTCGCCCCGGCGAATGCGGCGTTGGCGACGGTGACGCAGTCGCAAATCGCCGCCGCCGCCGGCACCGTTAAAGAAGTTGCCGCGCGCGCCATTGCCGAACTGGAAACGCGAAGTATTTTGCGCCGCGAGCGCGGGCACATTCGTTACCTCGATCGCCAAGAGCTGTTGGAGTTGATTCGGGAACTTTCGTGATCGGCGTCACCGGCATCGGCGCAGAACGATTCGCGCTCTTGCTGGGCTTATCGCTGTTCTTCGGGTTTGCCTACGAAGAGTTTTATTCTGAGGAGACGACCCGAAGGCCGGGCGGCGTCCGCACGTTTCCGTTGCTCGCGCTCGCCGGCGGCGCCCTCTACTTGCTCGAACCGCGCTACGCCGCCGCCTTCATCGCCGGTTTGCTGATCGTCGGTGCTTGGTCGTACGCGTATCTGTGCCGGGAGTTCGCGAGCGCCGAGCCGTTGGAACGCGGCTTCATCGTTCCGCTCTGCAACCTGCTGGCATACGTTCTCGGTCCGGTCGCCCTGACGCAGCCCATCTGGATCGGCGTCGCCATCGCGGTGGTTGCCGTGCTGCTGCTGGGCAGCAAACGCACCCTGCACGATTGGGCGCATCGCGTTCCGAACCAAGAAGTCGTTACCGCGGGCAAATTCCTCATCCTCGTCGGCATCGTCTTGCCGCTGCTCGCGGGACGCCCGGTAATTCCGTACACCAACGTCACGCCGTTTGGCGTATGGCTGGCGGTGATCGCCGTTTCTACGATCTCGTACGCCAGTTATTTGCTGCAGCGCTACGTCTTTCCCAAGCGCGGCGTGCTGCTGGCTTCGGTTCTCGGCGGGTTGTATTCGTCGACCGCGACCACGGTGGTGCTGGCACGCCGCTCGTGCGACGAAGGGATGTCCGCCGAGCTGGAAGCCGGGATCGTTGCGGCGACCGGCATGATGTACGTGCGCGTGCTCGCCATCTGCTCGGTGTTCAGCCTCGCGCTCGGACGAGCGCTGTTGTTTCCGCTGGCGATTCCGTGCGTGCTGATGCTGGCGCTGGCATGGCTGCGCGGACGCAGCGGAACGCCGAGCGTCGCGCGGGCGGAGGAGCCCAACCCGTTGCAGCTCACGACCGCGCTGATATTCGCGGTCCTGATGGTGACCATCTCGGCGGTAACGGCACTCGTGCAGGCCCGCTTGGGCCGCAGCGGCGTGCTCGGCCTGGCCACGGTCGTCGGCGTGACCGACATCGATCCTTTCGTCCTCGGTCTCGCCCAAGGCGGTGTGGTCAAGCTCGGACTGGCAACCGCGACGCTGGCCATCATCATTGCGACGTCGTCGAACAACGTCCTCAAAGCGATCTACACGATCGTGTTCTCTCGCCGCCGGGAAAGCTGGATTCCCGCGGGCGCGCTGCTCTGCGTTGCCACGCTCGGCATCATCATCGGGTACGCGTTGGTGCGATGAGCTTCATTGCGCGCTGGTTGAACCTGGCGAAAGATCGGCAAAAGGTTGGATTGCGACCGCATCGCGACGTCGAACTCGCCGCCGGCTACGACGCAGCATACGACTGCGTGCTGCGCGCCGCCGAAGGTGCAATCGGGGCGAACGTCGCCGTCGACGATCGGCGCGGCGGACTGGTTGAGCTGGCGTTTGGAGTGGTGAACAGCGAACGCGTGCGGTGCACACTGCGCCGGGTCGACGACGCACACGTCGCCATACGCATCGAAGCGTTCTTTCCAGCCGGAGCAGCGGTACGCGATCGCTCGCCTGCCGTCGATGCCCTCGCGGATTATATCGAGTCGAAACCGGTGTAGGGACGCAGCACCGCCGGGATGCTAACCGAACCGTCGGGTTGCTGGAAATTCTCCAAAATGGCTGCCAGGGTCCGGCCGACGGCCAAGCCGGAACCGTTGAGCGTGTGCGCCAGCTCGGGTTTGCTCGCGGGATCGCGGCGGAACCGAATGCCGGCGCGACGCGCTTGAAAGTCGGTGCAATTCGAACACGAACTGATCTCACGAAATCTTCCGGCGCTGGGCAACCACGCTTCGAGGTCGTAGGTTTTGGCAGCGTTGAAACTGGTGTCGCCCGCGCACAGCGCAACGACGCGATATGGAAGCTCGAGCGCCTGCAGCAGCGATTCGGCGTGGCCGGTGAGCCGCTCGAGCGCATCGAACGACGCTTCGGGCGCGACGACCCACACCAGCTCCACCTTTTCGAACTGATGCAGCCGAATCAAGCCGCGCGTGTCTTTCCCGGCCGCACCGGCTTCTTTGCGAAAGCACGGGGTGTACGCGGTATACTTTCGCGGCAGATCGGCGGCATTGAGAATTTCGTTGGCGTGCAGCGCCGTCAGAGGAACTTCGGCGGTCGGAATCATGAAGAGATCCGCATCCGGATCGCTGAACATGGCATCGGCGAACTTGCTCAGTTGTCCGGTCGACCACATCGTTGCCCGGCTCACTAAAAACGGCGGCACCACCTCTTCGTAGCCGGCGGCCACCGCGCGGTCGAGAAAGAATTGCACGAGCGCGCGCGACAAGCGCGCACCCTTTCCTTTGAGCACCACAAAGCGGCTTCCCGAGATCTTGGTTGCGCGCTCGAAATCGAGCACGCCGAGCGCCTCGCCGATCTCCCAATGCGGCTTCGGCGAGAAATCGAAGGTGCCGGGCTCGCCCCACGTCCGCACCAAGACGTTCGCAGTTTCGTCGCTGCCGTCCGGAACCGACTCGTCGAGCAAATTGGGCGAACTTTCGAGCAGCACGCGCAACGGCGAACGTTCTTGCTCCGGCGCGAGCGATCGCGCGCGTTCTTCTTGTGCTGCGATCGTTTGGGAAAGGGATTCGACCAGCGGGCGGCGCTCGTTCGCCGCCGCTGCCTTGTCCGCGGAACGCCCGATCTCGGCCGAAAGACGATTTTTTTCGGCTTTGGCTTGCTCGGCGGCCGTCAGCGCGGAGCGGTACTCCACGTCGTACCGCAGAATCTCGTCCACGAACGACGGGTCGAACCCACGGCGACGGGCCGATCGTCGAACGCGATCGGAATCCCGCCGAACGACGGCGATGTCCAACATGGAGAAGCGCGCCATTATGCAGCCCGCAAACGCACTCCTACCGGGTGCAGGATTTGCAACCGAAAAACTTCTTGCGCCGCGCCAGGCGCTGGTTGCATTTTTTTCGCGCGTTCGTCTCGTGCCGCCGTCGATCGAGCGCGTGTCGCTCGACGACGCATTTGGACGCGTTCTCGCTCGCGACGTCTACGCCGACGGCGAATATCCCAACGCCGCCCGTTCGGCGATGGACGGGTTCGCCGTGCTGGCCGCAGCGACGCCGGGCGAGTTCGCAATATCGGGCGAGGTTCGCATGGGCCAATCGCCGGATGCGACGGTTACGCCGGCCCAAACGTTGCGAATCCCCACCGGCGGCGTTCTTCCGGCAGGAACGGATGCGGTAGTTCCCATTGAAGAGGTGCGCGTCGCCGGCTCGACGGCGCATGTTGCGGCGAAAGTCGACGCCGGCAGCAACGTCGTCGCGCTCGGTGCCGATATGCACCGCGGCGAAACGGTGTTGAAACTCGGAACCCGCATCGGCGCGCCGCATGCGGGCGTCCTCGCCGCGCTGGGAGTGACCGTCGTCGACGTCTATCGTCGTCCGGTCGTTGCAGTGCTCTCGAGCGGCGACGAATTGGTTGCACCCTCGGCGCGTCCCAACGCCGGCCAGGTGCGCGACTCGAACCGCTATGCCATCGCCGCGTCGCTGCGCGCGATGGGTGCGCAGCCGCGGCACTTTCCGAAGCTTAGTGACGAAGCCGACGTCTTCGAACGCGGGTTGGCGAGCGCGCTGCGGGAATGCGATGCGGTCGCCATCAGCGGAGGCTCGTCGGTCGGCGAGCGCGACCGGTTGCCCGCGGCGGCTGTGGCGTTGGGGCCGCCGGGCGTGGTAGTGCACGGGTTGCGATTGAAGCCCGGGAAGCCGACGCTGCTAGCAGCGGTTGGAGAAAAACCCATTCTCGGTTTGCCGGGAAATCCGACGTCGGCGCTGATGGTGCTCGAAGCGGTCGTGGCGCCCATCGTTGCCGCGCTCGTAGGCGCGCCCGCGCCCGTGGCGACGACCACCGCTCGTCTCGCCGGCGCAGCGCGAAGCCGGGCCGGGTGGACCTGGTACCTGCCGGTGGAACTGCGGGATGAGGGCGGCAGCCTGCTGGCGCATCCCCTCCCCTTACGCTCGTTTTCGGTGAGTCTGACGGCGCGGGCCCAGGGGTATCTCGTGATGGACGAGCGCGACGAAGAATGGCCCGCCGGTACGCGCGTCACCGTGCACCGGTTTCTCGGAACCTAACCCGGCTGCGTATTGTAGGAAGAAGGATGATTCGCCCCACGCCAGCCATCGAAGCGATCCCGGCCACGACGCCGTTCGTCGGACCCGAGCAACTGATGCGCGAAACCGGCGCACGCGAGTTGATTCGTTTGGGCGCCAACGAGAGTCCGTTCGGACCGTCACCCAAAGCGATGGCGGCGATGAGCGCCGAGCTGGGGCGTCTGGGATGGTACGGCGATCCCGAGTCGCTCGATCTGCGCGATGCGCTGGCGCGCAAACATCGCTGCGATCCACAGCAGATCGTCGTGGGATCGGGTATCGACGACGTGATGGGACTGGCGGTGCGCGCCTTCGTGGCGCCGGGCGGCCTCGTCTTGACCAGCCGCGGCACGTATCCGACGCTCAACTATCATGCAATCGGGTACGGTGCGCGCTTGGCCTACGCGGATTACCGGCCCGACGGCACGCCGGATCTCGACGCGCTCGTCGAAATCGCGCGGCGCGAACGGCCTTCGTTGGCGTATCTGGCGAACCCGGATAACCCCAGTGGACGTTTTCTCGCGCGCGACGAGGTGATGCGATTCTATCGCGCGCTTCCGCACGATACGCTGTTGCTGCTCGACGAAGCCTACGCCGACTTCGTTGCCGACGGCGACCTATTGCCGCCACACTTCGAAGAGCGCTTGATTCGCATGCGGACCTTCTCCAAAGCGTACGGCATGGCCGGGGCGCGCATCGGCTACGGCCTTACCGCCGCCGCCAACGTGCGCACGTTCCAAAAGATCCGGTTACATTACGGCATCAACCGCAACGCCCAGATCGGTGCGCTCGCGTCGCTGAGCGACGACGAGTTTCGCGATCGCGTCGTCGCCGAAACGCTTGAGGCACGCGCCGACTACTACGCGCTCGCTCGGGAGCTGGGCTGCGCCTTCATCGAGTCCTGCACGAACTTCGTTTGCATCGATCTGGGAACGGCTCAACGCGCGGCACACGTGATGGACGAACTCCTTCGCCGCGGCGTTTGGATCCGAAAACCCGGCGCGCCTCCGCTCGACCGGTACGTGCGCGTGAGCGCCGGAACGGAACCGATGCGGCGGGTTTTCGCCGATGCGTTGCGCGACGTCCTCGCCCAGGTGCCTGCGTGAGATACGCCGTCGTATCCGACGTCCACGGTAACCTCGAGTCGCTGGAGCGGGCGTTGGCACAGCTCGCACCCGACGATACGCTGGCATGCCTCGGCGACATGGTGGGCTACGGAGCGAATCCCAACGAGTGCGTTCGGCTCTTGCGGGAACGGGCAAAGCACGTCGTGCTCGGCAACCACGATTTGGCGGCGCTGGACAACTACGGAACGGAATTTTTTAACGACGCGGCTCGGACGGCGATCGAGTGGACGCAAACCGTGCTCGACGCGGAAAACCGCGCGTGGCTCAACACGCTGTCGTACGAGCTGCGTTTTCCCGAGTTCTTGATGGTGCACGGCGCACCGGCGAACTACTTCGAATACATTCTCGACAAGCGCAGCGCTGCGGGAGCGTTCGAGCGCACCGACGCGCCGCTGGTGTTCGTCGGTCACACCCACATTGCAGAATACTGGGTGCGCGAGGCCGACGGCACCATCGGGCACAAACACATGCAGCACGGCGGCGAACTGATCCTCGAAGCCGGGCGCCGGTATATCGTCGACGTCGGCAGCGTCGGGCAGCCGCGCGATCTCAATCCCGAGGCGTCGTTCGTGCTCTACGAGCCCGCGCAATCGCGCGTGCGGTGGGTCCGGTACGAGTATCCGATCGCAACCGTCCAAGAAAAGATTCGCGCCGCCGGCCTCCCCGACTATCTCGCCGATCGTCTCGAAGCCGGCCGATGAGCGACGTCCCCTTCGACGACGGAAACTGCTTTGCGTGCGGTCCCGACAACCCCGTCGGGATGCATCTGCACTTCGATCGTGCCGGCGACGGTGAGGGCGTCCGCGCCGCGGTGACGCTGGGGCCGCAGTATCAAGGCTGGCGCGGCATCGCCCACGGCGGTATCGTCATGGCGTTGCTCGACGAAGCGATGGCGCACGCCGCCGGCTTTGCGGGGCATCGCGGCGTCACCGCCAGCGTCAACGTCCGCTTCCGGCAACCGGTTCCGCTGGAGGTTCCGATCGAGGTTCGGGGACGCGTCGCATGGCAGCGCCGCAACGTGCTCGGCGTCGAAGCTACCATCTGCGATCGCGCCGGCAACGTGCTGGTGGAGAGCCACGGGCATTTCGTCTCACGCGGCGCGCTCGACGCCGCCGCCGATCGCCGCAACCCGGCAAGCGCTTCGCGGTGAAGTCGAAGCAGCAGCGTGCCGCCGCGTCGCAGCAGCAGAAACTTCACGCCGCTCCGACGCTCGATAACCGCCGAGCTCGGCACGAGTACGAGATTCTCGAGTCGGTCGAGGCCGGCTTGGTGCTTACAGGAACCGAAGTGAAGTCGATTCGCGCCGGCGGCGTGAGTATCGGCGAAGCTTACGCGCGCTTTCGCGACGGCGAAGCGTGGCTGTTGGGGATGCACGTACCGACCTATAAACAGGGAAGCTTTTCAAACGTCGATCCCAACCGGCCACGGAAACTGCTCCTGCATCGCGAGCAGATCGTTCGGTTGCAGAGCCGCGTTGGCGAAAAAGGATTGACCATCGTTCCGTTGCGGCTGTATTTCACGCGCGGCATCGCCAAAGTACAGCTCGGGCTGGCGCGCGGCAAGAAGCTGTGGGACAAACGCGCCGACGTCGCCAAGCGCGATGTGGAGCGCGAAATCGCGCGAGAGGTCCGCCGTTGACGCAAACGTGAGAGGAACGCACCAAGAGCGCGACATCGAGCGAACGATCCGGGACGACGGCGCAATTCGTCGCGGCGACCGCGTGCTGATCGCCTGCAGCGGCGGCCCGGATTCGGTGGCGCTCGTCGCTGCGCTGTGCGATCTAGCAAAACCGATGCGACTGGAACTGCGCCTGGCGCACGTCAACCATGGGGTCCGCCCGTCCGCCGGGCAAGACGAATGCATTGTTGCGAGCGTTGCCGCGCGCTATCGCTTGGGGCTCGACAGCGTTCGATTGGCGTTGCCCGGCCGCGACGAAGCGTCGCTTCGCGAAGCGCGGTACTCGGCGCTCGCCGCGTGCGCGCGCCGTGCCGGAAGCACGACCGTCGCAACCGCGCATCACGCCGAGGATCAAAGCGAAACCGTGCTGTTGGCGCTCTTCCGCGGTACCGGTCCGCAAGGCTTGGCCGGCATGCGCGCGCGCCGTCCCTTGGTCGAGGGTATCGACCTCGCGCGTCCGCTGCTTCGAATTTCGGCTGCGGCGCTGCGAGATTCGTGTCACGTGCGAGCGCTGCCGTATGCCGTCGATCCGACCAATGCCGATCCCGGGCTGCGCCGGAACGCCGTGCGCGGGGCGCTCGACGCCTTGCGCCCGTTCTTTCCCGGTCTCGATGAGGCGGTGGCGCGGGCGGCGACCCTCGTCGGTGACGAATCGCAATCGCCCCAACGAGCCGCGCTGCGACGCCGGGTCCGCGCCTGCCTGGCCGGCCAAGAGGAGCTGCGCGACATCGAGTTCACCCACGTCGAAGCCGCCGTCCGCGCTCTGGAAAGCGGCGGGAGCGGCAGCTTTTGGATGAAACCGGGCGTCCGGTTGGAGATACGCGGCGGCGCCGTCGAAGCTATAAGCCGGGAGTGACGGGGCGCGCTCACGGCCGGCCGCGAGCGTAGGCAACCGGCCCCATCGCCGGGCGTGTTAAAAGGAAACGATGCCAGGCAAGGCCCAACAGTATCGCAGCGTGCTTCACAGAAAGCCAGCGGTTCCAACCACGTGAGCAAAAATCTCCGGTCGATCCTTCTCATTATCCTGGCGGTGGTGATCGTCTTCATCGTCGTGGAGCGCTTCGTTCAGCCGAGCGAGAGCGCGACGCGTTTGGATTACGGCGCCTTCTATCAGAAGCTCGAGGCCGGGCAGGTGCAGTCGTTCCACGCGGTCGGCCTATCCGCTACCGGCGACCTTACCAACGGCGCCAAGTACGGCGTCGCGGTTCCGAACGTCGATCAGACGTTCGTCGACGAGGTCTACCGGAAGGTCAAGAGCGCCGCAATCAGCTTCGACCAGCAGCAGAGCACCGGGCTCTTCACGAGCCTGATCTCGCTCGCGCCGTTGGCGATCACGGTCTTGTTGCTGTTCTTCATCTTAAGACAGGCGCAGAGCGGCGGAAGCCAAGCGTTGTCGTTTGGCCGGTCGCGTGCCAAGATGTTGTCGGAAAACCGGCCAAAGGTGACGTTTGCCGACGTCGCCGGCGTTGACGAAGCCAAAGAAGAGCTGGCCGAGATCGTCGATTTCCTAAAATATCCCAAGAAGTACCAGTCGCTGGGCGCGCGCATTCCCAAAGGCGTCTTGCTGCTCGGACCTCCCGGCACCGGCAAGACGTTGCTGGCCCGGGCGATTGCCGGTGAGGCGGGGGTGCCGTTTCTCTCGATCTCGGGCTCGGACTTCGTTGAAATGTTCGTCGGCGTGGGTGCGTCGCGGGTGCGCGATCTCTTCGATCAAGCGAAGAAGTCGGCGCCGTGCATCGTGTTCATCGACGAGATCGACGCGGTCGGTCGCCAGCGCGGGGCCGGCTTAGGCGGCGGTCACGACGAGCGCGAGCAGACGTTGAACCAGCTGCTGGTCGAGATGGACGGCTTCGATCAGAACACCGGCGTCATCCTGATTGCGGCGACCAACCGGGCCGACGTGCTCGATCCGGCGCTGCTGCGCCCCGGCCGCTTCGACCGTCAGGTCGTGGTCGACCGTGCCGACTTCAAGGGACGCGAGAAGATTCTCGAGGTGCACGCCCGCAACAAACCGCTGGGGAAGGAAGTTTCGCTCCAGACGCTTGCGAAGCGAACCCCGGGGTTCTCCGGTGCGGACTTGGAGAATTTGCTCAACGAAGCGGCGCTGCTGGCGGCTCGTCGCGACCGCAGCGTGATCGAGATGATCGATTGCGACGAAGCGATCGATCGCGTCATGGTCGGTCCTGAACGCAAGTCGGTGGTGATGTCGGCGAAGGCCAAGAACATCGCGGCGTATCACGAGTCGGGGCATGCGATTCTCGGCGGCCTCCTGGATAAATCCGATCCGATTCACAAAGTGACGATCATTCCGCGCGGGATGGCGCTGGGCCTAACCTGGTCGCTTCCCGAGGACGACCGTTATCAAGTGACGCGCGAGGAACTCATCGCGCAAATCACGATGGCGCTCGGCGGCCGGCTGTCTGAAGAGATCAAATTCGGCGACGTAACCACCGGTGCGAGCAACGATTTCGAAAAAGCGACCGAGTTGGCTCGCCGGATGGTGACGCAATACGGCATGAGCGAGCTAGGCCCGATTCAGTACGGGCGCGGCGCGCACCAAGTATTTTTGGGACGCGATTTCGGAGACGAGCGCAACTACTCCGAGGAGATCGCGAGCAAGATCGACGCACAAGTGCGCAAGATCATCGAGTCGTGTTACGAAAACGGCAAAGGAATCCTGAACGCGAATTGGCCCAAAGTCGAGCGCATGGTGGCCTCGTTGCTGGAATACGAGACCGTCGACGCCGAAGAAGTCATCGCCATTCTCGAAGGAAAGCCCTACGACCGGGCAGTGGCCGAAGCGGTCGCGTTGCCGGAGACCGAGAGCGACCGTACGGCCGCCGAGGAACCGAAGCGGGCCGCCGAAAAGCCGTCGCGGCTTCCGCCCAAGATTTCACCGGAACCGGCATGAAACTCGGCGCTGTGCTCGCCGCCGCGATGCTCGTCGTTGCATCGCCGCTCTTTGCGGCGCCTTGCGGCGCCACCGAGTCGATGCAGCAAAAAGGATCGCTGCCGCGCGGCGGTTCGTACGTGCTCGATCCGAACCCAACGATCGGCGCGGCCGCGATCGCTCTCTGGTTCCGCGCGCCCGGAGCCGGCTACGACAATGCCGCGCCCGGCATTTCGCGGCTCGCGGCGACCGCAGCTGCGGTCGTACCGCTGGCCAGCGGAAAGTCGCTCGTCGACCTGGTGCGCAGCGTCGGCGGCGAACTGAACATCAACGTGTATCCCGACATCGTCGGCATCGGTGCGATCGTTCCCTCATCGGCGACGCGCCGCACGGTTGCCGCTTTGACGGCGGCGTACTTTGCGCCGGCGGTCGATGCGTCGGCGGTGAAGACGGCGCAACGCGACGCCGCGGTTCTCGCCGTGCAGCAGCGGTATTCGGTGGACTTGACGCTGCACGACCTGCTTTTTAAACAGATCTTTTCGAGTGGCCCGGCGCACTATTCGCCGTTGCCCGATTCGGTCGCGGAGATCGCGCGTATCGCGCCCGACAACGTGAGCGCGTTTGCCAAGCGTGCGTTCCGTTCGGGGAATTCCGTTTTGACGCTCGCCGGTAACGTCGACGCGTCGTCAATTGACGCCGTGACCGACGGAAGCGGCGATACCGCGATGGACTCCCCCTTCGATTCAGTCCTTTCGGGCGCCGCCGGCACGACCACCGCCTCGGGTTCGGTGCAGGGTGCCGGACTCGCATGGGTCGGGCCGCCGATCTCCGACGAGAAAGCGGCGACCGCGCTCGACTTCGTGGCCGACTATCTCTTTCGCGACGAGACCGGCGTGGTCGCGCGCGCGATCGGCCCGCAGGACGCCTACGTTACGGGGCAGTTCATCACGTTGCACGACCCCGGCGTGATGCTGGTTACGATCGGCGGCAGCGACGGGAAGAAGGCGAAGCAACAAGTTCTCGACCAGCTTGCGAAAATGGAAAACCCGATGGACGCGCAAACTTTCGGCGCCGCGCGCGAAGCCTTTCTCTACCACATTGCATCCGACACGCAGACCCCGCAAGAACAAGCCGATAATCTCGGCTGGTATGCAGTCGAAGGCCGGGAAGATTACGCCCCCGGCGATGCCGGCGGCGAGTACGAGCGCACCGCGCGGACGCTCGATCCGCAATACGTGTCGGAAATCGTGCGCAAGTATCTCACGCGGCCGGTGACGGTGAATCTCATCACCACATTGCCGAAAGGATCGCCGTCGTGAGCCCGCGCGCGGTCTTGGCGGCGCTGCTGGGAACGGTTGCAGTGTTGGCG
>JBAUZB010000301.1:0-10161 GCA_049585095.1 Candidatus Tumulicola sp.
CGAAGCCTGGTATAATAGAGAACGCCGGCACTCAACCATCGGTTTTCTCAGCCCGGTGGAGTTCGAAGAGCGTTGGCGACGTGTCGCCTAACCCACTGTCCACGAAATCGGGGCAGGCTCAGGATGACATTTGTGGAATCGGAGAGGGGGAGATTCGAACTCCCGAGAGACTTATCACCTCTGCTCGCTTTCCAAGCGAGTGCATTCGACCACTCTGCCACCTCTCCGCGAGTTACGGCCCCGGCTTTTCGCCGAGCGTAGTCTTCCTCCCGCCGTTACGTTCCACCGAGCGGGTGTCCGCCAAGCGCGGCGTAATAGGCGATCCGCGCCGCCTCCTCGGCCAAATCGGTGAGTGCGAAGGCGTGCGAAAGATTGGGGCCGAGCGTCGAAACTCCGTGACGTTCCATCAAGAGCGTGTCGTTGCCGCCGCTGAACTCTTGGGCGCAGCAGCGCGCCAGTTCCGCCGAGCCGGGTGGAAAGTAGGGCACCCAACCGACTCGTCCCAGCGTTTCGCGCGCACCGACGGTATCTTGCGGGAAGACTCGCCCGGTTCGCGACCACACCACGCAAAACGTCGGATGCGTATGGATGACGCAGCGCGCATCGGAACGAGCTTGGTAAGCGGCCAAATGTAGCTGCAGCTCGCTGGTGGGGCGCAGCGCAGCGTCGCGCGGACGGCCGCCGGCGTCGACGAGCACCAAATCGCCTTCCAATAATTCGCCGAGCGACGTCGCCGCCGGCGTGACCACCACGTCGCCGTCGTCGAGTCTGATGCTGACGTTTCCACTGGTGCCGGTGACGAGCCGCCGGTCCCACAAACGGGAACAGCATCGCACGATGCCGGCACGTGCCGCACGTTCTTCGGTGGAAGCCACGTTCCGACGTACGTCGCCCCCGAAGCGTGCGCCTGCGGTGTTCGAGAAACCACGCGGGGTATAGAGGGGTTATGCGGGCTCGGCAGGCCCGTCCCAAGAACCAAGAAAGGACCATTCGTGAATACAACCCAGCCGTTTCTGAGCGACGTTCAAGAGCTCCGCCGCCGCGCGCGCGAGAACATCGAGCTCGGCGCCATCACCGATAGTTACGAACTCGATTCGAAGCTGGTATGCGACATTTTGAATCAGGCGCTAGCCACCGAAATCGTCTGCGTATTGCGCTACAAGCGCCACTACTACATGGCGACGGGGCTCAACAAAGACGCGGTGGCGGCCGAGTTTCTCGAGCATGCCGGCGACGAGCAGGGCCATGCCGACCGAATTGCGGAACGCATCACGCAACTCGGCGGCTCGCCGGATTTCAATCCCGAAGGTCTGGCGTCGCGCAGCCACAGCGAATACAAAGAGGGCAGCTCGCTGGTCGACATGATCAAGGAAGACCTGATCGCCGAACGCGTGGCAATCGAGTCGTACAACGAAATCGTACGGTTCTTGGGCGACAAGGATACGACGTCGCGCCGGCTGATGGAAGACATTCTCGCAGTCGAAGAAGAGCATGCCAACGACATGCACGATCTGCTTCAGAAGGTGCAATAGCGCTTCGCCTCACGCTCCTGCGCCACGGCGCCACGGCGTGGAATGCGGCGGGACGCTTTCAGGGCCAGAGCGACGTCGAGTTGTCGCCCGAAGGTCGCGCGCAGGCGCGGGCGACGTCGCAACACTTGTCGCCGGAACGGATCGACGCCATCTTTGCCAGCGACCTTGCGCGAGCGTTGGAAACCGCGCGAATCGTGGCCGAGCCGCACGGCGTTGCGGTAACCGCGGATCCTCGGTTGCGCGAGTTTGATTTCGGTACATGGGAAGGTTTGACGTGGGCCGAGATCACGGCGACGCGCCCCGAGTTGCGCGACCTCGGAGCTACCGCCGCGCAACGGTATCGCCCGGAAGGCGGTGAGTCGTTCGCCGACGTCGCGGCGCGAGTGCGTGCGTTCGTCGACGAGGTGACGGCTGGGAACCGCGGCCACATCGTGGTGGTCACCCATGCCGGCCCGCTTCACGCCATGCTCGACGTCCTCGGCGTCTTCGCCGAAGGCGACGCGGGCGAATCCTTGCGCCGCCGCTTTTTGCCGGGCAGTGTGACGCGCGTCGCCATGGATGCCGGTACGGCGCGGCTAATCACTCTGAGCGATGTTCGACATCTCGATCCCACCGGTTGACCGCGCCGCGGCGCGTGCCGCGCACGCCCGCATCAGTGCGCTGACCAAGCCCGTCGGGAGCCTCGGGCGCATCGAGGAACTGGCCGAATGGCTGTCTGCGATTCACGGCGGTCTTCCGCCAAGCCCGTACGAGCGTCGCGCGGTGATCGTGGGCGCCGCCGACCACGGCGTTACGGCCGAGGGCGTCAGCGCCTATCCGAGCGAGGTGACGGCGCAAATGGTCGCCGCGTTCGTCGGCGGTTTCGCGGCCATCAGCGCCTTCGCACGGGTGGCTCGCGCCGAAGTCTTCGTGGCGAACTTCGGCGTCGCAACCGCTTTGCCGCAGCACGAGCGCCTGTTCGACGTCGCGGTCGGACCGGGCACGCGCAACTTCGCGCGAGAGGCGGCGATGCCGCCGGAACACGTCGACGCGGCATTGCTCGCCGGTGCCGACGTCTTCGCGCGCGTGCGCGAGCGCCTCGATCCGCAAATCGTCGCGTTGGGCGACATGGGAATCGGCAACACGACGAGCGCCGCGGCGGTCATCTGCGCGCTGACCGGCGCCGAACCCGAAGACGTGGTCGGACGCGGAACCGGCATCGACGACGAAACGCTGCGACGCAAACTCGCCGTCGTCACCGCGGCGGTCGCACGCGTGCGGGGAACGCCCTGGAGGAACGTCGTGAGCGAGGTCGGCGGCTACGAAATCGCAGGTCTTGCGGGCGTCCTCCTGGCCGCTGCTCGGGACCGCATACCGATTCTCCTCGATGGTTTCATCGTGGCCGCCGCGGCGCTCGTGGCGCGCGCGATCGCGCCGACGGCGATCGAGTATTGCATTGCGGCGCATCGTTCGCGCGAAGCCGGGCATGCAACGGCGTTGCGTTCGCTCGGGCTGGTTCCGCTGTTCGATTTGGATCTGCGCCTGGGCGAGGCCAGCGGCGCGGCGCTCGCGTTTCCGCTGTGCGAGGCCGCCGCGCGCATGGTGAGCGAGATGAAAACGTTTGCCGAAGCCGGAGTGTCGACCGCGCACGAAATCGCTCGCGTGTGATTCGAGCGTTGGGCGGCCTCGCCCGCGCGCTGGCGTACTACACGATTCTCCCGGCCGGCCGTCACTCGACCGGCGAACCGCCCGACGTCGCCGCGCTGCAATGGCTACCCGGCATCGGTGCGCTCGTCGGAGTCCTTGCCGGGTTGGGCGCGTATGCGGCCTTTGCGTGGCTGCACGTTTCGTGGGCGTTCGTCGTTGCGTGGGCGCAGACGATCGGTTTGACCGGCGCGCTTCACGTCGACGGTTTGCTCGACGCCTGCGACGGCTTGTTTGCCGCAGTGCCGCCGCAGCGCCGGCTCGAGATTCTCAGAGACGTTCGCCACGGGACGTTCGCCGTCGTGGGAATGGCAATCGTCGCGGCGTTTTGGTTGGCCGCATTGGCGGCGATTGCGCCGCCGCGATATCCGCTGGTGCTGGCCTTTTGCGGCGCCGCCGCGCGCCTAGCGGTGATGCCGCTCGCGTTCGGTTTTCCCTACGCCGCGACCGGAGCAATGGCGCGCACCTTTGCCGCGCGTCCCAGCCCGCTCTCGCTGGTGCTCAACGTCATCTTCGTCGAAGTGCTGGCATGGGCGATCGCACCCTGGGCGTTAACCCTCGCTCCGGCGGCCGCGTTGGTGGCGTGGGGCGGCGCAGCCTGGGCAAGCCGGCGTCTCGGGGGCGGGATCACCGGCGACGTTTACGGCGCGTCGATCGTCGTGACCGAAGTCTTGATGCTACTCGCCTTGAGCAAGTGAGTAGCCACGCTCGCCGTTGAACGTATAGAGCCCTTCGGTCTTGATCACGTCGAAGCCGGCGCGATCCGCCGCCTCGAGGAGTTTTACGGCGTGTTGCGCGGTGAACAGTTCGGTCCCGTCGCTCTCGAAGCGGCACGACCAGTGGTCGCTCCAATACGTGTCGGGATTTCCGTTGGGCCACACTTTGGTGCCGCGGTTGCTGATGACGGTGAGCTTCGTTCCGGAAACTTTGAGCAGTTCCATCGCGCCGGCGATGATGTCGGGGTTACCGTCGCGGCGATCGATGAAGAGATCGACGCCCACCCGCAGTTTCATCGGCGGTTTGCCGGCAGGACGGATCGCGAGGTTCATGTGCACGTCTTTGGCGTATTCGACCGTCTTGAGCTTTTCGGGCTTTTGACCGAGCCGTGCGATGACCGCATCACCGAATTCGCGGGTCCCCACCTTTTGCTTGGAAACGCCGTCGGTATAAATATCGTAGGTATGGATGCCGTCTTCGATCGTGCGCAGCCACGCGTTATGCGCGTTTTCGGCGGCTTCCGCCTGGCCGACGTGCACCAGCATCAACAGGGCGCCGTGCAACAGTCCCGACGGATTGGCCAAATTCTGCCCCGCTCGGCGCGGAGCCGAGCCGTGAATCGCTTCGAACATCGAGCAGTAGTCGCCAATGTTCGCCGAACCCGCGAGGCCCACCGATCCGGTGATCTGCGCCGCGACGTCGGAGAGCACGTCACCGTAGAGATTCGGCATGACGATCACGTCGAAGGCTTCGGGCGTGTCCGCCATCTTGGCCGCGCCGATGTCGACGATCCAGTGCTCGTGTTCGATCTCGGGATATTCCAGCGCGATTTCGTTGAAGGTCCGGTGGAACAAGCCGTCGGTAATCTTCATGATGTTGTCTTTGGTGAAGCAGGTGACTTTCTGGCGCTTGTTAGCGCGCGCGTATTCAAACGCATACCGGACGATACGCTTGCTTCCCGGACGTGAGATCAGTTTGAGACACTGCGCGACTTGGTTGGTCTGACGGTGTTCGATGCCGCCGTAAACGTCTTCTTCGTTCTCGCGAACGATCACGATGTCCATGTTCGGATGTTTGGTCGAAACGTACGGGTACAGCGACGCGCACGGTCGCACGTTGGCGTACATGCCGAGGGTCTTACGAACGGTGACGTTGAGGCTCTTGAACCCTCCCCCTTGCGGCGTCGTGATCGGGGCCTTGAGGAACACTTTGGTTCGCCGCAGCGATTCCCACGAAGACGGTTCGATGCCGTTGCTCAATCCCTTATTGTAGATCGCTTCGCCGATGTCGATTCGTTCGAGGTCGAGTTGGGCACCGGCTGCGTCGATGACGCGCAGCGTGGCGTCCATGATCTCGGGGCCGATGCCGTCGCCGTAGGCAACCGTCACCGGCACCTTCTTCGCGGTTGCGATGGTGGTGGTCAAACCGTTTCTCCTTGCAATGCTGGGTCGGCTCGGTTCGACGCCCTAGCGCGACCACTCCTGGGCGTTCCAGCCTTCGCTGATGCCGTTGGGAGTGAATGCCTGCAACCCGCTGATATGAGCGTAACGCAAGGCCTGGTAGTAGATGAACGCCGCCGGGGCGTCGCGCAGCAGCAGCGATTGGATGTTTGCGTAGGCTTGCTTGCGCACCGCACGGTCGAAAGTCGAGAGCGCAAGTCGTTGGGCCGCCTCCATTTCCGCCGAACAGTATCGCGCCACATTGTTTCCGCCGGGCGGAACCGCCGCGCAGGTCCACTGCGACGAGTCGTCCGGATCCGATCCCGAAATCCACGAGTACACCGCCAAATCGAACTTGCCCGAGTTGAGGATGCCGCCGTTTTGAGCTGCGGCGTAGAGCGTCGCGTAGTCGAAACCCTTGAGCTGGATCTCGACGCCCAACGGCCGATACATTTGCTGCACCTGCGCCGTTACCGTGCGCACCAGCTGACTCCCCAACCCGTAGACCAGCAAGAGCGACAGCCGCGCACCGTTGCGCACGCGCACGCCGTCGGGGCCGGGACGCCATCCGGCGGCATCGAGAAGCGCTTTGGCCTGCGCGAGATCGTACGGCGCCGGACCTAACGACGCGTCGAAGGCCCAGTAAAACGGCGACAGATCGGCGATGGCGAGCCGGCCGGTGCCGTAGGTGTCGTCGCGCACGATGGCCGCGCGGTTCATGCCGAGTACCAGCGCCCGCCGCACGCGCACGTCGTCGGTCGGCGCTCGTTTGGTGTTGAACACGATCGAGGTGTACACCGGCGCGTCGGCAAGTTGGCGAACCACGCCCGGGGCGTCGCCGAGATCGCGATAGACCGGCGCCGGAATCTCGATCGCCAGGTCGGCTTCGTGCGAACGCAGCTGCGCCTCGGTCGTGTTGTCGTCGGGAATGATCAGGAGCGTCAAGCGCGCCAGCCGCGGTGCGCCGCGGAAGTACGCCGGGTTGGCGCGCAGCACGATCCGGTCGCTGCGCAGCCAGCGCACGAACTCGAACGGCCCGGTGCCGACCGGCGCCGCGTTGAAGGCCACTTGATTGATATTCGGGTAGCGCGATAGCAGATGCGCCGGAAGAATGCGCATGGTGGTGTCGCTTTCGCCGAAGATCGTATCGATTGCCGGAGCGAAGACGCGCTTCATGTGCATCACGACGGTGTAGTCGTCGGGAGTCTCCATCGAGGCGACCTGGTCGTAGCCGCGTCGTGAAAGCACGTTGTTGGCCGAGTTGAGGATCGACTGCCACGTGAACTTCACGTCCTTGCTGGTAAACGGCGCGCCGTCGTGCCACTTGACGCCATGCCGCAGGTGATACGTAATCGTGAGGCCGTCCTTGCTGATGCCCCCGTTTTGAAGCGTCGGCACGACCGCCGCCAAGCCGGGGATCTGGCGGTGGTGCTGATCCTGCGTCACCAGCACGTCAAAGATGAGCCCGTCGACGAAGTTTTCGTTGGAGTTTTGTGGCAAAATCGGATTGAGCTGCATCGGGTTGATGTTAAGCGCGACCCGCAGTTCGCCGCTCGCCGCGGCGTTCTGCGTTCCCGTTCGCGAGCAGCCGGTCGCGACTGCCGAGGAAAGCGCCAACAGCGCGAGGAGTCTAAGACAGCGGTGCAACGCAGCGAAACTTTGCGTAGGCAAACGGATAGTCGTCGTAAAACCAGTTGCGGAAACTCCGCCGCACGAGTTCGCGCGCGGTAACCGGTGATGCACCTTTCATCACGAAGTGATTCCCGTCGAAGAAATCGGCGGAGTACTGCGGATACGATGCCATCGGCTCGAAACCCGGGAACGGCCCGAACGGCGTGTCGGTCCACTCCCACCCGTTGCCGATCAAGTCGTGCACGCCCCACGCGCTCGCGCCCGCCGGGTGCGCGTCGACCGGCTCGGGGTCGTATCGCTGAAAATCGAAGTTCCCGTGCCGATGGTTTGGTAAATCGTCACCCCACGGATACCGGCGTTCGTCGCCGTCGGGGGTTGAAAATGCGGCGCGATGATACTGCGCTTCGGTCGGCAAGCGCATGCCGATCCAGGCCGCGTAAGCTTTGGCTTGGCGGTGAGAGACGTACACCGGCCACGAGTGCGGAAGCGAAAGCTCTTCGAAGACGCCGCGCAGCCGCCACTGGCCGTCGCGCTGCGTCCAGAACGGTCCCGGCGGTCCGCCGTCGGCGACGAAGGCGAGCCAATCGGCGTTGGTGACCGGATACGTCATCACGTCGAATGCGGGCACGTCCACTCGCTGATGGCCGAACTCGTTGTCCCAGCCGAAGGCAATCTCGTCGGGGTCGGCTCCGAGCGTGGCTTCGCCCGCCGCGATCCGCTGCATCGCGTTTGCGACCGGCGGATGGTCGGTATGCGTTTGCGTCTCGCGCGCTTTGTGGCCGGGGTCGAGCTGATGCACGATGTAGAAAAGCGTTTCGTGGTGCATCTGTTCGTGTTCGAGCGCGGTATAGACCGCCTGCCCGCGGACCAGTCGAGGAACGGCCGGATCCTCGAGGCGGGCGTGAACGATGGCGTGCTCCACGCGCGCGTCGCAGGCTGCAGCGAAGGCTTCCACCTCGCCGCGCGACGGCCAATCCGAGCGTTCGAGACGCCTCGCGTCGTCGAGCGAGCCCGGGTCGATCCCGCGTTCGAAGAGGCGCTCCAAACGCGCATCAAGGGAGGCTTCGCCGAGCGCGCGCGTGTTGAGGGTGAGAAAACTGAAATTCGGAATGTGGCCTTCGTAAAAAATGAAGGGATGCCGCAGCGGAATCGGACGCGAGTAAAACGCGTCGCCGGCGATCAGCCCAAAGATCTGCGCCGAGCGCTCGCGATTGCGGCGATACCAATCCAGGAGTGCTTCCCGGTCGAGTCTTGGGGTAACGGTTTGTTGCATGGATCCGGCCTTACAGCGTTCCGCGCTTTTCCTGTTCGCGCTCGATTGAAACGAACAGCGCTTTGAAGTTCCCTTTTCCGAACGAGAGGCTGCCCTTGCGCTGGATGATTTCAAAGAACACCGTCGGCCGGTCTTGCAGCGGTTTGGTAAAGATCTGCAGCATGTAGCCGAGGTCGTCGCGATCGACCAGGATGCGCTGCTCGCGCAAGATTTCGGTCGCCTCGTCGATACGGCCGACGCGTTCTTCCAGCATATCGTAGTAAGAATCCGGCGTGTCGAGGAATTCGACGCCGTTTTCCCGCAGGGCGCGAATCGTGGCGGCGATGTCGTCGGTGCGAATGGCCATGTGCTGCACGCCGGCGCCGCCGTAGAAGTCGAGGTACTCTTCGATCTGCGATTTCTTCTTGCCGTGAGCCGGTTCGTTGATCGGAAACTTCACCCGGTGGCGCGCGTCGGTCATGACCTTGGATCGCAGCGCGGTGTATTCGGTGGAAATGTCGGTGTCGTCGAACGAAACCAGCTGGGAAAAACCGAAGACGCGGGCGTAGAAGTCGCCCCACGAATCCATCTCGCCCCAGCCGACGTTTCCGACGCAATGATCGATGAACAGCAAGCCGGGTTTGCGCGCCGACGCTAACGTCTTGCGCTCTTCCACGAATCCCGGCAGGAAGATGCCGCCGTAGGCGCCGCGTTCGACGAACGAGTGAACCGTGTCGCCGTAGGTTGCGATCTTGGCGTGCACCACGCGGCCGGCAGCGTCTTCGAGGAGCGTCGGCTCGAGCACCGCACGGGCACCGCCGCCGACCGCCGTATCGAAGGCGGCCCGGGCGTCTTGCACGACGATCGCGATGTCTTTGACGCCGTCGCCGTGGAGCGCAACGTGCCGCGCAATCTCATCGTCGGGAAGCAGGCTGGCCGTGAGAACGAACCGCAGGTTGTTCTGTTCGAGCAGATAGCTCACGCGGTTCTTGACGCCGGTTTCGGGGCCGGCATAGGCAATCTGATCGAAGCCGAATGCCGACATGTAGTAGTGGGCCGCCTGCTTTGCGTTTCCGACGTAGAACTCGACGTAGTCCCAATCGATCTGGGCCAGCGGATTGCTGCGCGATTCGGTCACGGTGCTCATTCGGAAGGGCGTTAGCGAAGCGTCCGAGGCGGCCCTGTTCGCGTGCTCGAAGAAGCGCCGCACACATGAACGCCTCGATCGATCCCGCGGTGCGGGCCGCATTTGACCGGCTCATCGACTATGCCGGACTGTTCCCGCCGGCGACGCTATCCCTGGAGGAAGCGGTCGCCGAATATGCGGCCGAACGGCGCGGGGCGGCCGCCTGGATGCTGGGGCGCTTCATCGTTCCCGCGTCGCGGCTCGACGCGATCGCGCAAACGTGGGAATCCCGTCACCAGGCGGCAGCGCTGCCGCTATCGGTGATCGTCGACGCGGCCGGCGACCCGCGGCGGTGGTTTGCGTCGCTGCAGCAGGTGCTCGCCGCGGTGGCTCGCGCTCGAAACGACCTGCCGCAGGTGCACGTCGAGGCGCTGGAGATTCCGCTGCCGCCGCCGGCGAGCGCCCGGGAGACCTTCGACGCGCCGGTCGGACAGCTCGGGGCCGCGCTCGATCGCGCCGGCGTTCGCGACCTTCCCGCATACGTTGAATTGCCGCAGCACGAACGATCGGCGGAACTGCTCGAGGGCGCGATGCGCGCGCTTGCGCGCGCGCGGTTGAATGCAAAGTTGCGCTGCGGCGGCGTCGTGGCCGATGCGTTTCCGCCGGTCGCCGGCGTTGCCGCATTCATCGCGGCCGCGGCCGCTGACGGAGTGGCTTTCAAAGCGACCGCGGGACTGCACCATCCGGTTCGCCATCGCGACGCGGCCACCGGATTCACCA
>JBAUZB010000302.1:0-3618 GCA_049585095.1 Candidatus Tumulicola sp.
TTGGTCTGGGAGGCTCTCCATGTTCCGCAATTTGTCGTGGTGAGCCCTAATCCGTTTCTCGAGCTTGCTAACGTCATGTTCCATAAAACACCCTCTATGTAGACGCGTGCGTTGTGTTGTTCACCACCCTGGCTAGCAATTATGGTGTGACCGATAATCGCAAGCTTTTTCAGGGCTCTTCATCGTACATTACTTCAGGAACACGCGCAATACTTCAGTAAAGGAGCCGAATCGAATCGGGAACCTGATGGTCGGCGATCTCCAAGAGTATGACGGGAATGCCCTTGTAGTTCGTATGCACGAGATGCGCGACAAACCCGATATCGGTTCCGGCGATGCGAAAGCGGGCCCAGCGCTTGCCATCGCAGGGTCGTTGCACGGCGTCCTCTTTGATGATGGGAGCGGAGCGGGCGGCGTGGCCGATTTGGAAGAGACAGAAGCCGGGCTGGTCGCTCGGGGCTTCGTAGGTCAAAACGCTGCGCACCCTCGAGCTGGTATCGCCTTCGGGAAACTTCACGGTTGACGTCATCGTCACGATCGCCGTGTCAGGTCCAACGACGGTCGTGAGAGTACCGTCGGGGGCTCTGAGGGCCGCGGCATTCGCATAGTCCTTCGCCGAATGTGGTGGCGCGACGACGCATCCGGCCAATGCAACGGCGACGAGCACCGCCGCGATCGGCTTTTGGGGAGCTTTTCGGCCGCCTTCCATGGTCACCGCTCATTCGGTGTTCGCGGGGTCTGGCGCCTAGTCAAAGGGCGCTTACTTGGCGGCTGTATTGGGTATATTAGCCGCATGACCGTACGAAATGCCCTGCCATCCGTAGGTCCCGTCCTTTTCATCATCGCAGCGCTCGCCGGAGCCGGGTGCACGCACAAGACCGACGCCGCGCGCGAGCTCGGGTCGGCAGTCGCCCCGTTCAGCCGCGCGCGCGATCAAACCGTCGCGTTGGTCACAGCGGCGAAGCACGCGCTGGGCGCGGCCGATCTGAACTCGCTGGCAGTCACCTACGCGGCGCTGGAGGAGAAGGGCAACGGCTACGCCGGTTTCTTGGTGGAAGCGGTGAACGCCGGCTCATTCGATTCTGACGTCAATGCCAAGGATGCCCAAAAGCTCACCGATGCCGTGAAAGCATTCAATAAGTCCTTCGCGTCACTGGCGCCGGCAAGTTTAGCCGGCACTTCGGTTCCAAGTGCGTGGATTCCGCAGTTTTCGCAGTCGATGGAAGCGTATTGGAACCACTATCACGAGCAGCTTGCCGCCCTCTCGCCGCAAGCGAAACTCGACCTCATCAAACAGCTGAAGGCCCGCGTGGTCTGGCCAAACTATGAAAATATTGCTACCGAATCAATTGCTCAGCCCACCCCGCATTAACGCTATGACCGACGTCGAGCATAAGCCGGTCTACGGCTCCAAAGAGAAGGATGAATTCATCTGCTCCTGCGGCTGGAGCGGCCCCGTGTATGAAGCGACGGTGCATTACGACGGCGTCACGGCCGAGGCGCGTGCAACGATCGCGAAGTTCGTGCTCTTGGTCGACGACGAGCGCGTCGCTGAGGATTGGGACGCGCTAAAACGCCTCGAAGGCGCACCCGGCTACCTGTCACCGGTTGAGTTCGTGGTGACGATGCGAAACTCGAGGCTCTCGCCGCAAGACGCGTGAGTTACGAGCCGACGCGCAAATGCATGATGGAGCCCCAAACTCCGAAGACTTTGAGGAGCCACACGACGAGTGCGATCACAACCACGGCATTCAGCAGGGACTTTACGGCACTAGCCATCGGGATATAGGCGTTGACCAGCCAAAGTAATACGCCGACGACGATCAGAACGATAACGACTTCAACCAACGGCATAAGCTAGACTCCTTTCCAGCGCTTATACCCACATTCCGACGACTCGCTGCTCCTTCGACTGCGCTCGCTTCGCTCGCTCCGCTCAGGATGACCGGAACATCGGCAGCTAAATCAGACGCTCCCTACCGCGTGAAGTCGAACATGCCGGCGATGCTGGTGGCGCGCTCGTCGGTATTGCCCAGGCTTCCCAGGCCCCAGTTTTGCTCGATGAATTTCAAGATGGAGCCGAACTCGTACTGGGTATGCGAGATGGAATGGCGTTTCACGTAGGGCGAGACGACGATCATCGGAACGCGGAATCCGAGTCCGGTGTTATCGAAGAACGGCGGCGGAACGTGATCGTAGTAACCGCCCCAATCGCCCCAGACGACGACGACGGCAGTGCTCTTCCAATACGAGCTGTGCTTGACCGCATCGACGATCGACGCAACCCACGCCGGGCCCGACTTGCTGCCGCTCATGGCGTAATCGGAATTCGCCAGCGAGGGCGTAATCCACGCGACCGCGGGAAAGCCGGGCTGCTTGAGATCGTCGAAGACGTTGGTATTCGGCACGCTGACGTTGCGCGTCCAGTCCGGTCCGTAGCGCACGCTCTTGATGGCCTCAAAGGCGTCCCAGCGGCAGCCCTTGTCGGCGTATTGCCCGCTGCACAGCAAGCTGTAATATTTCCACGCGACGTGCTTGGCATCGAGCAAATCGGCCATGGTTTTCCAAGTGAAGCACGGGCGCGGGCCAAACCCGCCGCCCGACAAAATGGTCCGCGTGCCGCGCGGCGCGTCGCATCCGCCGTCGTGCGTCACGCCGACCACATAGTTCTTGCCATCGAGCACGGTACTGCCGGCGATCAGCACCTGGTTTGCGGCAAAGCTTCCGGCGATCTCGGTCGAGAACATATGATCCGCCAGCGCGTACTGCGAGGCAAGCTCCCAATACGGTCGCGTTTCCGGATGACTGACGTAGGCATATGGGTAGAGGCCGGCTGCCGGGCCGTTCCCGTTGGCCCCAAAATGAAGCAGGTCGAAGCCGTTCATTTTTCCGCTGTCGTATGACTGGAAGAACGTCGGCGGCGTGTCGGGCAGCGTAACGCCATGCCCGGGCTTTCCATTGGTCTCCAGCGTGATCGGTTTGAGCGGGACGATGCGGCCCAGGTGCGTATACCCGTGGTCGGTGGTGTCGGCGCCGGGAAAGCCCATGAAGAGGCTGTCGAAGCTGCGATTTTGCTGCACCACGACGATCACGTGCTCGATCGGCGACTGCACGGCCGGCCGCGCGGCGATCATCTCTGGTACGCCGGGGCCGCCGAGGGGCGAATGCGTTCCACCGCAGCCAGCAAGCAGCGTAACCACGGCGCCGACGCCCAACGCGCGGCGCAACAAGCCCGAAATCGTCATTTCCCGTGCCTCCTCCACAATGTTCCGCGGAATCTTCTAGAGAAGGGCGCGACCGTCATGCGAGATCCTCAAAAGATCGCTGCGCGAGCGTGAACGTTTCTGCCGGACTTCGGTCACTTTGTCCGCCGCCGGGGGAGCGAAATCTCTACCGTATGGCGGTGCGTCGCGTTAGCTCACCATGCTAAATCCGGTCCCGACGTGGCAGATCGCGTTGGCGTTTGCCGTTTTCGTTACGGTGTGCGGCGAGATCGGTTTTCGCATCGGCATTCGGGCGAAGGCCAAGTTGGAAGAAGGGCCCTTTGCCGTGCTGCAGGCCGCGGTCTTCGGGCTGCTGGGGCTGTTACTCGCGTTTTCGTTCTCGGTCGGGCTGGCG
>JBAUZB010000303.1:0-1508 GCA_049585095.1 Candidatus Tumulicola sp.
GGCGGGACCGATCGCGCCGCCGCCTCGCCCGCCGAACATTTCGTTTCCGAGCCAAGCGCCGCCCAAACCGCCGAGAAGCCCGCTCCAGAAGCTGCCTCCGCCTCCTCCGCCGTAACCGCCGAAGGGCATGCCGCCGTACGGTGCCGGCCCGGGCGTTCCGGCCGGCGGCGTTGCTCCCGGCGGCATTCCGGGCGCACCGTAGCGCGGCGCCGACATCGTGCGCATCACCGAGCGCAGAATTAAGAATCCAACGACGACGATGACGATCCACCACAGCATGGAAATATGAAATCCTCCGGTTGAAAAGGTGCTCGACGCCGGCGCGGGAGCACTTGCGGGGGCCGCGCCCTTTTGACGCAGCCCGTTGAGGTGCGCGCGGTACACGCTGAGAATTCCATCCACCGCCGCAGCGATGCCGGCGTCGTAATCTTGGGTGCGAAACTGGGATTCCATCGACGTCCGGATCGACCTGACGACGTCGGGCGTAAACCAGCCCGCCTGCGATCCGGCCCGGTCGGGGACGATGATGTCCTTGCGGTCGTCACGCGCGATGTAGATCAGGACGCCGTTGACTTTCTGTTGCGCGAAAGCGGCGGCGGCAGCGTCGGGTAAGGTTGCGGTGCCGAGCGACGGAACCGTCATCACGACGATCTCCTTGCCGGTTTGCGCATTGAAACTTCCGATACGCGCGTTGAGCGCCGACACCGTGCCGCTCGAGAACATACCGGCCTGATCCACGACGAAGTCGCGCGCGGCGGCCGGAAGAGCCGGCATGAGGGTAAGCGCAAGTGCTGCGACGGCGAGGGGACGATTCATCGGATGGGGATCCTCCGAGCGTTGCTACCGGTCGCATTATGCGAAGTTTCGCCTGCGATTGCCTGCGAAGCGGTGCCCGCCGCATCGTGCGCCGAGTCGAAGCCGTGCACGACGTGTGCGTCGAGGAGCTCGCGAGCGGCTGCAAGGTCGCGGCGCTCCACGGCCACCAGGAGCGCAGCATGCTCTTCGGCCAAGTCCTCGGCCCGTTCGTAGCGCGCGCTCGTTACGTCGATATACAGGCGGATCTGGGCGAGCAGACCGTCGTACGTGCGCTCCAGCAACGCGTTGCCGGCGGCCGCAACCAACGCGCGGTGGATCGCTAGATCCTCATCGATGGCTCGCCGCCGGTCGCCGGCTCGCAGCGCACGCCGAATGGCCGTGACTCGGGCGCGCAAGTCCGCGAGCACGACTGCGTCGGCGCGCTCCACCAAGCGTTCTAGGGCGAAGTGCTCGAGTGCGAGCCGGAATTCCATCAGCTCGGCGAACCGCCGGCGCTGCAACGGCACGACGATCGCGCCGCGATACGGAAGAATCGTGACGAGCCCTTCTTGGGAGAGCCGCAACAACGCTTCGCGGACCGGGCTCCGGCTGATGCCCAACTCGCGAGCGACTTCCAGTTCGACGATGCGCGAACCGGGCGCGGCGCGTCCGTCCGCAATACGCTCGCGAAGCAGTTCGGCAACGCGCGTGGC
>JBAUZB010000304.1:0-2149 GCA_049585095.1 Candidatus Tumulicola sp.
GTTCTTGGGCGTGATCTCGTCGCGGAGATCTTCGCGGGCGCGCGCCCGCCGGTACCGGTTGCGCAGTGCGATCGCAACCCAACGTTTGGCTTTGGCTTGCCCGACGATGTATTTGTCGAGTTCCCCGACGATCTGGCGCGGCGTCAAGCTGCTCGGGTCGAGTGCCGCCGAAGGTGCGGTCGTCGTGGTCACGGGAGCTTCTCCACGATGATGTCGGCGTTGGTATAGATGCAGATTTCGCCGGCAATTTCGAGCGATTTGCGGGCGATGTCTTCGGCGCCGAGCGACGAGTTGCGCAGCAGTGCCGAGGCCGCAGCTTGCGCGTAGGGCCCGCCGCTTCCGATGGCCGCAACGCCCTCGTCCGGCTCGATGACGTCGCCGGTTCCGGAGAGCACGAACAAATGCTCGACGTTGCCGACGATCAGCAACGCTTCCAAACGCCGCAGCGCCCGATCCTGCCGCCAGTCTTTGGCCAGCTCGACGGCCGCGCGCGTGAGGTCTTTATACTCGCCGAATTTACTCTCGAATTTCTCGAGCAGCGTGATTCCGTCGGCCGCCGAGCCGGCGAAGCCGGCCAGCACTTTGCCGCCGGCGATCTTGCGCACTTTGCGCGCGCCGTGCTTGACGATCGTCTTGTCGAGCGTCACCTGGCCGTCGCCGGCAATCGCCAATTCGCCATCGCGGCGAACCGCGAGAATCGTCGTAGAACGAATGGTCATCGAGAAACAGTACCCGGCTCGTCGAGGCGGGGTTTCACGCGCTCGCCACCTCGACCGCTCCGCGGAGCCGCTCGGCGAAGGCGTCGATTTCAGCCAGCGCCCGTTCGGCCATCGCGCGCCGCCGGAGTTTTTTGTCCCGAATCTCCGATCCCAGCGGCGGGAACGGCGCCCATGTAACGTTGGCCGGCTGAAAATCGTGAGTCGTCCGGTTCTGCAGATGCGCCACCACTGCGCCGAATGCCGTGCCGGCCGGGAAGTCGACCGGCGCCAAGTTCAGGCAGGCGCGTGCCGCGTGGATGCCGGCCATCGCACCGCAGGCAGCCGCTTCCACGTACCCTTCGGCGCCGGTGATCTGCCCGGCGAAATAGACCTCGGAACTGCCGCGCAACATCAGGTGGGCGTCCAAAAGGCGCGGCGAATCGATGAACGTATTGCGGTGCATGACGCCCAAGCGCAACCATTCGGCGCGCTGCAAACCCGGCAGCTTTCCGAACGCGGCTTTTTGCGCGGGCCACGTCAATCGCGTTTGGAAGCCGACGATATTGAAAGCCGACCCCTCGACGTTCTCTTTGCGCAGCTGCACGACGGCGTACGGCGTTTTCCCGGTGCGCGGATCGCGCAGACCAACCGGCTTGAGCGGACCAAAGCGCAGCGTTTCGTCGCCTCTTTGGGCCATTTCCTCGATCGGTAAGCAGCCTTCGAAGTAACGCGCCGCGGCGCCGTTTTCGAATTCCTTGGGCTCGTGACGTTCGGAGGTTCGCAGATCTTCGACCAGTTGTCGATACTGTTCGCGATCCAGCGGAATGTTGACGTAGTCGTCGCCGTCGCCCTTTTCGTAGCGCGACTTACGAAACATCGGCGTTTCGTCGATCGAATCGGCGGCGACGATGGGCGAAGCGGCATCGTAGTAATGCAGCCGCGCCCGGTTCCCTCCGTCCGGCGGCACGCCGTCGAGCAGCGTGTCGATGCCGGCCAACAGCGCTTCGCTCGGAAGCGGACCACAGGCGATGATGACCGGGCGGTCGCGCGGAATGGCGCGCACCTCCCGGCGATGCACCGCGATACGCGAGTTGCTTGCGAGCCGCGATTCGACGGCCGATGCAAAACGGAGGCGATCGACGGCCAGCGCGCCGCCCGCCGGTACCGCGGCGTCGCGCGCGCAGGTGACGACGACCGAATCGAGACGCGCCAGTTCCTCTTTGAGCAAGCCGACGGCGTTTTCGAGCGCCGCCCCACGCAGCGAGTTGCTGCAAACCAGCTCTGCCAAGGCGCCGGTCTTGTGCGCCGGTCCGCTGCGGTGCGGACGCATCTCGTACAGATCGACGTCGGCCCCGGCACGCGCCGCTTGCCACGCCGCTTCGCATCCGGCCAGACCGCCGCCGATGACCGCGATCCGCGGCGGTGCGCCGGGACTACGTTGGTGCGGCGAC
>JBAUZB010000305.1:0-7095 GCA_049585095.1 Candidatus Tumulicola sp.
CGAAGCCTGGTATAATAGAGAACGCCGGCACTCAACCATCGGTTTTCTCAGCCCGGTGGAGTTCGAAGAGCGTTGGCGACGTGTCGCCTAACCCACTGTCCACGAAATCGGGGCAGGCTCAGGATGAGCAGTTTACGCATGATGGCGGTAATGATGACCTTGGGCCGCTTCCCGGCGGCTTGCAGACGGACAACGAAGGGACGGAAATAGGCCGCGTGTGTCTTGGCGCTCAAGGCTGCGTAGTAGAGCGCCTTGCGCAATGTTGGGTTGCCGATTCTGGAGATACGTCCGCGCCGCGTGATCGAGCCCGATTGGTACAGGCGTGGGTTGAGTCCGGCAAAGGCGACGATTTCGCTCGAACTACTGCAGACCGTGAAGGCATGGGTTTCAGCGATCACCTTCGTCGCCGTGAGCGCGCCGAAGCCCGGGATCTCGTCGAGCCGATCGATCTGCGCCCGCAGATCCGGATGCTGATCGATATGCCGATCGATCTCGGCTTCCAAGCGTTTGAGTTCGGCACGCAGGTAGCGGATCACCGCACGAACCGAGCGTTTCACTTCCTTGGTCGTGGCCGGCTCAAGCCGGTTGCCCTCCGCGGTGAGCAGGTCGGTGAGGGTTTCCCGCCGGCGCACCAACGCCCGCAGCGTTCGAATGTGCGCCGCCGCCGGCTTCCACGGCAGCGGCTGGTTCGCGCGGCAGAATCGTGCGATGAGCCCAGCGTCCACGGCATCGGTCTTGGTCCGCACCAGTTCGCTTCGGCCGAAGGCCTTGATCTGCGCCGGATTGACAACGCTCACCACGCAATCCCGGTCGTACAAGAACTCCGCCACCGCGATCCCGTAGCTGCCGGTGGCTTCTAGACAGACATGAACCTTGGTCGCCCTGCGGTTGGTCAGCCACTTCAGCAGCTGCTCGTGGCCAGCTTGGGTATTCCCAACCGACTTGCGCGTCGTCCGCTCTCCCTGGACCAACACGGCATGCAACTCGTATTTACCAACATCGATCCCCAAAACGTCCAACACTCGCTCCTCCTCGAAATCCCTCTGATGATGCAGGCTACCGCAGCGTGCGGCGCTTCCTATACTGTTCGATCTTTGGGAAGAGATATGCGGCCGGCCGTCTATCTGAGCACTGACTCGAAGTCACAGAATGACGCGACGTACCGGCCGCAGCCCTCTTTCGACAAGAGGGCGCGCTCAACATATCAGGATGACATGTCACATGATCGGGTCCTTCGACTGCGCCGCGAGCCTGTGCTGAGCGGAGCGCAGCGAAGTCGAAGTGCGGTGCTCCGCTCAGATGACATGTCACACGAACGCTACTTCAGAGCTTTCTTTGGCTAGGTCCGCGCAAGCGACTGTCGAAGCTCGTAGCGCGTAATCTTTATGAGGACCTAGCGCGTTATCTTTCTGAGGACCTAAGTAATGAAGACTCTATCCAGCCTCCTTGTGGCGTCGCTTAGCACGATCGTTTTCAGCGCGTGCAGCGTTGGGACTGAGTCTCCACCGTTAGGGGCGGCGTCAGCGTCATCCCGAATCGCAGGAACGCAACCGACCGCCCCAAGCTCTATGGCGCTTCATAGTACGACGAAAAATCATGTGTACGTAGCAAACTCATTTAGTAACAACGTGACGGTCTACGCCGCCGGCGGCACGTCCGTTCAAAGAACGATTTCTCAGGGCATGGCGGGCCCGCGAGTTCTCGCGTTTGACGGTTCGGGCAACCTTTACGTTGCCAACTGCGCCGGCTGCTTTCGCTCGGGAGGCGGCAATGTAACGGTGTACGCTAACGACAGCAAGAACGTTCTGCGTTCAATAACTCAAGGAGTCAATGGTCCGACCGCGTTGGCGTTCGACGGCTCGGGTAACTTGTACGTCGCAAATTTTGAAAACAACGACGTAACGGTTTACGCGCCCGGGAGATCATCGATTCTCCGAACGATCTCCCGAGGCATCGATGGGCCGCTGGCCCTGGCGCTCGACGGTTCCGGCGACCTTTACGTTGCTAACTGCGATAGTACGTGTGAAAATCGTTCCGGAGGCGGCACGGTAACAGTCTACGCTCCGGGGGGCAAAAACGTATTGCGAACGATTTCACAGGGCATAAATCAGCCCTTCGCGTTGGCTTTGAATGCGCAGGGTGATTTATACGTCGCGAACTACGGCGCAAGCGGTAGTCCTAGTTATTTCAGCACCGTCACGGTCTACGCACCCGGCAAGACGACGATACTCCAAACGATATCGAAGGGAGTCGATGAACCGGTTGGGTTAGGGTTCGGCCGCTCGGGTAATCTTTATGTCGCGAACTGTGGTACGCCGTGTTATTCGGGCTCGGCGCCGGCCAGCGTAACAGTCTACGCAGCCGGAAAGGCGCGATTGTTGAGGACGATATTGCAGGGTGTGTATCGGCCCGCGGGAATGACATTCGCCGAGTCCGGTGATGTGTTCGTCGCAAATCAAACAAGCGACACCGTAACGGCGTACGCCCCGGGAAGAACGCAAGTCCTTCGCACGATCTCTCACAGCATCAGCGAGCCGACGGCGCTCGCAATCGGCCCGTGATTCGCCAACTGCCTGTTGGCGTTCACTCGTCAATGGTGTAAAGCCACCACGACGGGGCGTTGTGCCGTGATTCCCGGTCGTAGTAGACTTCAAGCTTCGCGCCGGTATCCGTGCCTAACTCGAACCAGTGCCGCTTGAGATAAACATCGCCGCGGTCGGACTTCGTCGATCTCCAGCTCCGCAAAACCGCCGTTATCCGGAGACTCCGGCGTCCCCAAAGAAAGGCGTTGGGTACGGGCGGCTCACGCCCGCTCGCGGGGGTGATGTATCCATCGCCTCCGGGTACGAGCGGCGCGCTGACAAACGTTCGCACGTTACCCGGATCGCGCGATGCGCCTCGTTGTGCTATCGCTAACCGCGGTGAGGCTGGTTACTTGCGCATCCGGTAGCCGGGACTGGGTCCAAAACGTCCGGCCGCTCTGCGCGCCGCTCGGCACTGAGGGCATCGGCCAGGCTTGTTGGTGTAGCCCTTTTGGGCAAATGACTGCTGTTCGTCGACGGTAAACATGAAGGCCCCCTTGCAGTCAGCGCAGGTGAGACTCTGCTCGTTATACGTGATTCGCTCGTTATGCGTGATTCGTTCGTTATACATGATTCCTTCTAGGTTGCGGTGTGTTGGTTGCATTTAAGCTCTGGGGCGTTAGGCGCTTTTGGCTCGTCCGAGAGCATGGTCCAGTGAGCCGAATATCGGCCATATGACGTCGAACCGTACGATGCTGAGCAGCTTCTGCATATTCGCCGATACGACGACCAGGCGTGCGTGTGAAAAGCCGCGCTTTACAACGCGTTCTTTATCCATTCGCGCGAGCTTCCCGCCATTCGGGGATTTCAAGCTGTATTACCAGCGGCAAACTACTCATAGCGTGTCTTTCTGAGAAGACCGTGTGAGCCGCTGCCCGCGTATCCTGACGAAATAGCTATTCCTCGCCTAGAATAATAAACCTCTAAGGCGTGAGATAGCTCGAATCGTTATGCTGCGCTTCGTTGACGCGAGAAGAAGCTCACGGCGACGTTTCAAAGATGGTTCCGCATCCGAGGTGCCGGTAACAGCCTTTACCTCCGCCTTCCCACGTCGTTCCGTAGAGAAGACCATCGGCGCCGGCAACCAAACCCGCTAACGGCGCGGAGCCGTCCGCACCGCCCGAGAAGCTATGCGTGAAGGCGATCGTTCCTGACAAATCGAGCTTGAAAATCGTCCCTGGATCTTGTGTAGTGCCGTACAACGATCCGTTCTCGAAAATCAAGCCGTTGGGCTCGGCGGCTTTACACGAGTAGCTGTTGGGTCGTTGAAAAAGATGAAGATAGGTCAGCGGCCGATTCGACCGCTTTGCGAAGACGGTACCGCAGCCCGGACCGAACATCGAGGCGTTGCCGTCCGTCCCACCCAGGATGGTCGTACCGTAAAATTTTCCATTCGCATAGATCAGCGGCGCCGTCGGCGTAGCGCCGCCGTTTGGATCGCTGAAGCTCCAGTAGAACGGGTAAACGATTCGCTCTTTCCCCATCGGGGTCACTTTGAAAATCGTCCCGCAACCCGGAGAGAAGTACACGCATGCGTAGTTGGAAGGGGACGACACAAAGCCGCCCGACTGCGTCGTCCCGTAGAAAGCGCCTTGGGCGAAGATGAGCGCGGCGACCGGGTGGTAGCCATCGGTGCCGCCCTGAAAACGATGGAGGACCGTTTCCACTCCAGTCGCGGGCGTGACTGCGAACACCGTCCCGCACCGTTGCGCGCATGCAGTGCTGCCGCCGAATTCGGTCGTGCCGTACAACACGCCGTCGAGTGCGACCAGTTCCGCCTCGGGTTTGGATCCATCCGTGCCGCCCTGAAAGCTGTAGACGACGTGCTCGCTGCCGGCGGTGTTCACGGCGAAAATCGTTCCGCACCCGCCGCTGCCGCAGCCGGCCCCGCCGCCATTTTGAGTCGTGCCGTAGAGCGTACCGTTTAACGCGAGCAGACCCGCATACGGGTGGGCTCCGTCGGCCTGCCCTTTGAAGCGATAGACGATCGTTTCTTGACCCGCAGAGCTAACCTCGAAGACGGTTCCGCAGCCGGTGAAACAGCCCGACCCACCGTAAGGCGTCGTGCCATACAACTTGCCGTTCAAGCTGATCAGAGCCGAAGACGGATGCGCACCGTCGGCGCCTCCTTGGAACGAATACAGCACTCGGTACGTGCCGCCGGTTTCGGCGATGCGATGTTGCGTCACCAGAACCGGCGAAAACGCGGAGTCGCCGCGCGCGCAACCGGAAATTGCTACGACGCATAGCGCCAAGAGTACGATCTGATTTCGCAAGTTCAATCCCCCACGAATGAGCTCAGTCGGACGCCTACTGGACACTCAGCCGTTCGGGGAAACACATCGTTCCCCTCGGCGATCCGGGCGTGCTCCGGCGCAACGGAACCTTAAGCCCAGCGGGAGAATCGAGAGCAGCATGCACGCGTCCACGTTCGGCAATGCGGCGACTGCATGAGATACGTCGCATTCGATCGCCCGGGTGATGCCGGCGTGTTGCACCTCGCCGAAATGCCCGCGCCGGAACCCGCCGAAGAAGAAGTGCTCGTCGCGGTCAAGGCTGCCGGCATATCGCGCGCCGACGTGCTGCAGCGGCAGGGGCTCTATCCGCCGCCGCCGGGCGTTTCGCCGGTGCTCGGTCTGGGCGTTGCGGGAACGATTGCGCGGGTGGGACCGGGCGTTTCACAATGGAAGCCGGGCGACAAGGTCTGCGCGCTGTGTAACGGCGGTGGTTACGCCGAATACGTCGCGGTGCCGCAGGGCCAGGTGCTGCCGTCACCCGAGGGCTGGACCGCCGTCGAAGCGGCGACGTTACCGGAGAATGCGTTCACCGTCTACGACAATCTCTTTACCCGCGCGCGGCTGCAGCCCGGTGAAACCGTCCTGGTTCATGGCGGGACGAGCGGCATCGGCACCACGGCGCTGATGTTTGCGACCGCCCTCGGCTCGCCCGTCATCGTCACGGCCGGGAGCGACGTAAAATGCAAAGCGGCGATGCGGCTGGGCGCGATCGGCGCAATCGACTATCGCACGACCGACTTCGTCGCCGAAGTCGCGCGCATGACGCAAGGGCGCGGCGTCGACGTCGTGCTCGACATCGTCGGCGGTGACTACATCGCGCGCGACCTGCGTTGCCTCGCGCTCGAAGGCCGCGTTGCGTGCATCGCGATCCAGCGCGGACGCGGAGCCGAAATCGACCTGGCGGTGTTGATCGGCCGGCGCGCAACCGTCCTCGGTTCGAACCTGCGCCCGCGTACTGCCGCCCAAAAGGCCGCCGTTGCGGCGGCGTTACACCAACGAATTTGGCCGTTGCTGGCGCTGCACGACGCCATCGTCCCGGTCGTCGATTCGATCTATCCGCTCGATCGCGCCGCCGATGCCCACGCTCGGATCGAATCGCGAACGCACATCGGCACCGTCGTCCTGTGCGTGACGTGAAAGGACGCGCCGACCCAAACAGCGCAAACAGACCCAAGCAAGCGCACTTCGAGGAGGTGTCCTAACCGTGAAAAATCCGCTGGACTCGCTGTGGGGGACGATCATCTGCGGCGTCATCCTCACCGCTATCTTGTATTATCTTGCCCAGATGCTCGTCGGGCAGGGGACGGGCGCATAAATGCTGAGCGATGCAATTCTCCGCTGGCTCCACGTCTTGGCCGGCATCATGTGGATCGGACTGCTCTACTACTTTAACTTCGTGAACGTCGCCGCCGTGAAAGAGGCGACGGCGGCCGGTGAAGCAGCCCCGATTTCAAAGTACGTCATGCCCCGAGCGCTGCTGTTCTTTCGCTGGGGCGCGGTCGTGACGTGGATCTTCGGCGCCGCCCTGCTCGGCAGTATGACCGCCGGCAACGGCATGAACGGCTTCGCCGCGGCGTTCGCCCTGCAGAGCAACATGGCGCCCATCGGCATCGGCGCATGGCTCGGCACGATCATGCTGATCAACGTGTGGACGTTCATTTGGATGAACCAGAAGAAGATTCTGGGCATCGTTCCGGCCACCGACGAGCAGAAAGCCAAGGCGCGGCGGGTGGCGTTCCTCGCGTCCCGCGTCAATACCATGCTCTCGATCCCGATGCTGTTCTTTATGGTGACCGGCCCGCATCAGTCGATCTACCATTAGAACGTCGTCAGACGACGCCGTCGCGCGGCGCCGTCGTGATTGATTTGGCGTTGGTGTACCAGACGAGTCCCGGGGCGCCGTCGCGCTGCTTTCGGACGTGCTTGCGCAGGGTGTAGTCGACCGGCACCTTCGCGCTTGCTTTTGCTTTCGAATAGTGCGCCGCCAGCGAAGCGGCGGCTTCGATATCCTGCAGCGGCGGCTCGGCGCGATCGTCGCGCGCCAGGATCACGTGCGCTCCGGGAATGCCGCGCGCGTGAAACCACAGATCGTTGGGTCGCGCGACTTTGAACGTGACCTCGGCATTCTCGCTCGGCGAACGGCCCACGACGATGCGCGACCCGGCGCGGGTGCGAAACTCCAAGAACGCGCGCTTGCGCTTCGAGGCCACGTTTGC
>JBAUZB010000306.1:0-6284 GCA_049585095.1 Candidatus Tumulicola sp.
GAGCAGGCGCGCGGCCCGAAGCGCCGGCTCGCCGTCGATCCGAAGCATCGCGAACGTGGCTCCGTGTTGCGCCAGCACGGCGACGCCGAACGCCGCCACCAACAGCGCGTATGGATTGAGCAAGAACCCAAAGGTACCGAGGAAGTAGCCGTGCGCGCCGAGCGGCACGCCGCGCACCAAGTTTCCGAGCGCGACGCCGAAGAGCACGATCAGGAGCGAACTCGAGAGCCAAAACGCGACGTCCCAAAACTGGCGCCACAGATCCGATGCAAGATGGTTGCGCAGCTCCATCGCGATGCCGCGGAACATCAGCATCCACAGCACGATCATAAACGGCAGATAGAAGCCCGAGAACGACGACGCATACGCCGCCGGAAAGAGCGCGAACAGCGCCCCACCGGCGGCGATCAGCCAGACTTCGTTTCCGTTCCAAAACGGACCGATGCTGCTCATCACCACCGCGCGCTCGCGCTCGGAACGCGCGATGACCGGCGAAATCGCGGCGATGCCCAGGTCGTAGCCGTCGAGGAGTACGTACGCCGTCAGCATGAACGCGATCGTGCCGAACGCGATGGTGCCGAGCATCAGGCCGTCTCCGCGCCGAACCGCGACGGCCCCAGCCCAATCTCGCGCAACACCAGAATGATGAACAGCACGCCGAGCAAGAAGTACATACCGGCGAACCCGATTGCGGTAAAAATGGTCTCTCCGCTGCTGACCGTCGGCGAACTCGCCCGTGCCGTATGCATGATGCCGTAGATAATCCACGGCTGCCGGCCGACCTCGCTCACCGTCCAGCCGGCTTCGTTGGCGATATAGGGAAACGGCATCAGCAGCATCAGCGGCCACAGAATCCAGCGTGCCGTATACAGGCGTCCGAGCAACAACGCAAGCAACGCGATCCCGGTGACCGCACTGAAAATCGTACCCAGGCCGACCATCACGTGGTAGGCGTAATACGTCAGTTCCACGGGCGGCCACTCGCTGCGTTGGTACTCGTTGAGTCCCTTGACGCTCGCGCCGAAGTTTCCGTAGGCAAGATAGCTCAAGAACCCCGGAACGTAGATCGGGTCGATCAGCCTTCCGCTCGCGGGATCGGGCATACCGATGATGGCGAGCGGGGCGCCACTGGTCGATTTAAAGAGCCCTTCCATCGCTGCGAGTTTCACCGGCTGATACTGCGTGACGTCGTTGGCGTTGCCGTCGCCGGTGGGGAAGGCCGCGATCGCCGCGAAAACAAACGCCGCGATGGTCCCGGCGCGCACGAAACGGCGTCCGAGCGTTTCCTCGCGCTTCGCGAGCAGATAATAGGCGCCGCATCCGGCCACGACCACCGCACCGGCGAGCAGCGCTCCCGCGAGCACGTGCGCGAACTGCCACAACGCCCACGGTGAAAGCAGCAATGCGCCGATGCTCGCGAGTTCGATTTTGCCGTCGTGGCTTATCGTAAACCCGACCGGATGCTGCATCCAGGCATTAGCTGCCACGATGAAGTAGCCCGAGAGCCAGGAGCCGAGGCATACCAGCACCGCCGACCACGCTGCGAAATGCGTCGGGCGTCCACGGCTCCGGTACAGCAGCACGCCCAAGAAAATCGACTCCAGAAAGAAGGCGAACATCCCTTCCATCGCCAGCGGCTGACCCAGCACCGCACCGCTGACGCGCGACAATTCCGCCCAATTCGTGCCGAATTGAAACTCCATCGGAATCCCGGTCACGACGCCGGCAGCGAAATTGATCGCGAAGATCTTCGTCCAGAAGCGGGCCGCACGCTCCGCATCGGCGTCGTCTGAGTGTGACGCCTTCCACGTGTAGAACGCAACGAACGGCGCCAACCCCATCGTGCCGATGGGAAACAGGTAATGGAACATGATGGTGAAGGCGAACTGCGCCCGGTCGGCCAGCACCGCGTCCATGGCTTAGTGGCCTGTAACGCCAAGATGTGCAGTGCCGTCACGGGCACCACGGGTGTGATTGGCTAGGCGCGAGGAGGAAGCATAGCCGTAGCTCTGTGACCGACGAGCAACGCCGCCAGCACACCCGTGCTGCCCGTGACCCGCAGGGCTAACGGTCTTCAGGCGATCTGCATCGTCGCTCTTCGCTCGCAAAGCGCTGCTTTTGTCGCTCATCGCTCCTCGCAACTCATCCTGAAACCCGTCAGCGGCGCTACACATCTAGGCGTTATAGGCCACTAGGTCGTTCCGTTTAAGATCTTGGCGGCTTGCGGACTGTCTTGATATTCCACGGTGAGTATGGCTCGCAGATGCGTGGCCGCACCGCGCGACTCCTGGTCGTCCATGCGCTGCAACGTCGTGTAGCACCAATACAGCAGCATCGGCAGGTCGCGATCTCGCGGATAGACCTTGTGCATGTCGTCGATCGATTCGGCAACCAGCACGGCGTCGCTGCTTTCGCGGTTGCCGTAGTTATAGTCGAGCATGAAGTTAATGTGCTTGAGCTGGTTTTCGATCCCGAGAATCGACATGCCCATGCGACCGAAATATTCGTCGGCCGGCGCCAGCGTCGTCATGTAGACGTCGTGCGGCATCGCGGTCACCGTGGTAATCACGCGGATCGGATCGACCGCCTTGAGCCGGCGAATGAAGATTGCGGCGTTCTGCGCGTCCGCCTGCGTGTATCCGTTACGGCCGTCCGCCGCGTTGGCCGCAGCCACGAACTCGTTGCCCCACGTGGTCGGCAGATGCGCGACCGGGAAATCCGGGGCCGCCGCGCGTTGCAATGCCAACGATCGCCACGCCGGGTCGCGCGTCAGCACCCACCCGCGCCAATTTGCTTCCACCTGGGTCAGCAGCGCATCGACGTCGCGCGGATAGGTCTGCAGGTTCGCGGTGGCGTCGGCATCGGCCAAGCGCGCGAGTTTCTCCGGTTCGTCTTCCGAATTCACCCGTTCCAGCATCGCGCCGGCCAGCGCGATCAACGACGTATCCTCCGAGTGCTTGGCGATCCAGTCGCTGGCTTCGCGCACCCACCACACCGCGGCGTCGTGATTGGTGAGCGGGTTGTAATGCAGCCCGCTGCCGATCTGCACCGTGAGGGCCGCCAGTTCGCCGTACGCGGCGGCATCGGGATACTGCAGCGAGTATGCGCGGCCGGCGTTGAAGATGGTAGACAGGTAGTATTCCTGCGAACGGTAATTCCAACCGTTGGAGCCGCCCTTTGCGTAGGCGTCCTTCATCTGCTGGTAGAGCACCGCCGGATCGGCCATCAGCGCCGCCGGTGCCCGCAGCGGCATCGCGGCGAAAGCCGCCAGCACGCCAACCGTTACCAGCGACCTACAATACGCTCGAATCATCTAGCACCAAACGCAGATTGTTCGTAAGAAGCGCATTTTTCAGCTCGCGTGCGATGCGGCGCCCGGTCGACATCGGCTCGGAATAGTTCAAGTACGAATACGGCGACCCGTCGATGAAAAGATTGGTGCCGGCGACGATGCGCGCCGAGACTTCCATAACGTAAAATTGAATGTCGGGAGTAATGATGGTTTCGATGCAAAAGGCTCCGAACAATCCCTTCGGCCCGCAGATCTCTTGGCTTACCCGCACCAGGTCGTCGCCCATGCGCAAGGCCTCTGCCAGCATCGATTCACGCAGCGACACCGGCTGGTTGCCGACCACCACGTACGACGGGTTGACGTCCATGCTTCCCTGAGCGGCTGCCGGGATGCGGCCCAGCGAGTCGACGTTCGTTTCGTAACGGCGATCCATCGACATGATCTCGAGCTTGTTTTCCAACGGCGAGTAGAAGTAATGAATGTAGAGCGGGACGCCGATAACGTACTCTTGGATGATGTGCTTTTCCTGAAGATGCGCGGCGCGCGCCTCGAAATCGGCGGCATCTTGAATGAACATGTACCCTTTGCCGCCGGCCGCCCCGTACAGCTTCACGATGACCGGCCGGTCGATTTCGGCGCCGCTTTTGAACTGCCGCGGAAGTTTGAGACCGGCGCGCGACAGCCATTGGCGCTGAAGCTCGCGGCTGGCCTCCCAGTCCAGCACCGCCTTGTTCCCGAAATACGGAATCGTCATCTTCTTCTGCTCGTCGAGCGACAGGTATGCGACGAACGATCCGTGCGGTACGATGATCACTTTTCGGCTTGCCAGATCGTCGACGCGGCTCATGAACTCGGAGTAGCTTCCGAGCGCGATCACTTCGTCGATGAATCCGAACGAGCGGTACAACCGCTCGGTGTCGCGATTCGAGATCGCCAGCGTCTTGAAGCCTTCGTCGTGCGCGCCTTTGAGAATCTGCAGCGCCGAATGCGAGCCGAGCGTGGCGATGGTGTACGGCCGGTTCACGTTCTACTCACTTTCATAGCGTGCTTTTTCGATGGCAGGATTGCAGAGGAGTCCTTCGACCGCCCGAACCAAGGTCTCGCGCGCGACCGGCGCTCCGCCGCGCCCGTGCAGACGCCAGCCCACCGAGCGGACGGCGCGACTCACGCTGTCGATGGTCGTTCCGCCGAGACGTTCGCGGGCGTCGTCGTGCTGGTCGACCTCGTCGATCCAGGCTTCGCCGGCGCGTGGCGATTGGCGTTCCAACACTTCAAGGCGATGCTTGTTGGGATTGAAAATGGTGGCGTTGGCGCGGACGCGCGCCGCCAGCGTCGCCGCGTCGCCGGCATCGTCGAACTGCCAGATTTCGCTGCGCTCGATCTCTTCGACGTCCAAACCGAGTCGCCGCAGTGCCGACAACGCGGTATACGCCTCGTTGTCGGGAATCTTCAGCCCGATTGCAACCGTCTGCCGCTTCACGCCCGATTCACCGCCTCGACGAAGCTGCGAAACAGCGCCGAGCCGCCCGACGGCGCCAAAACGTCGGTACCTTCGCGCCGGTGCAGATGATTGAAATTCCAGGCGTCGCGTTCGGCATGCGGCATGATCGCGAGCACGTTGCCGTCGCGGTTCACCAAGCCCGCACACCCGAGCGCCGAGCCGTTGGGAACGGCGCTAGCGTCGACGCGGCCGTCGGCATGCGCGTACACGAACGCGACGTGATCGCCGTCGGCGATTTCCTTTAGATGCTGCGCGCTTGCCGCCAAACGGCCTTCGCCGTGCGCCGCGTATGCCGGGATGGCGGCATCGCGCGCCAGCGAAGCGGTGATCGCGCAGCGCGACGGTTCGATCGTGAGTTTCACGTAGACGTGGCGGCACACGAAATGCGGAACCGGACCGTTGTGCGTGAATGCTGCGGTCGGCCGGCGCACCGCACCGGTTCCGGGAACCAGACCCGCTTCGAGTAAAATCTGCGCGCCGTTGCAGACGCCGAGAACCAGTTTGCCGGCTCGCGCACCGGCGATGACGTCGTCCATCATGCGGTCGTGTGCCGAAACCGCGCCGGCGCGAATCCGGTCTTCGTAGGCGAACCCCCCCGGCAGCACGTAGGCGTCGTATTGCGCGAGGGCCCGCGCGCGAGACCAGTGCACCAGTTCGGCGTCGCCGCCGGTGTCGCGTAACAACCGCAGCGTTTCATCCTCAGAATTGGTTCCGGGAAACACCAAGACCGCAATCCGCCTCACGGGTAGATATCCGCCAGCGGCGCCGACCAGATCTCGTGGAGCGTCGCGACGTCGAAACTCGTTCCGTTCACGACCAGGCGCGGCTCACCGATCGTGGTGCCGACTTTCAAAATCCCGGAAACGTCGAGGAGGCTGTCGTCGCTGACCTCGCAGAGAAAGCCGCCGGCTTCGCAGAGCGGATTGCCGAAGTCCAGTTCGGCGCCCAGATACCGCCCGGCGGCGCGCGCGTCGAATGCCTGACGCGCCAGCGCGGTCAGCACTCCGCCGTCGCAAATAGCGCGGCACGATAACAACACCCCCGCGGAAATCGCCGTCTCGACGATGCCGATGGCGGCGCGCTCCGCATCGTACGAAATTCCCGGTAGCCGGCCGTCGATGCCGAGTACGTCGGCGAGCACCGAGCCGCCCACCGAGAGTTCCCGGCTGCCGACCCACAAGAGCACCGAGCCGGAGCGCTTGAGCCCCGGCACGATCGTTCGCGAAACGTCGGCAAAGCCTCCGACGCACGCGACGATGGCCGCTGGCGGAATCGCCGCCGAAGACTTCGATTCATTATACAAGCTGACGTTTCCCGAGACGAACGCCAGGCCGAGCTCGCGCGCCGCGTGTCCCAAACCGCCGATGGCGGCAACGAGTTCGCCGTAACGCTCGGGTTTGTGCGGGTCGCCGAAGTTCAAGCAATCGGTCAAACCCAGCGGTCGCCCACCGACGGCGATCACGCGGTGAACCGCCTCCAGCACTGCCAGTT
>JBAUZB010000307.1:0-3386 GCA_049585095.1 Candidatus Tumulicola sp.
GGCCAAAGCGCTGATCGACTCCGGCGTCGAGCAGGTGAAGATCCGCTCGGTGCTCACGTGCCAGTCGAAATACGGCGTCTGTTCGACCTGCTACGGCCGCGATCTCGCGACCGGAAACAAGGCCGACATCGGAACCGCGGTCGGAATCATTGCGGCTCAATCGATCGGCGAACCGGGCACGCAGCTGACGCTGCGAACCTTCCACACCGGCGGCGTGGCGACCGAAGACATCATCACCGGCTTGCCGCGCGTCGAGGAAATCTTCGAGGCGCGCAAGCCCAAAGGGCAAGCGACGATTACCGAAGTGGCGGGCACCGTCAAGTTCGGTGAAGATCGCAACAAGCGGATTCTGCTGGTCGTCGACGACGCCGGCGAGGAACACGAATATGACGTTCCGCACGGCACGCACCTCTCGGTGCACGAGGGCGACCAAGTCCGGCCGGGCGATCGGCTCAACGAAGGCTCGCTCAATCCGCACGACATCTTGCGGATCAAGGGCGAAACGGCCTTACAAAACTACCTGGTGCAGGAAGTGCAAAAGGTGTACCGTTCGCAGGGCGTCGACATCAACGACAAGCACATCGAAGTGATCGTGCGCGCGATGCTGCGCAAGGTGAAGATCGTCGAGGGCGGCGATACGCTGATGCTGCCGGGTCAGCTGATCGAGGCGGCGCAGTTCCACGAAGCCAACGAGCGCGTGCGCGGCGAGGGCAAGGAGGCGGCCACCGCTAACCCGGTGCTGCTCGGCGTTACCAAAGCGTCGCTCGCGACCGAATCGTTCCTGTCGGCGGCGAGCTTCCAGGAAACGACGCGGGTGCTCACCGACGCAGCCATCAAGGGTAAGTACGATCCACTGCTCGGGCTGAAGGAAAACGTGATCATCGGCAAGCTCATTCCGGCGGGCACCGGCATGTCGCGTTACCGCAACGTCGACATCGTGCCCGAGGGTCAGGACGTCGACGACGACGGGCGGCCGCGCCAAGAGTACGAAATGGCGTTTGCCGCGATGACCGCCGACGACGCCGCCCTCGCCGAAGTCATGGGCGGCAACGGCGACGGGATGAGCCGCCTGGTCAGTGCGTACGAGCGCAATCGTGAGCCCCTTACGGTGCAGTACGAGGGCGAGTACGAAGACCACGTCGCCGTGAACGCGCCGCCGAAGAAGACGCAGTACGACCGGTTGAAGGGGATCAACCCGGAAGACTTGTGAGGCGAGCGCCTCACACGTAGGGTTTCCCCCATACCGCCGGACCGGAATCATTGTGCCACCCAGGTGGCATCTTTGGTAAGTACCATCGACGGTAATGGATTCAATCTTGGTCGCGCAACGGTTGCCCAAGCTGGCCGAACGGGCGATGCGCGAAGCAATCGTGAGCCTGAGCTTGTCGCCGCGCGGCATGCGGCCCCCGAACCAGCAAACGTTGGCGAACGATGCCCTGGTTCGATTCGAACGGATGATTCGCCGAGCGGCGTACGGCGGAGTCAGACCGGCGCTTCTTTTCGCCGAACGCGATCGCATCGTGGGCCAGCTGCAAGTCTTCGTCGCCGGTCGCTTGGCGTCGCGGCTCTTCGCCCTGCGGCATCGCGACGTCGTCGCGGTCGGTCGAGACGCGGGGGTTTTCGACGCGATCGTGCGCGGCCGGCGCGGCGGCATTTACGGGGTAGTTTTCCGCCGGCTAGCGCGGGACGGCCGGCGTCTCGAAGCGATGCGCACGATCCGAAGCGCGGCCAACGCCTATCGCGGCGAGGGCCTTCGGGGCGTGCTCGTCTATGACTTTGTGGCCGGATCGGTGCGGACGCTACGGTGCGGCGCGACCGCGGTAGAACTCACGGCCGCCTAGACGCGGCAAACGGCAGGTCGACTATAATGGACCGATGCATGGCGTCGTCTTAGCCGCCGCGCTTGCGTTCGACGTTTTGGTCTCGGCGGGTCACGAGGGCCGTCCGGCGAGTTGCGCGCACTTTCCGCATCGCCGCTGTAACCTGGGTGCGGCGGGCGAGCGCGATTGGACGCCGATCGTCGCGGATACCGCCGCGCGGATTCTGCGCGCGCACGGCGTCACGGTTGCTCGCTTGCCCGCGGATTTCACCGGCGACTACGCCGTGGGAGCCGCGGCATTCATCCACTTCGACGGCTCATCGCCGCCGTGTCGCACCGGGGCGTCGGTCGGCTATCACCAAGCGCATGACCGCGCGGGCGCGGCCGCCTGGCGGGCACTTTACGGAAAGTATTTTCGGTTCACGTTCATGCCGGACAACTTCACCAGCGGGCTGCGCGACTATTACGCTTTCCGCCAAGTCGACGCGCGCGACACCAGCCTTGTGCTCGAATTCGGAGAGATCACGTGTGCGGCGCAACGAGCCTGGCTCGCGCCACGCTTGCGGTGGGCCGGGGCGTTGCTCGCATATTTCTTGAGCGTGCGCAGCGGGAAAGGTAACGTCCCCGATCCGGGGGCGCCACCGTGATGGAACTATTGGGGCTGCACCGCCGAGTAGGGCGAGCTTCCCACCGTTTGCCCGCGAAGGACTCGCGCACCGCGTCCTGAGAACGTGACGGCGATGCGTTCGATCTTCGATCGAAACCATGTCGTCGCGCTATTCTGACGGGCGGCCGGGCATCGTTTCGCGAGCGCGCGTCGTCGAACGCATCGCGCAAGCGGCCACGCGTTCCGTCGTGCTGGTCCTTGCCCCCGCGGGTTACGGCAAATCCGTCGCCCTCGATCAGTACTTAACGCCGCTCAAAGACTACGCGCGCTTTGACGCGACTCGCGACGGCGCCGGCCTCCTGGAGCGAATCGCTGAATCTCTCGAAGAATCCAAAGGCACGATCGTGGTCGACGGCCTCGACGCATTCGAGGAACGCGTTTTGCAGCCGTTCGTCGCGCTCGTCGAGCGCACCAAGCGTCGTACCCGTTGGATTCTTGCGTCGCGTTCGTCGCTGGGGCTGCCGATTGGAACCTGGCTGGCCTACGGCGATTGCGATTTGCCGATCGATCGAGCCGACCTGAGCTTTACTCTCGCTGAAACGAGCGACGGAGCGCAAGCGATCGGCCTAGAGCCGGCTAACGGCCAACTTCGGGCGCTTCTGGAGTTCACCGAAAGCTGGCCCGTCGCGGTACATCTCGGTCTCCAGGCCTACGCGCGTATGCCCGACCGGCGCGACGCGTTTGCAGCGATTCGGGAGGCGGCGCACCATTATTGGGTGGAACAGGTGTATGCATCAATCGACGTTCCGGAACGCGCGCTGCTCGCGGTGGCTGCGGCGCTCCCCGACATCGATGTCGGCGTCCTCGAACTCGCGGGCTTCAAGACCGCCTCACAGATCACCGATTCGTTCCGGGCGCGCACCGGACTCCTTGAGGAAACCGGCAGCGGTGCTTATCGCT
>JBAUZB010000308.1:0-2890 GCA_049585095.1 Candidatus Tumulicola sp.
TCGCCCGATCTCTCGCCGTTTCAGATGAACGCCGCCTTTAACTACAAGACCATCAAGGGTTGGCGCATCAATCCGGTGATCGGCTTCAACGTCGGGTATCCCTATGGCGGCGGCTACTACACCGCGGTCTATTGTAACGGCGTTCCGGTGATCGTTCCGAGCACGAGTCTGTCGACGATCTACTCGCAGACCCCGGGGTATATCGATCCGCTCGATCCGGGCACGTGCACCAAGCCGAATATCGCCGCCACCCGCGGCATTCACGAACCGGGTTTACCCGGCGGCTTGCTGACTACGCCGCGGGTCAACACCGATCTTACCATCGAGTACAGCCCGCCCGCCGGTAAGCTGGCAAAATCGACCTTCGGTCTGCAAGTTCAAAACTTGTTCAATCAGCTCTACAACGTGCCGATCGTCAACGGCTGCTACGGCACGCCGGTTACGACCGGCCTTACCAACGGCACCGCGCCATGCACGTATCAAACCCCGCAGTACGCGCCGCCCGACGTCACGGCACACGGCGCGCAACCCTATCTCACCTACCCGAACGAGCCCCCGATATCGTTTCGGCTCTATTACCAGGTGCTCATATGATGCGAATCGCTCGTTGGATCGTCTTCGCCGTAACGCTCGGCCTGCCGGCGATCGCTGCAGGCTGCGGGAACGGCGGTGCCTCGGAGCCACCGGTCACCTCGCTCGACCCGGCCGCGACCAGCAAGCTCCAGTTTGCCGTCGGCGTTGCGACGATCGCTTACAATCGCGGCCAGAGCGTCGCCTACGGACTCAACACCGTGCTGACGCTGCGTCAGTCCGACGGCCTCTCGGGAACGCTGTACAACGTTCCGCAAATCATCGGACCGACGAACTTCGACGTGCTGACGTCGACGCAAACCGGAAGCGACGTGCAGTCGGCGGGCGCCGATTTCGGCACCAATCACGTCACCTGGTCGACCCTCAATCAAGTGCAATGGACGGGCGGTGCGCGCGGTCTGAAGCCCTCGACGACCGGCGCGTTCGGTTACGGGTTTTGTCCGTGCAACTCCGATTCGGGTCCGGTCAACGGAACGTCGCCGGTGTACCAGGCCTTCAACCTTCCCGTTTATGGAAGCAACGAAGAAGTGTTCTACGGCGGCCCGCCGGCGTTTCCAGCCGCCGACCCGGCCGTACTCGCGCTCGGATGGCAGGGCTATTCGCTCGGCTTCACCGATTTCGCCGTGCAGCCGGTCATCGGCACGTATCGTTTGTACGCGGCGGTTCCGCCGGCATACACTACGCCGCAAAATCCGACGCCCAGCCCGAATCCGGACGGCTCGCCGACACCAGCTCCGGGCGTGCTCGCGGCGACCGCGCAAGTGGCGCAGTTGACGCCGCTCCCGGCGTTTGCGACGCCCGCCTTTACGCCCGACGGAAATGGCGGCGGCACCGTAAACGTTGACGTTCCGCGGGGTGCGATCGAGGCGTTGATCGTCCTGAAGGCGCTGCGAGACAGCGGCACCGGCGACTGCGTGCTGGCGCATACCAGCGACGCTTATTACACCATGATCGCCAAGCACGCTGGGCGCGCCCAACTCGCATTGCCCGACAACATCGGTCCGCAGACGAGTTCCGGACAACCGAGTGCGACCATCTGCCCGAGCGGCGTGTATGAGGTCTACGCTGCCGGCACCAACTATCCGGCGTACGAAGCGGCGTATCCGGCGAGCCTCTCGCAGCTACCGCGGATCCGCGGTGCCAACGGCCAGGCCGACGTCACGACGTCCGACATTCTCAACGGAGTCTACCCGTGAGTACGCCGCGCGTCATTCGCGGTTTCGCGCTCGGATGCGCGTTGAGCGCCGCAACCGTCCTGAGCGCGGGGTGCGGCGGCTCGCCGAACACTCCGTCGGGCTCCTACGTCGGATCGCCGGGCGGAGGCGATCCGCCACCGACGCAGTTGGTCGGCGTGCGGCTCACGGTCTCCGTTCCGACCGGCGGCGGGTCGCACGGCATGCACCCGTCGTACATCTCTGCCAACACGCAATCGGTGTCGGTGCAACTCGCCGCGGTCGACGGCACCGGCGTTACCGGAGTCAATGCGAGCGTCGTCAACACGACGCCGAAATCGCCCAACTGTAAGGTGGAAAGCGGCGCGCTCGTATGCACGGCGAAGATCGCCGGTTCGCCCGGCAGCGACCTATTCACCGTCACCACCTACGCGGGAATGAATGCGATCGGGTCGGTCCTTTCGGCCGGTACGGCCGCGGCACACATCGGCAGCGGGGGCGGAGGTCTGCCGATCAGCAACCGGATGTCGATCGACATCGGCGGACTGATCGCGAGACTCTCCCTTTCGCTGTCGCCCGATCGCGTCAAGCGCGGAAATTCGGCCGATGCGGCGGTATCGCTCAATGCATTCGACGCCAGCGGGGCGCAAATCGTCGGCGGCAGCGATTATCAAACGCCGGTCGATCTGAGCATTCAAGGCGACACGACTGGGTCGTTCGCTTTGCACGCGCACGGCACGTCCGGATCGTCGCTGTCGATCGTCAAACCTACCTCGGACATCACCCTCAGTTATGACGGCAACAAGCAGGCATCGTCGATAACGGTCACCGCAACGGCCGCCGGAGACACCGGTGTCAACGCGCCGTTCACGCTGCAGGGCCACAAGCCGCCGCCGCCTCCGGGAACCATTTACGTGTTAAACCTCGGCACGAACGACGGCAAAGGCGCTACGGTCACCGAGTACGACGGCAACGCCAATGGAAACGTGGCGCCGCTGCAAACGCTGAACTTGAGTTCGAAGCTGTACGCGCGGAGTATCTCGGTCGACTCGGCCGGGAATCTCTACGTCGGTTACTTCGATTCGAACATCGGCTTCACGCCGTCCGGGGGACCGGATGCCAAGAAC
>JBAUZB010000309.1:0-26963 GCA_049585095.1 Candidatus Tumulicola sp.
GTACCGCGGGAACGGGTCAGTACGGCAACTACTCGGGCCCAGCCGGCTGGGGTGCGCCCAAAGGCGCGGGCGCTTTCTAAATCGAGCGAAACTCGCCCGCAGCGCGGCGATGGAGAGGGGGTCGCAAGGCCCCTTTTCCTCGCGACGATCCCCCAACCAGTGCAACGATTCGGACGCCGGGAGCGTTCCTGCGCGCTCGGCCCTATTCCGTATCGACCGGCAAATACGACGGCGTTTCGTGCTGGAAGTACGAGGCGGGATACTGCGCCGGAATTACTTGGAACTTTCGCGGCGGCTTGGTGAAGTCGAAAACGTTGCCGATGGACGCGGCGCGCTTATCGCTGGTTCCCAGGCGCGCGAGCCCCCAATTGTCCTCGATGAACCTCAGAATGCTGCCGAACTCGTAACGCGTGTGCGAAATGTATCCCTTCGGAACGTAGGGTGAAATGATCAGCGCGGGAACGCGAAAGCCCAAGCCCTGATAATCGAGTTGCGGCGGCGGAACGTGATCGTAAAATCCGCCCCAGTCGTCCCATACCACGACGATTGCGGTCGATTTCCACGCGGCGCTATTGCCGATTGCATTGACGACTTGCGCGATCCACGACGGGCCTCGATTCGAGCCGGTGCCGGGGTGATCGGAGTCGAGCTTATCCGGAACGACCCAGGAAACGGCCGGCAGCGCGTTGGCGGCGATGTCCTTGAGAATTTTCGTTTGCGGCGTCACCACGTTGGTTTGCCATTCGGGGCCGCGCCGAACGGCTCGAATCGCGTCGAACGCCGTCCAGAGCCAGCCGCCGCTTTTATAGTTGAACGTTGGAGCGTAGTATTTCCAGGTTACGCCTTTGGCATCGAGCGAATCGCGCAACGTGCGATAGTCTAAGCATGGGAACGGCCCTTTGTTGTGCAGGTAACCGCGAGTGCTCGTAATCAGCGAGGTTTTCGCGCCCGATTCATCGTCGCAGCCCCACGGCGGCATATTGGGATCGTCGACAAGGCTCTCACCGGGAGCGATCGACGTTCCGCCGGCGATGAGGTCTTGATGTCCGACGAAACTGCCGCTGCTTTGACGTTCGAACATGTGATCGGCGAGCACGTATTGCTGCGCGAGCGTCCAGTACGGCGCAATGTCGCCGGGATCGACGTACTGATACGGGAAGAGGCCGGCCGGCGGCCCGCCGCCGCTACCGAAGTGAATCAAGTCGAAGCCGTCCATCTTGCCGCCGTCGTACTCTTTGACGAACGTCGCCCATTGATGGACGATATCCAGCTTGTCGACGAGCGACGCTTTCGTGAGCGGCACCGTCTTCCCGTCGTGCGTTTTCCCGGTCGTCGCACCGTCGGCACCGGGATACGTCGCGAAAAGATTGTCGAAACTGCGGTTTTCTTGAATCAACATCACGACGTGCTTGATGTACCGCGGCCCCGGCGACGCGGCGGCAAACGACGGCGTGAAGCCGGCACCCCGCGTGGGAACTCCCGAAATTGCCGAGCAACTCGTCGCGACGCCAACCGATACTGCGACACAAGCGGAGGCGAGGATATTCGGAACCTTCATGAGGCGCTCATATCCCGCGGGCCGACGTTCCCCCTCTCGCGTACGACCCAGGACCTTCGATGCGCTCAAGGAACGTTCACCTTCGGCTGGCATATTTGAAACCAAAATCAATCTCATGAAGCAAACCGCTCGCTTTGCTCCGATCGCGCTCGCCGGCATGCTCGCCGGCTGTTCGACGCCGGGCGGCTTCTCAGGAAACGCTATGCGAACGGCCGCGTTGCCCGAATCGGCGACGGCGTACCGGCTGGACGAACCGGCAAACAGTTCGGCCTATATCAAACACGTCGTGATCGTGATTCAAGAGAATCGCACCTTCGACGACTTTTTCGCAACGTATCCGGGCGCCGACGGTGCGACGACCGGCAAAACGCACACCGGTAGGGTGGTACCGCTCAAGCGCGTTCCGCTGGCTTACGTCACGCTGTCGAACGGCTGGTCGTCGTTTGCGACCGCCTATGACGGCGGGAAAATGGACGGCTTCGATTTAGACACGTGGGGCGGTCCCGGTCGCGCGGGGCTTCGCCCGTACACCTACGTCAATCCGAACGACATCAAACCGTACTGGACGATGGCGCAACAGTACGCGCTCGGCGACCACATGTTCCAGGGCGAAGGCAGCGGCAGTTTTACCGCACACCAAGAACTCGTCGCCGGCGGCGAGCAAATCGATTCAGCGCACGCCTTAGTGAACTGGCCGGCGTCACCCGATCACGGGGCGTACGCCTGGGGCTGCGACGCGCCCAAAGGAACCGTGACGTCGCTGATCACGAAGAACGACGATTATGAAAGCAAAGTCGGTCCATTTCCCTGCTTGACGTACACCACGCTGGCCGACCAACTCGATGCCAAGAAACTCTCGTGGAGGTACTATTCCGGCGCGTTGAAGTTGGGGGGCGCCGGGTACATGTGGAACGCCTTCGAGGCGATTAAGGCGGTGCGCTACGGTTCGGATTGGACGTCGCACATTTCGACGCCGTCGTCGGCGATTCTCCACGACATTCCCCACGGCAAGCTCGCGGACGTAACCTGGCTGACGCCTTCGGTTCCGGATTCCGACCACGAGTCTCGCGGCCCGGATCACGGACCGTCGTGGGTCACCCAAGTCGTCAATGCAATCGGCGAGAGCCAGTTCTGGGATTCGACCGCCATCGTGGTCGTTTGGGACGATTGGGGTGGTCACTACGACCACGAGCCGCCACCGCAGTTCGGCTTCGGTGAACTCGGTTTGCGCGTTCCGCTACTGGTGATCTCACCGTACGTGCGCGCCGGAACGATCTCCCATACGCAGTACGAGTTCGGCAGCATTCTGCGTTTCGTCGAAGCCAACTGGGGACTCAAACCGATGCAGGCCCCGGACCGGCGCGCCAGCAGCATCGTCGACATCTTCGATTTCACGCAAAAGCCGCGCGCCTTCATACCGATCAAGGCGGCGCTCTCTCGAGCGTTTTTCGAGCAGGAGGCTCCCTCGAATCTGCCAGGTGACGGAGAATGAGGGAGCCGCCGGCTCGATCGGAAGTTCTCCGAGGCTAACCTTTGGTGCAGGTCGACGTTACGGAAACCGTACGTCCGGTCTTGGCTTCGGTAAAGGTGGAATGCGAAACCATCTTGGAGTCGCTCACTTTGGTCGTGGTCGTACTGCTTTGACTGCGGATATCGGGCGACGCTGCGAACGACACATCGCGCCACACGATTTGATTTCCACTCCAGCCCTTCGAGACGAGGAGGCCGTAGGCGCCCTGATCGCCCGATAGCACGTCGACCCACCGCTTGGTGTCAGCATCGTAGGTAATCTTGTCGGAAACGGTGAGCTTCGCCGGGATCCAGGACGCTGGATTCGTGGTCGAGGTTTCGTTGATCCAGTAACCGGTCGGGTCGAGCGAGTACGTCGAAACGGTCACGTAGGGCGCGGGGCGGCGCGCGCTTTTCGTGCTGCAGGTCCACGTCCCGATCATGAAGTTTACCGGAGCGAAGTTTGGCTTGGCGAGCGCCGGAATTGGGGTGCTCTCGATTTGAGCCAGTGCGTAGGCGGGAAGGGCAACGACTGCCAGCGTGGCAGCCGCTACGATGAGCTGACGTAGGGCCATGATATCTCCTTGATGAAAACAACGTTTCGAAATCGAAACAGCGAGAATCCGTACACCGCGTAATAGAACCTTAAGGGACGACCCGGCGCACGCCTGCTAATGGGCGTTACCAGCCACTAGAAAAACTCAAGGCTGAAGTTGATGATCCGCTTGCGCCACCAAAAGGCCACGCCCAAGTAGACGTTCGGCGCAACCAGGCGAATCTCGTCGCGGACCCAGTGCGCGACGACCGACGTCTTGGAGTAGTCGAGCACGATGCACGGTTTGCCGTCGGACCAACTCGGCGCCACGTAGACCTGCGCTGCGACGGCGTGGACCCGCAGCGGCGACACGCTGTTGACCAGCGTGCCGCGCGCGGCGTCGAAGGTCTTGCCCTGCCATGCGAAGAGTTCGATCGCTTCGGCGATCTCGTCGCTCAACGGCGTCCCCGGGGCGAGGATGGCCGTACCCCGTGCCTCGCCGTTGGGGATGGCGCCGGCCGGGCTTCGCGTGAAAAGATCGTCGAGCTGTGGCTGCGTCATCGTCAATAACAGGGCGCTGCTTAGGGGCGCTTCGTTTTGTTCCGGCAACGAAATCTCGGTTCGAAAGGCGCCTGGCTTACGGTCCGGTGACGATATCGGGTTTTAAGCTCGTAAAGAAGTCGCCGATCTGTTTTTGCAGGTTCGCCGGAATATTGAACTTCGCCGCCGTCTGCGCGAAGTCTCCGAGCATGGCATTCCAATCGTCGTCGGTGATGTGCAGTCCGGCGTGCGTGACCTTCATGTCGGTTCCGGTGTAAATGCACGGTCCGCCGGTTTTTGCGCACAAAAACTCGACGACGCGTTGCGTCACTTGCGCCTTATGTTTGTCGTTGAGTCCGACGAAAAATCGGCTGAGCTTGGGGTCGGTGGCGAGCCGCGTGATGAAATCGTTGCTCACGGCGGCGATGGCGTCGTATCCGCCGAGTTGTTTGTAGAGGGTCGGCGTTGCCATCGAATCCTGGGCGAAGGCCTTCGGCGGCATGCAGAACGTCACCGATGCGGCGAACGCAAATGCGATCGCGGCAAATGCACGAACGGTCATATCGAGTTACCTCCAAGTAAGCAAACGGGACGGAGGCCGCAATGGATTGCCCCCGCCGGCGGATGCTTCGACTTCGGCGGGCGCCTTTCCCCAGGATCGGAGCGGGCGCTATTCGTCGTCGGGAGGGACGAACGAAGGCCGCTCGTTCAAGAACCGCGATTCCGGATACTTCGCCGGAATCGGCGTGAAGGCGCGGGGCGATTGGGTTAGTAGCATCGACTTCGGCCACCGGTTCCGGCGAGACAGCGTGTTAGCCGCGATCAAGCTCAAATGCGCGGTGAAGCTCGGACCGAACTCCAACGGAAACATGCGATCGGCCAGAACGTACCGGCGGGCCATGGCGCGGACTGACGGCGGGGCACCTCCGCAGCGTCATTCGTAGTCGGGGGCGCGCCAGTCGTTGCGTTGATGCAGGAAAAACTCCGGACCTCGCGGTGCCTTGATCGGCACGAACGCGCGCGGCGCTTGGGTGAAATCGAAGCAGTCGCGCGCCGGCGACTGCGCGCGTGCGTCGCTGTTCGCGAGCCGTCCCAAGCCGAACACGTCCTCGGCGAACGTCAGCACGCTTGCGGTCTCGTACTGGACGTGCGAAACGTAATTCTTTTTCGCATACGGCGAGATGACGAGGAGCGGTACGCGGAAACCGAGGCCGTCGTAATCTCGAAACGGCGGCGACACGTGATCGTAGAGACCGCCCCAATCGTCCCATAAAACGAAGATCGCGGTCGTCTTCCAAAAAGGACTCTTGCCGACGGCATTGACCAGCGACGTGACCCACGAGGGACCGTAGCCGCCGCCGCACGCGACGTGGTCGGAATCGTCGCATAGCGGCGTGATCCAGGTGACCGCCTCGAGTTTGTCGTGTCCCACGTCGGTGATAAACGCGCTCTGCGGCGTAATCACGTCCTTGGTCCAGTCGGGGCCGCGCCGAATATGACGGACGGCTTGATATCCCGACCACAGACCGGCCGGCCCGCCGGACGGACTCACGTATCCGCTGGTATAGAAGCGCCACGGCAACCCGGCGGCGTCGAGCTCATCCCCGATGGTCTTGTAGTCGAAACACGGCTGCTGATAGAGCCCGTAGGAGCGGTCGTGCAGGATCGTCAAAACGAGATCGCGTTTGCCGCCGCCGCAGCCCCACTGCCCGGAGGGAACGTTGACGCTGCTGTGCGCTTGCGCTGCGATCAGGTATTGGTGGGCCACGAAGCTTTCGTCGAGCTGCGAAGCGAACGTGCGGTCGTCCAGCACCCATTCGTGCGCCATGTCGAAGTACGGCTTCGTCTCGCTGTGAGGTACGTAGACGTACTGCGCGTTCTTGACCGGCCCGCCCTCAACGGATTCTTCGTCGAAGCCGTCCATGCGACAGTGGGTCCCCGGCCGCTTGCCACGTCCGTGGCAGTCGCCGAACATGGCATACGAAGAATGATCGATGAGATAATCCGCCGCCAGACCGACCGGCCGTAATGCGATCGTTCCTCCCTTCGAATCCTGGCCTTGGCTCACGGTGTCGGCGCCGGGATAGCCTTGGAAAAGGTTGTCGAAACTGCGGTTCTCTTGGATGACGATTATGACGTGCTTGATTTTTCCGACGCCGTGCGCCGCCATTGCTTGCAGCAACGGATCCGGCCGCACGAAAGGCACGGCCGATTGATTGAACGGCGACTGATTCGAGGCCAACGAACATCCCGTCAGCCAAACCAGCGCCACGAACGCTCGTGCAAGGCGCAAACCGCGCACGCTCTTCATCATCAGCGATGCGCCCCCTCCCGAAGCGTTTTCAGACGCTCGGTCGCATCGCTATAGCAGCCAATCGTGGAAGGGACCCTCACGAGCGCGGCAGCGTCGCGACGACGGCCGTACCGGAGGCAAGGTGCTCCACCCGAACCGACGGGGCCATCTTCGAAACGAGAAACAGTCCGCGCCCGCTTTCGCTCATCGCGTCCGGTGGCAAACGAGGCGCAAAGACGAATCCCGGTCCGCGATCGGTAATCCTCAGCGCGACCTGCCGGCCGTCGCATTCGAGAACGATTCGAACGGGACCGGGCGCGTGCCGCATTGCGTTGGTGACCAGCTCGGTGAAGATGATTTTCGCCGCGTAGGTATCGAGGGACCACCCAGGGTGGTCTTCCAACCGCGCGAGAAAGACGCGGCGGCGGCGAAGAACGCCGGCCGCGTCGTCCGACTCGAATCTCCACAAGACGCCCAGCTCGCACATCGCGACGACAATTTTCCCCCTATGGTCATCGGCCAAAACCCCGCCGGGGTGCCGTACCATGGGCGTCATGTCGTCGCGACGCGCGCGACTTGCGTTTAGCCGCCGAGAGAGCGCTGTCCGACGACGCGGCCGACCGGCGGCGTGGTGTCGGCGCCATTGCCCCAAATGCCGTTGAAACTGTTGTTGTCGCCGTTGAACCAGAACGAGCACCAGCCCGATTTGCCGCCGCCGCTCCAGGTCGCACGCACTTTGTCCTTCGCGCGGAACTTGCCGTTGAGTATGACCGGTCCGCTGTGGCAAACGACCGATGGTCCCGACTGCGTGCAGCGCATCGTTCCCAAGAACGCCGTCGGGCCGCCCGCGCCGGTGACGTGCCACGAGCCGGCCGCCGTAATCGGCGACGGCGGTAGCACCTTGTTGGCGACGAACGATCCATTGGCGGGCCGGCCATTGTAGCCCCACGTGCCGTTCAAGCTGTGACCGTTGGCGGTGGCGTAGACCGTGAGCCATCCGGCGCCGCCCGGCCCGTGCCACTTGCCGTTGATCTGCGTGTCGTTGACGAAGGTTCCGGTAATGCCGTTTCCGTTTGCCGCGTTTTTGCCGACGATGCCGTTGCCCGACTGCGTCAGCGTAACGGTCGACGTGCTATTGCCGTTGAGACCGGTTTGCTGAACGGACCACGTACCGGTCAGATTCGGCGGGCTCGCAACCGCCGCCGCAACCGAGGATGCGGCAATTGCAAGACCGCAAAAGAGCGAAATGCCAAGACGTTTCATGCATGACTCCTTACTAGATGTGCAATGGTCGTATTCGCTAGACGCCGCTTGCACCCTCTTGACGCGATGATCGTCGTCATTGAAATGCGTGCCGCCAAGGGGACCGGCTGCCACCCCAGAATGGGCGCGAAATGCGTGGCGGTCTCCGCATGCTGTGTCCGTTATTGCTGTGCGCCGCTGCTGGTGCGGCAGCGCTTGCACATTTCGCCATCGACATCGTCGGCGACTACGCGTTACCGCACGACACGTAACTTACGCCGTCAGGGCAATCGGCAGCGATTACGGGCGGAGCAGCGCTTTCAAGACCGCTCCGTCGTCTTCGACCGCGCTCCACCACTTGTCTCGGTCGGGCAACGTATTCCAGGTCCAATAGACCGTGCCGGCAATTCCCAACCTAAGCGCCTCTTGTTGTTGCCGGCGGATCGCCGCAATCGCACTTTCTACCGTTGGGAACTGGCGCTGATTGGCGCCGAATTCGCCGATTAGGACCGGCATCGCTCGGCGATCCCAACTGCCGAACTCGTTCGAATCGAGATCGTGCTCGAGCGTATAACCGGAATAGTTCCTCGGATAGGCATGGACGTCGATGAACGACAACGCCCGCGAGCGCGCGAATGCCAGCAGGCGTGGCGGATAACGCGGGTCACTTCCCGGCGTGCCGATGAGCCCGTTGGGCCCACCCGGCTTGTGCACCGCGTCGTAGGTCGCCGAGCCGGCCGTAACCAAGGCGTGAGGATCCTGCGCGCGGATTGCTGCCGACACCGCAGTCGCCCAGTTGACTAAATTCGCATCCATGCAGGCTTGGCGCGAAGCGGCGTCGCTCATGTCATAGCTCCGGCCGTCGGCCGTCACGACCGTACCCGAATGCAGCGAAAACGGTTCCCAAATGTCGCTCACGAATATCTCGACTTGCACTTCCCACGCAAGAACCGTGGTGAGTAACGATCCGCCGTCAACCGAAGCGACGTCCCTCACGAGATCGGTGACGTAGGCGGTTTTTGCGCGAATTCCGCCGGGCGAAAAATAGTATTGGTTGGTACCGGTAACGTGGGGGAGCGTTCCGGATTGCACCATGGTCCGGAAGCCGCGGTTTTCGGGATACGCGTGCAGCGCTACGATGACGTACATCGCGTGCCTTCGCGCACGTCTGAGAAAATCGACGAGGTTATCGACGAAAGGTTTGTAGAGACCCAGGCTTTCGAACGGTCCGGCTATGCCGTACTGCCCGCGATCTTGGTGCACCGCATCGCCGCTGTCGAGAATCACGCGGATCACGTTAAAGCCGTGGTCGTGCATCGAGGCGAGTACGGCATCGATCGAAGCCGGGTCGTAAAATCCGGAATCGAACGTCACGTGGGCGTAGGTCGGCCGGTAGGGAAACGTTTTCCGATTCGCGACCCGGTCGAGGATGGTGTAGTTGAAGCCGCCGGGCGAAAACCGTGCGCCGGTTGCGACGTTGTAAAACTCCGCATAGGGCGTGCCCGATCGCACGCCAATCCGGGGTAACGAGCGCTCCGGTGCCGGCGCGCTCGACGCGCCTGCGCTCATCGCGAGCGTCAGGCTTACGCCTAGTGCCGATAGCATGAAAGCCGGTTTTGTCATCGTAGTCCTCTTCGCTGCAACTGGCTTCGCCGCAACGCGGTTGGGTGCTGCCGGATACGAGCTCGCGAAAGCAGAAACCATCGCCAAATGGCTCGATCAGTGCGCCCGAGCGAGCGATGGATCGTCCTCGCGGCGGGGTTCATCGTGATGTCGGTCGCCGGCGCGGTGTTCTCGTGGAGTCTTTTTACGCGGCCGCTCGTCGCGCTATTCGGGTGGACGAGCGTCCAAGTCGCGCTGGTATTCTCGCTCGTCATCGTGTTCTTTGCCGTCGGCGCCGTGGTAGGAGGAATCGCGCACGATCGCTTTGGGCCGCGCGGCGTTGCGTTTGCCGGCGCGACCCTCTGGGGGGCGGGCAGTCTGCTTGCCGGGCTCGGACTGCAGCGGTTCGGACTCGGGTGGTTATACTTGACGTACGGCGCGATCGGAGGCTTCGGATGCGGCATGGTGTACGTCGTCCCGGGCGCGACCATTACGAAGTGGTTTCCGGAAGAACGCGGCTTAGCCAACGGCGTGATTCTCGGCGGCTACGGCTTAGGGTCGCTGGCGTTCAACCTCGTTGTTGGTTCGCTCGCCTCGTTCAAACGCGTCGCAAACTCGACCGATGCATTCGTTGCGGCGCGCAATGCCGCCACTACCGGCGGCCGAGCGTTCGTCGTTCCGCCGGCGATCGCCCAAGGCGATATCGCGGTCATCGCGCACGTGTTCTTTTGGTCCGGCATCGTCTTTCTCATCGTCGGGGGTTTGACCGCGCTCGTGCTCCATCCGCCCCCGCCTGGCTTCACCGTTGCAAAGGCGGCTAGAGGGCTGGCTTTGGAGCGCGACTTCAAACCGGCCGAGATGCTTCGAACGCGTGCATTCTATATGATGTGGCTGGTCGTGTTCGTCAACGCAACGTGCGGCCTGGCGCTTTTCAGCAACGCCGTGCCGATCTATGCAAACGTCACCGGCCTCACTGCCGCGGCCGCGACGGTCGCGTTCGGCGCGTTATCCGCCGCCAACGGCGTGGGCCGCTTTGTGTGGGCGTGGCTGTCGGACGTCACCGGCCGGAGAGCCGCGCTCGCTGTCTGCTTCGCGCTGCAAGGCATCGCCTTGTTTTGGATCGCACGCGGGCACGACGCGGCGGCGATGCCGCTGGTTTTCTTCGCGACGATGCTATGTTTCGGCGGCATCTTCGGCATTGCACCCGCCGTGATGGCGGATCTCTTCGGGACGCGCTATCTCGGCGAGGACTACTCATTCGTACTCACGGCAGCGGCCGCCGCCGGAATACTGGGGCCGCTGACGGCTGCATTGGTCGAAGATGCGACCGGATCGGTCACCGCATGGCTGCTGCCCGCAGCCCTGGTGATGCTGGTCGCGACGATCGTTCCAATTCTGGCGAAGAGACCAACGCTACGGCTCGTATCTCCGGCGAGCGACCGAGACGAAGGTTGACAACAGCGGACGCGGCGTAACGGCGAGCAAAGCCGTCGCGCCGTAGTCATGGCGATCCGGCGTCCGGCGAGGAAGCGTCGCTTTCGAACGCGACGATCGACGCAATGATACGGCGAGCCTCGTTGATGCTATTTCCCGTCAACGACCGCACGAGCGTGCCCACGCCCGGAGCACTTTGGAGACGAACGTAAAAGGTTCGCGATGCCCAAAGTACGCTTGCGGCGACGAGAATTCCGAAGATCACGTTCGACCAGAAGTACGCCGCTCCGAAGGCGTACGTGTCGATCCCAAACAGCCCTTTGAGGGCGACGATCTGAAGCGGAATCCAAGCGAGAACGGCGAGCGCGAAAATCCACCGCGTCGAACGAATTCGGCGGATGCGCAAGCTTTCGAGCCGCTTCTGGACGGCCGTGATCGGCTCGTCATAGCCGGGGCGGCGGGCATCGACGATCTGCCTGATTTGAAGGTTCAGCAGCGCGATCGCGCACCCGCCAAGAACGATGGCGGGCAGAGCGAAACGCAGTTCGGCAAGGTGATCGAAAGCGAACGAACCCAGCACAAGGATCGCCGCCGCGTTGCCAAACAGTTCCACGACGGCCACCCAGCGAACGGCTGCTAGTGCGGGATCGAGGCTAATCGCGTGCAAGATCCGGCGATTCATGCCGATCGCCGCGTCGATGCGGTGCCGGTCGGCGGCCCACATGTTTTGAAAATCGTCTCGTTCCATCGCTCCTGCTTTCTTTATTGAGTTGCGGCGCCGCGCGCGGCGAAGTGCGCCTTCATGCGCTGTTTGAGCCGGCCGAGTTTGGTTGCGACATTCGTCTCCGTGATGCCGACGATCTCGGAGATCTCTCGATAGCGATGTTCGTCGAGGTAGAGAAGTGTGAGGGCTTTGTCGAGCGCGGGGAGCCCCTCGATGAACTCGTAAAGACAACGGATATCCTCCGGCTCATCTCGAGCCGGTTCTGGCACCTGGAGAAGGCATTCGTCGCCAAAACCAAGGTCGCGCCTCCGCCGGATCTCGCGCCGTTGGAATGAAATCGCGACATTGAGTGCGACGCGGTACATCCACGTCGCAAACGTGGAGCGACCGTCGAAGGTGGCGAACGAACGCCAGAGCTGGACGGCGATTTCCTGCGCGAGGTCGTCGCGATCGTCTCGATCCCGGCAATACGAACCGCAGATCTTGTAGACGACGTTCCGATGCTCGTGGAGCAGGGCTTCGAACCGTTCCTGACGCGAGGCAACCATATCGCTCTATTAGTCGCTCCAGTACCGGCGAAAATCACACTCTGAGCGGGCGGCCGAATCGACTCGCCCCGACAGGCAACCCGGACGGTTCACCGAGCGAGTCGGCGTACGACGATCGGTCCGATCGCGCGCCCAAGCGCCGCCCAAAAGAAGATTGCCACAAACACGTTTTCGGGCGCCCAGCCAACGGCATGCGTTAACGCGAGGGTCGCGAGCGAGCCGACTCCGATGGTTCCGAGCCGCGCGATCGACAAGATGCCGATGCGACGCTCGTGCGTAACGATCGCATCCCACCGGATACGCATCGAGATCGCGAACAGCGCCATGAGCATCAGCCATACGATCGAAAACGTAACGATATAGCTGGTGGCCGCAATCACGCCTTCGCCGGTACCTTGGAAGTGTACGTAGACTTGCAACTGATACACGAGCCACACGACGAGAGCCAGGGTAACGAAGTTTAGGGTGGTGGTCAAAGGCGTCGGTACGAAAAAGTATTCGAACAGACGATTGTGCGAGTACCAAACCAGCGCTACGACGAGAAAAGTAAAGGCAAACGCAGCCAGGGCAAGCGGTTGCGTATAAACGTTTACCGCGTGGCGCGGTAGAGCCAAGTTCAGGCTCATCATTCCCAAGCACAGGCCCAGCACGATATCGAAAAACGTTTCGAGCCGATGCGTGAACCGTTCGGCGTGGGCGTCGGAAAAGCGTCCGTTTTCACTCGTTGCAGCCATCCTCTATCCATTCGAGCCGCGCGGTCGAACGGCTTTTAGGCACGAGGACCTTACTTCTCGACTAAGACCCCGGTCGAGTCAGCAAGAGCACGTACAGCGCCGCCATCACGGCGTCGGCAGCGGCCACCAAAGCGACTGCCGGTCTTTTTCGAAACGGACTTGCCAGCACGAGCGCCGCGATCGCGAATTTTTCTACGATCCCGACTACCATTACCGGAACCCGGGCTACAGGATGGTAGCCGGCGTACACGAGCAAACATCCCACCAGCGCTACCAGCAAGGCCCAATGGCGCACGACCAGGATCATCGGCGCATCCGGGTCGACTGCTCCGAACAGGAGCTTGAAAATTTGTCGCGGCAGGATCGCCCCGATCCCCGCGCCGGCGGTCAGCACGCCGGTGACGACCAGAATGGCGCTCGCGTCGACAGCCATCACCTTGCCGCGTTCGGGCAATACGCCGAATCGGCCTCGCTTCTAGTGGTGCGGCGGGGGAGTCGCCTGCTGGCCCGGCTTCGCGGTCTTGGAGACGACGAAAACGTCGCGCATCCCTTCGCTATAGTGAAATGCGCAACCGATCAAATAGGTCCCCGCTTTCGAAAGGGTGATGGTCACCGATTTGCCCGGCTTGAGAATGCCGCTGGCATAGCCGCTGCCGAGGATGCCGTTTCCCTTGGGAGTGAACGAGAGACTTGGGTTGCTCGGAAATTTTGCCGGCGGTCCCTTTATCGCTTCGACGACGTTCAGCGTGTGCTCCGTCGTTTTCGAGAGATTCCGCAGCGTGATCTTCGTCCCCGGCGGAAAGCCCAAAGTTTGCGAATACGTCGTTTGCGTGAATCCGCCGATCGTGGCTTTCCAGAATTGCGATTTGAGCGACCCCAGGCCCTCGCTGGGGAGCTCTTCCCCGACCGTGTTCTTGGGAAGTGCCGCCGTTACGGCCAGGTCCGGTAATCCGGGCAGCGTAACCGGACCCGCCTCGGGAACCACGCTTCCGCCGCTGCCACGACTCGTGCAGGCAACCAATGCGGCGGCGACGATGACCGACAACAATCCCACGCGTGTGTTGAACATGAACCCTCCAAGTTGGTTTTCCCCAAGGCTAGCCGGGCGGTATGAAGAAACCTTGAATCCAGGACTATGCGGCAAGGCGCATTGTATCGAGAGGCGAGGATATGACGGCGCTCGATCTCCGGAAGCACGCGCCACGCGGACCACGCGAGACGATGCTCGGGTTCTACCTCTTGCCGCGCACCGTCGATAAGCTGCGCGCGGAACTCGCAGGAGGCAGTTTAGGAGCGTACCTCAACCACGATACCGGGTTCAGCGCCTACGTGGTGAGACGCTTAGGCTTAGACATGAACGAGCTTCGGAATGCGGTGGCCGAAGCCGCCGACGAGGCGGCGCTGGTCGAATGGTTAGCGGCCCGAGTCGACCCTGCTGCTGCCCCCGTGCTGAATGCGAAGCTGGAGACGTTCGTCATCGAGCGCATGTCGCCCGAAGATCAGATTCTGGTGCGCCGGCGCCACCCCGTTATCGCGGCCCGCCCCGAGCTTTCGAAAATTCTCGACATCCTCGATGCCGACGATCGCCTCACCTTTTGAGGGAACTGCTCACCGGCCGTAACGGGCTCCGAGGGACCCGATAGAGGGCTCCAGAAGCGCTCTCCCGGGTTGGCCGCGTTTTTAAGGTGCGGCGGAGGACATCATGAAGAGACGTTCCTCAATTGTGCTCGTCATGGCCGTTTGCGTTTCGATGGTGGTTGCCGCCGACGCAGCCGGCGACAACGTTCTAGCCAACGTCAAGGGTGACGTTACGTACCAGCAATCCTCCGGCGCGTCGAAGCCGCTCGCGCCAAGTGCAACGATCTTGCTCGCCAATAGCGACTTCGCGATTACCGGAGACAAGTCGCTGGCGGCGATTTCGCTGCCGGATAGCACGCGCGTCTTGGTCGGCTCGCAGACTCGAGTGCAGCTGGCATTTTTCGGCCAGCAGCCGAACATCACAACCGCAAACTTCATTATCTTTAACGGTAAGACGCGCTTCATCGTGCAACATCCGGCGGGCGCTCAAGCCAACTACACGTTCCAAACCAGCGTCGGACAAATATCGGTTCGAGGAACGGAGGGCGACATTAGCCTTTCCAATACTGCGCTGCAGGTGAACGTGTACTCACTGAGCGACCCGAACCTTCCCGTCCTAGTCACCTTAAAGGACGGTCGCGTTTTCGAACTGAGAGCCGGTCAAGCGTTGACCGTCTCCATTTCCGGGGATGCGGTAAATTCCACCTCGGTCTCGACGATCGCGACGACGTCAACCGAGACGATGAGCACCTTTTGCGACTTCGGAGGACCGGGCAGTAATAGCGCCGCCGCCGCTGCCGAAGCGTCAGCCTGTCGAACGACGGCTGCTGCCACCTGGCCCATCGCCGCCGGGGCGGCGGTCTTGGGAGGCGGCCTCATAGCGGGCCTATCGACACACAACAACCCGTCATCGGCACCGTCACCAGCGTCAGCGCCGCCAACCCCCTCGCCCACGCCGTCGCCTATTCCAACGCTTTCGCCAACGCCGGCACCAACGCCGACGCCGACGCCAAGGCCGACGCCGACACCAACGCCGCCGCCCGCGCCTAGTCCGAATTGCGCGCGCGAAGGTCCTGCGTCACCCGGTTCCGTCATTCCGGACGCGCGCAAAGCCGCCGAGCGCCATGCGCCCGGATCTATGACGCCGCCGGCCGCCTCGACGTCTACCTGCGTGCAGCCTTCCTTACCGCAGGCGGGGCCGAAGAAGCCGGGTTCGCCGCCGTACCCGGCAACCAACGCCGCGACCGTTTTATGAGACTTTGTCGCCCTGAAGGGAGCCCCGAAGCGGTCCAGTCGAAGTCCCGCCGGGACGTGCTTCGATTGCGCATCGCTCTAGCGGCTCTGGTGATGACGGGCTGTTCGGTTTCGAATAATCCCGCGATGCCCGGCGTGGGCGCTCCATTCGCGGCGAGTGGAACGCAGTCGACGAAAGAACTCGTACTGGATAAGTTCACGAGCTCTACCTACAAGAGCAATCGCCCGTCACCCCTGACGCCCGACGGTGCCGGCAACTACTATGGAACTACGACTGCCGGCGGCTTGGGATACGGAACGCTGTACGAACTCTCTCCAAACGGCACGGGTGGCTGGAGCGAAACGGATCTTCACAAATTCAAGGATTATTTGGACGGAGCGTATCCCCAATTTACGCCGCTGGTTTTCGACAAACATGGAGATCTGTACGGAATTACCGGTGAGGGCGGCACGAACGGACTCGGCGTCGCTTACCGGTTCCACCACACGGCGCACGGTTGGGTTGAAAAGGCACTACACAACTTTGGAAACGGCGACGCATACCCATTCAATAATCTGATCGTGGACCAGGGCGGCAACGTGTACGGCACCGACAACGTCTACCACGACGGCGGCGCCATTACCGAAGGCGTCTTCGAGATCAGTCCGTCTGGGAGCGGCTGGCAATACAAGATCATTTACGATCTTGGCATGCCAGCCGCCAACGGTGGAGGCGGCGGACTGGTCATGGATCCCAACGGCAATATCTTCGGTATTTCGAGCGGATTCCTCAAACCGGCGGTCGTCTTCGAACTCGAACGAAAGAGCAGCGGTTGGAACCCGGTCGTCTTGTATTCCTTTAAGAAGATAGCCACGTATCCGCTCGGCGCTCCGGTGCTCGATAAAGCGGGGAACATCTACGGGACGACGGCAGACGGAGGCACTCCGAGGCAGGGGACGGTCTACAAACTGAAACCTTCAAAATCCGGGCCGTGGACGATGGTAACGCTCTACGCGTTCAAGGGCGGCGCCGATGGAGCTGGACCTTTCGCCGGAATTACCTTCGACGGCAGCGGCAACATCTACGGCACGACGTTCGGCAGCGCGTCGAATTCGGGAACCCTATTCGAACTGGCGGCCGGCACCCACCTCGAGAAAGTCCTGTGGACGTTCGACGGCAAGGACGGAAGCGAACCAATGGCTCCCGTCGTTTTGGACAGCGCGGGTAATCTTTTCGGCACGACGTCCTCCGGTGGCGGCCACAAGCAGTGCTACGCCGAAGCGGGTTGCGGGAACGCCTTCGAAATCGCTCGCTAGAGACGGGACGATCAGATCAGTAGTGGGCGACTGCGATGACGGCGTCGGCAAAAGCCTGTGGAGCTTCTTGAGGTACGTTGTGGCCGATGCCGTTGAAGATTCGGTGCGAATATTTGCCCGAAAATTTGTCGGCGTAGGCCGCTCCCGACGCGGCCGCACCATCGAAATCGCTCGCGATCGTGATCGTTGGCACGGTGATGACTGGCCCCGCAAAAAGCTTCTGTTCGAGATCGTCGTATTGTGGGTCGCCTTTAGCTAGACTCAGTCGCCATCGGTAGTTGTGGATCACGATGGCGACGTGATCCGGATTGCTAAAGGCCGCCGCGGTGCGGTCGAACGTCGCATCGTCGAAGTTCCATTTTGGCGAAACGATCTTCCAGATGAGCTTGTTAAAGTCGTTCCGGTTCTGAGCGTAACCGATTTCTCCGCGGTGTATCGCAAAATAGTACTGGTACCACCATCCCAATTCGGCCGCCGGCGGTAGGGGCTGCAAGTTCGCCGCAAGATTCGTAATTAGATACCCACTCACCGAAACGAGGGCTTTGCAGCGTTCGGGCCAGAGCGCCGCCACGATGTCGGCCGTTCGCGCTCCCCAATCGAAACCGGCGAGTATCGCCTTCTCGATTTTGAGAGCATCCATTAGCGCGATGATATCGAGAGCAACGACCAATTGCTGACCGTTGCGAAACGTTCGCGTCGAACGAAAAGTCGTCGTGCCGTAGCCGCGCAGATACGGGACGATCACGCGATAGCCGGCGGACGCGAGCAAAGGCGCGACGTCGACGTAGCTGTGTATGTCGTACGGCCAGCCGTGCAAAAGAATCACCGCAACGCCATCGGCGGGGCCGGCTTGCGCATATCCAATATTCAAGACTCCGGCATCGATTTGCGTCAGGGGGCCGAACGACGCGTTGGTGGGCGTTGCCGTTGTTGCGCCGGCCGGCGTTGCATTGCTGGATTGCGCGTCCGCCGAACCGAACATGCCGAGCTGGGCGGCGGCCGCAGCCATGGCAGCGGTACCGAAAAAGCGGCGGCGATCGAGGTTGAACTCTTCGGGCATTCACCGCCCTCCTCTCGTGCACTCCGCAGATACGCCCCTCGGGCTCATCGCGGTCGAAGTTCGCGCGCGAATCCGGCGTGCCTTGTTTGCGGCGGGGCGAGCTTGAAGACGACGCCGCATCCTTGGTTACACGGACCGGGTCCTCCACTGACCGTCGTGCCGTACAAATTTCCGGTGGTATCGCGTACGAGACCGCCGTACGGGACTTCACCATCGTTGATGCCGCCGGTAAACGTGTAGAGCACCGATTCAGTTCCGGAGGCGTCGATCTCGAAAGCGACGCCGCAGCTGTAGCCGCCGTTACAGCTGTTGTCGCCGCCAAATGACGTAGTACCGTACAGCTGGCGGTTCTCGTCGAGCGTCAGGCTTTCCGACGGCGTCGCGCCGTCCGGGCTTCCGGCAAACGTATGCAACACCGTGAATTTTCCGCTCGAGTCTACCTTGAACACAGACCCGCAGCCCGGGTTGCCTCCGCGCTTGTTGCAGCTGAGGTCGCCGTAGTTCTGCGCCGTGCCGTAGAGGCTTCCGGCGGCATCCATCGCCAATCCGCCGCGGGGATTTCCGCCATCCTTCCCACCCTTGAACCGGTACAGCGTGGTGAGCGTGCCGGTACCGTTGAGTTCGAAGACCGTACCGCATCCGCTCGTGCACGTGCTATTGGCCCCTAAGTTGGTAACGCCGTATAAATTGCCGGCGGCATCGCGAACGACTCCGGAATACGGACGCGCGCCGTCGGCCGCGCCCGTAAAGGAATACAAAACCGTCTCCGTGCCGGTCTTGGATATTTCGAACACGGTACCGGATTCGTATTTTCCACCGAAGGGAGTCGTGCCGTAGAGATTTCCTGCGGCATCCGAAACGAGTCCGCCCATGGGGCCCTGTCCGTCGCCTTTCCCGCTTCCGAAGTTTCCTTTGAATTCGTACACAACCGCTTCGGAGCCGCTTTTGTTGACCCGAAACACGGTGCCGCAGCCGTTTCCCCCGTACACATAGCACGGCTTCACGTTGCCGCCGCTCGCCGTCGTACCGTAAAGGTTGCCGGCTTTGAGCAACAACCCCGCGAACGGCTGACTCGCGTCGGGTTTTCCACGGAAACTATAGAGCAGGCGCTCTTTGCCTGATGCGTCGATCGTAAACACCGTACCGCAACCGGTATCGTATCCTCCGGGACACGCGGGATGATGCCCGCCCCCGATCGTCGTGCCGTAAAGATTGCCGCTCGCATCCAAGATCAAACCGGCCTCCGGGCTGGCCGCATCGGGGCTGCTTTTGAATCGGTGCAGCAGAGTCTCAATGTAGCCTGCGGCGCTCCTCGAGCGCTGCGCCGCCGAATCCCCATTGGAAATCGCCGCCAGGGAAGGCGACGTCCGAACGTTGCCCGTGCAACCCGCTCCGAACAGTATGGTCAAGGTCAAGCCGGTAAGAAAGCAACGACGCACGATTTCCGTCCTCTTTTGGTTGGAAGTGCTCTTTACGCCAAGCTCGCATCGGCCGCGGCCGCGTCCTTCATAGGTTAGCATGCATAAGCAGTGGCGGCCATGCATAGACGCAGTGAAAGCAACCACCGATCCGGACAATCCACGCAAAATGTTCCTCTTCGCTTGAGAATTCATTGCGTCGTCTGCGCTATAGCGAGCCTCACGGCGTTACGGTGGCGCAAGCTGCGGGGCAGCCGCCGAAACAATCGTGCCGGCCTGCGGGTAGCTGCGGCATGAATAGGTTGGAGATCGAAGCGCTCACCAAGCGTTATCGCAGCGGCATGCAGGCGCTCAACGGTGTTTCGCTCGATATCGGCCCCGGTGTGCTCGGGTTGTTGGGACCAAACGGCGCCGGAAAGTCAACCTTAATGCGCATCCTCGCGACGGTGCTCAAACCCACCGCGGGAACCGTTCGCTGGAACGGCATCGACGTCGCGCGCGCACCCGACGCGTTGCGTTCGAACCTGGGGTATCTGCCGCAGGATGCCGGCGTTTACCCCAATTTGAGCGCCCGCGAGTTCTTACGCTATGTGGCGGCCCTCAAGGGCATGGGCGGAAGCGTAGCCGAACGCAAGATCGGCGATCTTTTGGAGCAGTTGAATCTGTCTTCGGCGGGTAATCGCCCGCTCGGCGCGTTCTCCGGCGGCATGAAGCAACGGGTCGGAATCGCCCAAGCTTTATTGAACGATCCGCAGGTCGCCATCGTCGACGAACCAACCGTCGGCCTCGATCCCGAAGAACGCTCCCGTTTTCGCGAACTGATCGGAGGTATCGCGGGCGAACGCATCGTGATTCTCTCGACGCACATCGTTTCCGACGTCGAAACGATCGCCGAGCGCGTCGTCATGATCGCCGGCGGCGCGGTCATCGCCGACGGGCCACCGCACGCGCTGGCGGGGCAACTCGCGGGACGTGCGTGGGAAGGCATCGTGGCTCCGGAGCGCCTGTCGGCGCTGCGCGAACGGTTCGCGGTGACCTCAGCCGTGCGGCGCCGCGACGGCGTGCTGGTTCGACTCTGCGCACATCGCGCTCCCGACGGCTTCTCGAGCGCCGCACCAACGCTCGAGGAAGCGTATCTGGTGAAAGTTCGCGAGAACCGCGCCGTATGAACGCGATTGTTTCCATTGCGGGTGCCGACGCGGTGGAACGCACGCGCCGGTTCACGTTTCTCCTCACCATCGCCGTCGCACTGTACGCGGGTTACTTGTACGTGCCCAATATTCATGCCGGCTATGCAACGGTTACCATCCACGGACATCGCGGAATCTACAACTCTGCATACCTCGGCGCAGCGATCGCGCTTCTCACCAGCTCGTTCCTGGGATTGATCGGCTTCTATCTGGTGCGTGGGTCGGTCGAGCGCGATCGAGAGCTGAAGGTCGATGGAGTCGTGTGCGCCTCGCCGGTGCGGCGCGTGATTTTTCTGCTCGGGAAATTCACCAGCAACCTCGTGGTGCTCTGCGCGATCGCCGGAATTTCGTTTCTAGCGGCGATGTTCATGCAAGAGCTGCGGGGTGAAGACCGTCACATCGACGTTTTCGCCTACGCCATCCCATTCGCGCTGATATCGATTCCGGCATTGGCGATGGTCGCGGCCATCGCCGTCGCCTTCGACGTCGTCAAGCCTCTGCGCGGGATACTCGGAGGCCTTCTTTACGTTTTTATTTGGACGTCGTTTCTCGCCGTGCCGATGACCACGACCAACGGCGCGCGATTGTCCCCGGTCGACCCGCTGGGTATGACGACGATCACCGCGAGCCTGGGAGCCGCGGCCCAGGCCGCGTACCCAAAAGACAAGAACGATGACGTCACGATCGGAGGCGGCGTCGTGCCGAAGGGCGGCTTGAGCGCCTACCGGTTCGACGGCGTGCGCTGGGCGCCCACGATCGTCGCGCAACGTCTCGAGTGGTTCGCCCTTGCGATCCTGCTCGTGCTCGTGTTCGCCACCCTGTTCGATCGCTTCTCGCGCGAGGGCTCGGCCGGGCAACGGTCGGCCTTCGCCTTCGATCTCACCCGCATTATTCCAAATATTCCGGCGTTGCGCATCGTGCGTGCGGAATTTGCATTGCTCGTCAACGGTGCGAGCATTTGGTGGTTGCTAGGGGCCGTGGGGCTCGCAGTGGGGACGGGCGTTGCACCTTTTGACGCCGTCACGCGCTTCATTCTCCCGATCGCGTTGATCTGGCCGATCGAACGTCTATCGGCGCTCGGCGCACGCGAGCGGCGTTGGAACGTCGCCGATATTCTCGCGGCTACGCGCGGCTTTGCCGGCCGCACGCTGCTGATTCAGTGGGGTGCCGGCACGATACTCGGCAGCCTCGTCTGCGCGGGTTACATCGGTCGCCTGGCAATCACCGGACATCCGAGTGCGGTGCTCGCGTGCGTCACGGTCATTGCAGCAACTACGGCAGCGGCCTTGGCACTGGGAACGCTCAGCGGCGCATCGCGATTCTTCGAAGCCGGCTATTTATTGGTTTGGTATCTAGGACCGATCAACCATTTGCCCGCATTGGATTTCGCGGCCTCGACGATGAGTGCGCCGCTTACCCTCGTGACGGTCTGCGCGGTGCTGCTGGCCATTTTCCTCAGCCTGGCGGCGCTCGGGCGGCGCGCGGCGGCACTGACCAGCTAACATAGGTCTAGAGTTGTCCAAGCGCGGGGATGAAGGAGATGAGGGTTCCACCGTGCTCTTGGATCACGACGTATCCGCCCGGGCACTGGTATCGCACGGCGCCTGCAGCTTCGAGCCGCGAACACGATTTGGGTGCGTTCGATTTGTACCAGAGGTCCACGAGATGTACCGAGTCGGAGGTCGTTTGCTGATACGGAACGCCGTGGGCCAGCGCCGCGGGAGGAATGCTCTCCATCCCGTGGGCCGGGGTTCCACGCGGATACATGAGGAGTTGCCCGTCGTGCTGGTCCGCGAGCGCGGGTCGTACGAAGGATAGGCTGAGGGCGGCCGCGACCGCGACGACCAAAAGATGCTTTTTCATGGGTTGATGCTACGAGAAGGCCGTGCGCGAAGCGTGCGGCGCCGGTTCAGCGCGCGTCCCAGTTTTCGGGGGCGACCGGGATCCAGAGCATATTCAGGCGATAACCGGTGACGCGCCGGTTGACGCCGCGCAGCAGCACCTCGTAGTAGAGCGGAATCACCGGAACGTCCGCGTGCACGAGGCGTGCCATGGCGTCGAAGTCTCGATGGCGCCGGGCATCGCTGTGCGTGCTTGCCTGATCGGCGAACAAGGCTTCAAACCGCCGCGAGCAATAGAACGAATGATTGGCATCGCCCTTGACGGCTTGCGCGCATTGCAGATTGAGCGACTGTTCCGGGTCGCCGCCGCCGACCCAGGATTGGGCTACGAGCGTCGCACTGCCGTTGCGTAATACTCCCGACGGAGAAAAGAACAACCGGTGCGGGTTCGCCTTGATCGCAACCTGCATGCCGATCGCCGCGAGCTGCGACTGGACGAGCGTCGCAATCCGCGTCTGAATGGGATCCTCCGAATTGATGCCCATGAGCCCTGCGAGCGGGACGCCGCCTTTCGAACGGGATCCGTGAAGCAACCTCCAGCCGACCGCGTCGAGCTCGCGCCCCGCCGCATCCAGATCGTGCGGATACGCTGGAATGGCGGCGCTCTTCCAGGCAACGATCGGCGGCGGAAAGAAGGATGTTGCGATCGGATACTCGCCGCGCCAAGCATTCGCGAGGGCCGATCGGTCGAGCGCGTAAGCGATGGCGAGCCGCACGCGCACGTCGTTGGTGGGAGTTGCGCGGGTTTGCAAGTAGAGCAGGCCGGTTGCGTTCTCGGAAACTCTAAGCACGCGCACTGCGGAGAGGCTCCGCGCCTGCGCGACGTTGTCCGGCGAGAGCGTACCGACGTCGACGGATCCCGAACGCAACGCCACGAAGTTCGTGTTGAGGTTCGGCACGATCTGCAGCACGATTCGTGCGAGCTTCGGTGCGGGCACGTAAAAACGGTTCGGTTCGAGAACGATGCGATCTCCGCGCACCCAGCTCTTCACGCGGAACGGACCCGTGCCGAAGGGCGCGTCTTCCCACGGAGTTCCGACGACCTTCGTATCGGCAAACGCGTGCTTCGGCAGAATGCCGTATACGTAGTCGGCTTGCGCAAACAGCACGTTGACCGCGGCGTTCCAGGGTTGGCGCAAGCGGACGATCACGGTATATGCGTCGGGCGTCTTCAGCGAAGCGATCCTCCGGTACGGCTGCACCGACGTCGCACGATTGCGTGGGTCGAAGATCGCGCGGTAAGTAAAGGCGACGTCGGCCGACGTGAACTCGACTCCATCGGCAAAGCGCACGCCGTGGCGCAAATGGTAGGTAAGGCGCAGGCCGTCGGGCGAGATGTCGCCGTTTGCCCGCGACGGTACGCGCGTGACGAGAATCGGTATCGGCTGGTTGTCGGCCGAAAGTCCGACGAGGGTCTGACAATAGAGCGTCCCGAGCGCGATAATGTCTTGGTCGATGGCGATCAGCGGAACGAGCGATCCGGGGTCGCCCTCGTAGGCAATCCGCAGCACGTGCGCCGGACCGGGCGAAACTCCGCCGGCACGCCCGCAACTCGCAAAAGCGGCGAGAACTGCAATCGCAGCGGCAGCGCGAAGCACGTCAACGGGCGTTATTCGTCGTCGGGGGCTGCGTCGCCGTGGGAGCACGCCTTCCACGGTTCGGCTTGGATCGGCACGAACGCGCGAGGGGATTTGCTGAAATCGAACATGTCTGCAATGCTCGTCGCACGGGCGTCGGTCGCGCCGAGGCTTCCCAGGCCCCAATTTCCCTCGACGAACTTTAGGATGCTGCCGAACTCGTACTGGGTGTGCGAGATATATCCGACGCTCTTGGCATAAGGCGATACGACGAGCATCGGCACGCGGAAGCCTAAACCCTGATAATCGAGCTGCGGCGGCGCAACGTTATCGTAATATCCGCCCCAATCGTCCCAAACAACGATGATGACGGTAGATTTCCAAGCCGGGCTCTTGCCGATCGCGTTGACGACACCGGCAACCCAGGAGGGGCCGTTGTCGGTTCCGGCGGCGTGATCGGAGTTGGTTCCGCACGGAATTACCCACGAAACGGCCGCAAGCCGATTGGCGGTAATGTCTTTGAAGATCGTCGTCTCGGGCGACACGTCGTTGCTCGCCCAATCGGGACCGTAGCGGACGTTTCTGATGGCGTCGAAAGCGTTCCATAGAAAGCCGCTGCTGCCGCGAGTCAAGAGGGGAGGGACGTAGTACTTCCACGACAGGCCTTTGGGATCGAGCAGATCTTTCAGCGTCGCGTATCTCAAACACGGAAACGGGCCCTTGTTGAAGAGATATTGACCGCTGCTGGTGATGAGCGACGTGACCGTGCCCGGCGGCGTATTCTTTGGACCGGGAGTCGGTGCATCGCATCCCCACGGTCCTTGCGACGGAGAATCGATCAGGCTCTCCGTCGAGTCGATCGCAGTCCCTGCGGCAATGAGATCTTGATGCGCGGTGAAACTTCCGCTGCCTTGGGTTTGGAACATATGATCGGCCAGCGCATAGTTCTTCGCCATCGCCCAATACGGCCGAATTTGCGCGGGGTTGACGTAGCGAAGCGGGTACTTTCCCGCCGGTCCTCCGGTGCCGCTCGAACCATAGCCGATCTTGTCGAAGCCGTCCATCTTGCCGCCGTCGTATTCGGTGACGAACCCCGAATGCATATGGTTGAGCTCTTTGCTGACGAGCGTGCCTTTGATGAGCTTGAAGTGCTTTCCGTTATGCAGGGTTCCAACGGTCGCGCCGTCGGCTCCGGGGTACGTTGCAAAGAGGTTGTCGAACGTTCGATTTTCTTGGACCACGATAACGACGTGCCGAATCTCTTTTTCGGCCAGTACCGTCTGCGGGCCATTCGGGATACCGGGCGTCGAAACGCCGGTGCCGGAACCGGAGCATCCCACGATAGCTGCGGCAATGACAAAACCGATCGCGCCGAGCCGGCGTCCCACGACCACGTTCTGAGGCGCTGATTTACTGTGCATTTCCATTGGCTTGTTTTGCGCTGGAGCTGAGGCTTCCCCTACTCGTTGCCGATCGTTGCTGCCTTTCCGGAAGGACGGGGGTTGTTCGTGCTGAAGGGCCGCGCATGCGAATATTTGGTTCGATTGCTCTCGTGCTGGCGTGCGTCGCTCCCGCCGGCGTTCCAGCGTCTACCGCGAAGGCGCTCGTTGCCGACCTCAACCTTGGCAAATAAGCGGTGCGGGGACCGTTGCGATTTGTAAGCATCGCGGTGATGCTGTCACTCGTGAGTTGTGATAACGCGTCGTCGCCCTCATCGAGCTTCCGGCCCGACCAGGAATTGTCGCCTGTGAAATCGAGCGTTGCGGTTAACCACGATCGGCGCGCGTCCCGGATAGCGCCCGATATGGCATCCACGCCGCGACTGCTCTTTCTTACGGATCGGGGTACCGACGACGTCGACATCTTCTCGCTGCCGGAGCTAACGTTGAAGGGACGCCTCACCGGCTTTACGCTCCCCGCAGGTGAGTGTTCCGATGCCTTCGGCGATGTTTGGGTGGCTAACGTCGGAGCCTACCAGATGCGGCGGTATTCTCGAACCGGGGCGCTGCTTTCTACGTTGACGGAATCCTACGGCTATCCGTCCTATTGCGCGGTGAATAAGGCAGACAACACGCTGGCGGTTTCCAATCTTGAAGACAAGTACTATCACCCGGGCCAAGTCCTGATTTACAAGAATGCGACCGGGAGTCCGTCCTTGCTTACCAACCCTCAGCAATACTATTATTATGCGGACGCCTATGACCCGGCCGGAAATCTCTTTGTCATCGGGCGCGCTCACTCCAGGCAGATAATCCTTTCCGAATGCGCGGCCGGCAGCGATACGTGTCACACGATAACGATCGCCGGCGCAACGATTTACTTTCCAAGCGTGCTGCAGTGGTACCACCCCGGAAACTACCTTGTTCTCGGCGACGCGCAATGCAGAAATAAGTTCGCCACGTGCCTTTACCGGTTCTCGATTTCCGGATCGACGGCGATGCTGCTCGGAGAAACCACGCTGGAAAACTACAAGGGCAGCGCAGCGTGTATCGTTTACGATCCGGCAATCGCGGGCAGCGATGATGAAACATTCGTCGTCGGAGGCAGCGAAACGACGGGCAATCGCGGGTGTGGCAAGGTTCCGCCGAATGCAGCCCGATGGGCGTTTCCGGCCGGAGGTAAGCCTACCGATTACAATGCGTCGGCCGGCTTGAGCCAGCCTTTTGGAGCAGCGATCAGCGCAAAGCCTCGGCGCGCCGCCCCTCGCCGCTAGTAATGAGTTCGCTCAGCAGAAAACGCACGAGCTCGGAGAAGCGGAACGGTGGTAGCGATGTGCCGCCGCCGAATCAACGTGCTCGCGGCGACCCTGGATTAGTCCGCTATTCGTCGTCCGGAAGCTTGAACGACGCTTTTTCGTTCTCGAAGTATGACGGCGGGTACTTAGCCGGGATTTGTATGAATGCTCGCGGCGTTTTCTTAAAGTTGAATGGGTCCGTTATAGTGTTAGCGCGAACGTCAGTTTGACCCAAG
>JBAUZB010000310.1:0-5435 GCA_049585095.1 Candidatus Tumulicola sp.
CAGTTGGGCCCGACCGAAGGATTGTTCATCGATCCGTCGGGCAACCTCTACGCCACCGACTTCAGAGACAACGTCGTTCGTGAATACCCCGCAGGTAAACACGGCAACGTTGCGCCGATTCGCTCGATCAAAGGCAGTAACACGCAGTTGAATACGCCGGTCGGCATGGCGATGGACTCGCACGGCACGCTCTACGTCGCCAACGTTAATGGTGCATCGGTCGTGGGCTTCGCGACGGGCGAGAAAGGCAACGTCGCTCCTTCAGTCGTCATTTCGGGAAGCAAGACCGGCTTGCAACGGCCGTTCGCGCTCACCTTCGATTCCCATGGACGGCTCCTCGTCGCCGACGAGAGTACCGGCGTGATCGTCTTCGCTAAGGGTGCGAGCGGTAACGCAACGCCGGACTCGACGATTACCAGCTTCGTGGAGGCCGCCGGCGTCGTTACCGACGCACAGGATCGCATCTACGTCGCTGACTTCGGCGGCGGCGGTTCGATCTCGGTGTTCGCGAGCGATGCAAGCGGGCCGGCGACGCCGCTACGGTGGATTATCGGGTCGAAGACGCTGCTGAACACCCCGAACTACTTGTACTTGCACTAGGACGCGGTCTCTTCGCCCCTCGTACCGTCCTATGCCCCTTCGCCCTTCGTGACACGGCAGACATGGAGAGGGCGAGGAACGGGGGTGACCGAAAGCAGCCGAGCTTTTAAGAGGAGGTGGCTCGTGCGCGTTTTCACGATGCTCGTGACGGTCGTTGCCCTCACGGCGTGTGCCGGTGCGGTCAACCCGACAACACCGATTTTCTCGGCCTCGCGGGCCGTGCCGTTCCCGATGACCGAAAAACATCTCTACACGGCGAATCGCGACGGTACGCCCGGCGTGCTCCTCTTCCGGCAGCAAGCCAACGGCGACGTTGCCCCATCGTCGAAGATCGCCGGCTCGAAGACGACGCTTTCGGATCCCGATTCGCTGGCGCTCGACTCGGCTGGAAACGTCTACACCGCCAATGATGGAGCAACGGAAGTTGCAATCTTCGCTGCGGGTAAGCACGGCAACGTGCAGCCGTCGTGGACCATCGCAGGATCGAAAACGGAACTGGGCCCGACCGAAGGCATGATCGTCGATGCTTCGGACAACCTGTACGTCAGCGACTACGCAAACAACGCCGTTCGCGAATTCGCGGCAGGCAAACATGGCAACATCGCGCCGATTCGCTCCATCAAAGGCAGCAAGACGCAGATGGCTACGCCGACCGGGATGGCGGTGGACTCGCATGGTACGCTCTACGTCGCGAACGACCACGGGGCATCGGTCGTCGCCTTCGCGTCCACTAAGAAAGGGAACGTCGCTCCCTCGTTCGTCATCTCGGGCAGCAATACCGGACTGAGCCGGCCCTTCGCTCTGACGTTCGATTCGCACGGGCGGCTCCTGGTCGCCGACGAGGGTACGGGTTTGATCGTGTTTGCCAAGGGTGCCACCGGAAACGCCACGCCGGCTGCGACGATCACCGGTTTCGGCGCGCCGACCGGCGTCGTCACCGACGCCCAAGATCACATCTACGTCGCGAGCTTCGGCGGGGCGATCGCGATGTTCGCCAGCGACGCAAACGGGCCGGCGACGCCGTTACGCCTGATTCAAGGAGCGAAGACGCTGCTCGACGGCACGTGTTTCCTCTACTTGCGCTAGGCGCTGTGCTTTTGGTCGTCGAGGGTTTTCAATAACGAGTTCGCTTCGTCGATGAGGTGTTGGATGCGCAGGCTCGTCGGATCGTCCGGCAGCCGGCGCGCCCCGACGACGGCGCGAACGATCGAATAGGCGACGGCGGCTCCGAGTCCGGCAACGCTCAGCCCGACGCCGATCCACACGAGCGTTCGCGATAGGCCGTCGCCGCCGTCGTTTGGAATGCGCTGAGCTGTCGCCTCGCCGGGCGTCGAATCGGGCGGTTGCAACGCGTACTCTCCCTCTCAAGACCTAGGGGTTTACCACTTCGCGGTAGCGGCGGGAGAAACCCCGGCGCCGCAGCGTACTTCGAGGGCATGATTTCGCAGGAGCGTGACGATCGGCCGCGCGGACGCCTGCTGCTTTGGGCGACGCTGCTCTCGCTCGTAATCCACGTGCTGCTCATTCCGCTGGCTGCTTGGCTCGGGTCGTTGAAGTTGACGCTGCTTGCCGCCAAACCGTCCGAACGTGAAACCGTCGTCGCCTCGACCGCCGTTCGCATCGAGCGGCGTCCGGTTCCGCAGCCGCGCGTTCTGGTGAGGGCGCCGTCGACCCCGTCCCACGTCACGGCGCACCCGCAGGTGGCCCCGCGATCGCCGCCCGTATCGCGTCGGCACGAACTGGCGCGCGAGGCGCCGAGCGCGGCGCCGCAGCCGACGCCGCAAGAGGTAAAGCGCAACCAGCCCGTCTCGTTGCAGCAGCAGCTCGCCCAACAAGAGCGCGCGTTCTCGCAGGAGATCGCGCAGATCCGGGCGCGCAACAATCCGCTCAGCCTGGCTTCCAAGCCATCCGAACCCGCCGCCGCCTATCACCGTACCTATTTCGACGTGCCCGGCCACCGCGACGTCGATGCCGTGCAAGTGCAACTGATTCCGATTCGTCATTGGTTTACCGGGGCTGCGATTTGCTACTACACGCGCTACGTGGCGCAGTACACGCACGGCGGCAACGAAGAGGGTACGATTCCGTGGCCGGTCTGTTATCCGATCGACGCCGATCGCATCGCGCATCCCGCGTTCGTGCACGACGTACCGATTCCGGTTCCACCGCCGGACTACGTTTTGCCGGCGGGTGCGTATCTGACGCCGCTGCTGGCGCGCATCTACGGCACACGGACGAAACCGTAAACCCGAGGGGCATCGTCGCGAAGTGCCGAAAGGCATGGTTTCAATGCCTCGCTCTTGAGGCATTCGGCACGAAGGAGCACGATGACCCAGCGATTTTCAAAAGGCGTGGCGCTTTGTATTGCGCTCGCGCTAACCGCTTGCAGTCCCTCGGCGACGGGAACCAATCCGTCGGCGGTGCCGCAGCCCGGGTTGCAGACCAACGCGAGCGCAACGAAAACGGCTACCCAGTTTTTCGTGCACGGGCGCAATATCGAAATGGTTACGCGCAACGGTGCGGCGCCGGCAGCCCCGAAGATCATGTTCCTCAAAGGCGTCGACTATGCGCCGACACCGATTTGCGACGCTCCGCTTGACAATCCGCTCGGCAACAAGAATAGCGCCATATGGAAGCGCGATCTTACGACGTTGCGCGCGCTGAACGTCAACGCGATCAAAGTCTACAACGCCAATCCGAACGCCGAGCCGATCGGCGACTTTCTTTCCGCGGCCTATAACAACGGGAAGCATCCGATCTACGTGATTCTCTCGATCTTCTTCCCGGGTGCCGCGGCACTCAATCCGGGAGCCGTCGCGGACCTCAAAGGGCAGTATCTCAAACTGGCGCAGATCAACGGCGTCTATCCGGCGGTCATCGGGATGTCGATCGGGTCGGAAGTCAACGCGGAAGATTTGATCTCCAACCCCGCCTGGTGGAAGGGAATGAGCGAAATCGCGCGCGGCGCGAGAGAAGGCTTCAAGGCGGCCGGGCAACCCGAAAAAATTCTCACGACGACGATGGTCGACGACGGGATGAACACCGTTCGCGCGGGCGAGGCCAACAATTTCCCGATCGATGCCTGGGGCATCAACGCCTACAAGGGACCGAAGTTCGGCGACTTGTGGTCGACCTACCAAGCCGCGTCGAGCAAGCCGTTCATCGTGAGCGAATGGGGAACACCGGCAGCCTATCACCCCAATCTCAATCCGAGCGTTGCGAAAGAGTTTCCCAAGGCAAAGATCGGTGAGCTGACCGACTACGTCGGCGGTCTAGGGCAACAGATGTACGAGCACTCGACGCTCAACGGCGGAATCGGCTCGGGCGGGTTCTACTTCGAGTTCAACGACGAATGGTGGAAAGCCAACGACAAGTGCATTCAGCTCCCCGGCCCGTCGCGAAAGCCCGACCCCAAGTTCGCGGGTGGATTCGACGATGAAGCCTGGTTCGGCCTCAACATTATCTCGGCCGGAACTCCCAACGTCCTCACGCCGCGAGCGACCTACTCGACCCTTCAAAACGTCTGGGCGAATCAGTAGGCAGCGATCTCCGTCGTCCCTAGTGGCCTGTAACGCGGGCCACTAGTTCTTGTCGTCGTCGGGCGGAAGATACGAGGGCTTTTCATTCAAGAAGTGCGACGGCGGGTATTTGCACGGAATCTTAACGAACGCACGCGGCTTCTGTGAAAAGTCGAAGGCATCCGAAATACCGGTCGCCCGTGCGTCGGTAAAGCCGAGGGACGGCAAGTTGAACGCCGATTCGGTGAACTTCAGGATGCTGCCGAACTCGTACTGCGTGTGCGAGACGTAGTTCTTCTTCGCATACGGAGATATGACGATCGCGGGTACCCGGAAGCTCAAGCCGAGAAAATCCAGCTGTGGCGGCAGCGCGTGATCGTACCAGCCGCCCCAGTCGTCCCACAGCACGACGATCGCCGTCGAGTGCCAGCTTGGGCTCTGCCCAATCGTATTGACGACATCGGCAACCCAGGAGGGACCGGTGTCGCTATCTTGGCCGGCATGATCCGAATCCACGCCGGTTGGAACGACCCAGGTAACGGCTGCCAGGCCGCCCTCCTTGCCGGCATCGACGAGGACGTTCGTCTGCGGGCTCACGACGTTTTTCCAGTCCGGACCGTATCGCACTTGTTTGATCGCGTCGAAGGTCGAATAGATGTCGCCGGGCGAGAACATCGGCGGCGCATAGTATCTCCACGAGAGCTTCTTTGCGTCGAGCGTATGAGCCATCGTCGCAAAACTCGTAAAGCACGGGAACGGGCCGTTCGCGTTTCTGACGAGCTTTGAGTTGAGCGTCGGCGTCGTCGTACCCTTGGGCGCATCACAGCCCCAAGGGGAATCTGCCGGGGTGTCGACGAGCGCTAGCGTCTGGGCCTCGTTCAGGTACGTCGTCGCGGCGATGAGATCCATATGCGCGGTCAAACTCGGGCCCCATTCCGTCGCGAACATGTGATCTGCCAGCACGTACTGCTTCGCCATATTCCAATATGGCGCCGAATCCGTGTGGTCCAGGTAACTATAGGGATAGGTCGGGAGTTCTTGGCCCTTGCGCCACTTCTGAGCAGCATAGTAAAACCCGTCCATCTTACCCTTGTCGTAATCCACGATAGCCGAAGCGTATCCGTGCGCGAGGTCCGCGCCCGAGAAATTGTGAGAGGTCAAAGAGATCTTCTCGATCTTCTTCCCCACGTATGCGTAGCCGTACGACTGCGTATCCGCGTTCGGAAATCCGTTGAAAATGTTGTCGAAGCTGCGGTTTTCCTGAATGATAATGACGACGTGTTTAATGTAATTACCGATAGAGCCGTTGTTTTTAAC
>JBAUZB010000311.1:0-2340 GCA_049585095.1 Candidatus Tumulicola sp.
CATCGACGCAACGCGCTGCATCGCGGATCTCACGCAGCGCACCGACGCCATTCCGCGTTCGCTGCGGCCGCTGATCGGCGACTGGGTGTGGGGCTGCGATCTGTGCCAGTTGGCGTGCCCGCCGACGCAGGCCGCCGGCTCGAACGGACGGCCCGGCGACGCGCCCGCCGAACTCGAAACCGCGCGACCGTCGTTAACCGCGTTACTGCATTTGCGCAGCGGCGAATTCAAACGACGCTTCCGCAAGACCGCAATGGGCTGGCGCGGTGCGGCGGTTCTTCGGCGCAACGCAGCGGTCGCTCTCGGAAACGCGTTGGATCGTTCTGCCATTCCGGCATTGGTATTAACGCTCAATGAAGATCCCCATCCAATGGTACGCGGACATGCGGCGTGGGCGCTCGGTCGCATCGGTGCTCCCAGCGCGCTCTCAGCCTTACGACGGCGTGATCGGGTAGAAGGCGAAGCGAGCGTGCGCGAGGAGATCCGCGCGGCCTTGCAACCCTTCGCCCATGCCGAGATCTCTCAAGGAAGCTTATGAAATATTTTATCGCCTTGGTCGCCGTGCTGTTACCGGTCCTCGGAAGTGCGCGCGCCGGCGCGGACGCCGACCTGTTGGACCGGATGGCGGCGCTGAATCCTACTCTGCATACGTTCACCGCCACGATGCACGCCAACGTGGCGCTCAAGACGTTCCCGTTCTTGAGCGTGCAGCTCGTCGGGACGTACTATCACAAAGAGCCGGATCAGAACAAGATCGTGTTCACCAGCGGCGTTCCGGCGGTTGCAAGCCAGTTCGACAAGCTCTACGCGCACGTCGAATCGCCGTCGCACTGGCGCGACGTGTACGCGGTGAGCGTCGTTTCGGACGACGGCACGACGACGACGTTTCGGCTGGTGCCGCGCAAGCAAGGCAACGTCGATCATGTCGATGCCAAGGCGAGCGACAAAACTGCGACCGTCGATTGGATGCGCTGGAACTACGGCAACGGGGGCTATGCCGAGATGAATAGCCGGTATGGCCAGGTCGGCGGCAACCTCGTGGTGACCTCACAAACGGGACACGTTCAGGAACCCGGTTACACCGCCGACATCACCTCGACGATCAACGAGTATCGGATCAACGTGCCGGTTTCGGATAGCGTGTTCTCCCAGCAGTAGCCGAACCGCGAAAGACCGAAGACCCCAGGAGTGACGGCAACCGTCGATCTTACGCGCGAGTTCTTGAGCGACGGCTTCAACCGGCCGATTACGTACCTTCGCGTTTCGGTGACCGACAAGTGCAATCTGCGCTGCGTCTACTGCATGCCGGAGTCGGGGTTGCCGTGGCTGCGCCGCGACGAAATCCTGGATTACGAGGAAATCGCCGATATCGTGCGCGCTGCCGCCTCGGTCGGCGTTCGATCCATTCGGCTTACCGGCGGCGAGCCGTTGCTTCGCCGCGATCTCGATCGTCTGGTGGCGGCCATCGCGTCGGTGCCCGGCATTGACGACATTGCGCTGTCGACCAACGGGCTGCTTCTCGAGGATCAGCTGGCCGCGCTGGTGGCCGCCGGGCTGCGCCGCGTCAACCTATCGCTCGACACCCTTCGAGCCGATCGCTTTGAAGCGATCGCTCGGCGTCCGGGCCTCGACCGCGTGTTGCGCGGTATCGACGCGGCGATTGACGCCGGTCTGCAGCCGCTCAAGATCAACTGCGTCGTGATGCGCGGCGCCAATGACGACGAGATCGCGGATTTCGCCGAACTCACGCGCGAGCGTGCGGTTTTCGTGCGGTTCATCGAGGTCATGCCGGTTGGCGAGAATCGCAGTTTACAGCGCGACGCCTACGTTTCTTCCGACGAAATCCTCGAACGAATTGCCTCGGCCGGCGGGTTGAAGCCGGTCGCGGGTCCGGGCGGCAACGGGCCGGCACGGTATTTTGCGTTCGATCGCGCCGCTGGGGCGATCGGGGTGATCAGCCCCCTGTCGCACGATTACTGCGAGCGCTGCAATCGGGTCCGGCTCACCGCCGACGGCCGCCTGCGCCTCTGCCTCTTCGGCGATCACGCCGTCGATCTGCGCGGGCCCCTGCGCTCGGGCGCCACGACCGCCGAACTCGCCGGCCTGCTGCGCGCGTCGATGCTGATCAAGCCCGAACGCCACCACCTCCGCCTCGGCGAAGCCTCTTCGCGGATGCGTGCCTTCTCCGAGATCGGCGGTTAATCGGCTCAGCTCACGCGGCTCAGCTGAACCTCGGGCCCCATCGCTTCCGGGACGCTCGCGATTTCGCGTCCGTGCGAAATCGCTGCTCGGCTGGCTCGTCGCTCTCGGCCTCCGTGCCTTCGCTCCTCGTCCAGACGC
>JBAUZB010000312.1:0-2734 GCA_049585095.1 Candidatus Tumulicola sp.
GCTGTGGGTGCATCGAGACGATCTTCGCTCGCTTCGTCCTCGCCCCCCTCGCACAGGAAACTCTGCTTCCGCCCGGTAACTTTGCGTCTCATGAGACATTTCGCCAAAGCCGGGGTGGCCCTTATCATGTCGACGGGCCTGCTGCTGTACGGGGGCACCGCAGCGCGCGCCGACAACGAACTCGCCGCGGGTGCGTCGACGTTCTACGTTCTTGCACCCGGCAACGATGCGAGCGTGGCGGCGCTCGCACACAAGGTCGCCGGCACGTTGCAGGCGCTGTTCGACCGTACGGATGGCCCCGGCACCGTTTGGGTGTTGCCTCGTCTCTCGTGGGGTCCTAACGATCTCGGCGATCAATGCTTAAACGATCCTAATCTTTCGAACCCCGGAGCGCCGCAGATTCTCGGCGGCCTGATTATCGAAGGAACGAACACATACACGGCGACCGATCCATTTTTCATCTGGGCGCACGCGTGGGCGAAGATCAGCGCCACGGCGCAACTCGTGTCGTGTCAAGGCAGCGGATTCAAGAAGCCGACGATCACCTGGATTTCGGGCGACCTCTCCGGATATGGATCGCGTAATGGCGTGCGCGTCGAGACGATCGCGGCTAGCGCGCTCGCACTCAATCCCCGAGACATTAACGCAGTGGATTTCGCTGCCTTTGCGCTCGCCAGCCCCCAAGGCGCCTCTCCCGTGCCGCCGATCAGCGATGCGGTGACGACGGGCGATGCGCTCAACCGCGTCGTCAATCAACTGCTCGACGATCTCAACGCGGGCTGCGCATCGCCGAACGACAAGGTCCGCCCGATGTGCGGGAAGCTCGGGCTTCCGATGTCGTCGGCAACCGCGCCGGCAGGCACGCCGAGCACCGGAGGGGCGGCCGCTCCGCCCCCGAGTCCTGCGGCGAGTACGCCGCCGAAGTAGGGTTCGCGCGTGGACCGGGCGGGGCGGCTGTTTTGCGTCATTCCCGCCTTTCGCGCCGCCGCCACCATCGCAGACGTCGTCACCCAAGCGCTTCGCTACGCACCGAGCGTGGTCGTCGTCGACGACGGATGTCCCCAAAAGACCGGTGCGGTCGCGCGCGCGGCGTTTGCCGGCGCAGACAACGTGTTCGTGCTCGAGCGCGAGCGCAACGGCGGCGTCGGTGCGGCAATGAAGACCGGCATCGCGTTCTGCATCGACAAGGGTGCCGACGTGATCGTCAAGCTCGATGCCGACGGGCAGATGGATCCAACCTTTATTCCCGTCATCGCCGACTTCTTCGCCGGCGACCCGACGCTGGTCTGCGTGAAAGGGAACCGTTTCTTCGATTCGACCGTGATGTTGCGGATGCCGAAGCGACGTCTTTTCGGCAATGCGGTGCTCTCGATGCTGACGAAGTTTGCCTCCGGCTATTGGAACATCGTCGATCCGACCAACGGTTACCTCGCATTCAACGCTCGGCTGCTCGCCGCATTGCCGTGGCGCGCGTTTGCAAACTCCTACTTTTTCGAGATCTCGGTTTTGTGCGAACTCGGACTACGCCGGCTACCGATTCTCGAACTGGAAATGCCGACGATCTACAACGGCGCACCAAGCTCGCTCTCGATACCGAAAGTGCTATGGGAGTTTCCCTGGCGCCTGCTCCGCCTGACGCTTCGCAGGATGGCGCTGCAGTATTTTGTGTTCGACGTAAATCTTGCGTCGCTGTATCTCTTGTTCGGCGCGCTGCTGCTGCTCGCGGGAGGAGGCTGGGGTGCCTATCAGTGGATCGTCAGTTCGATTACCCACGTCTCGCGTTCCACCGGCACGGTCATGCTTGCCGTGCTTCCGTTCCTCATGGGCTTTCAGCTCATCCTCAATGCTCTGATGTACGACGTGCAGTTCGCCCAGAAGACGAATCGCCTCACCCTCGTTTGACGTAGAAATGATAGGCGCTGCCGCGCGTCAGCGGGACCTCGCGATAACCTGCCTTCTTGAGTTGATCGGCCAGCACGTGCTCGATCCCCGCGTCGACGAGCTGTTGGGGACTGAAAAAGACGGCCCGCGTCCCGAGATCGTCGAGAAATTCGGCGGCTTCACCCGCGTCGATCGCTTGAAGCAGGCGGAACCAGCCGGCGGGGCCCGTCCAATTTCCAATGCTGGTGACGCCGTTGCGGCGAAAATAATAGTCGAACGCGTTGTTCGAAATGACAAACACGTTACCGGTATATCTGTGCCGTCTCATCCACGCTGACGCAATTTCCTCGTCCGCGTAGCCATCGTCATTTTGATCGAGAAACGCCTGTTCCCCACGATAGTGGAGGAAGGCGTGTGCATCGCTGCGCAGATCGTTCTGAATGAAGTCTCCCTCGGGGGACAGGCTCGAAAACGGCGGCAGTGCGGCGACGACGGCCAGCGCGAGCGCGGCAGGTGCAGCGGAGGGCGCAAGTTCCGACCACTCGACGAGAAGCATCCCGACGCACAACGCAAGCAGCGGATAAAACAGGAGCGCGTATCGCAAGAGCGACGTCGAAACGAACCAGTAGAGGACGAAGCAGGTCAGCACAAAGACGGGTATTGCCAGTTGCGCAGGCACCTTTCGGCGAAGCGCCAGCGCTCCGAGGACGACGATTGCCGGCACGTAAATGAAGAGCACCAACGCCGAAACGCCGTATTCGCGGAAATCCGAAGATGTCGGGCGCACGTACGCCCGCACCGGGAGCGTGAGAAGCGCGCGCGGTGACTTCGACGTCGCCATGTCGTTCCACAG
>JBAUZB010000313.1:0-2725 GCA_049585095.1 Candidatus Tumulicola sp.
CCTTTAAACCCAGCAAAGAGGTTTTCGAAACTGCGGTTCTCTTGAACGATGATGACGACGTGTTTGACGTATTTCGAAAGCGTGAATCCCGGAACGGCTTCATCCGGTTGAGTATTTGCGCCGACGGCGGTGGGCATGACGCCGCGCGGTCCCGGCGCCGAACATGCCGAGATCAAAAGAGATAGCGCGCAGGCCACGTGCATCGTGCGCTGCATAAACGTCCGCTTCACCCGGAGCCCTCCACTGTGATTCGCGCCCGCGAACCTTTCGTAATGGTTATCGGACTCCTCCCCGATCCTTCATTCGCACGTGATTCGCGAGCCGCTCGAACGTCGCTCGAACGCCGATACCAAACGTCAGGTAGCGGTTTGCCACGAATCCTACCAACGCGGTCGGTGGGATCGAGAAAACTTTCGCGGCGATTGGCGACAAATGCAAGAGTCCGATTCCGGCCTCGACTAGCGCCAACGTAAGGAGCAAATTGACGAAAGTCACGATTGCGTAGATGGGAACTTGGACAATCGCCGGCCGGTGGGAGGCGCGGAAACTCCAGTGGCGGTTGAGGACGAACTGCGCCGCCGTCGCACCGAAAAAGGCCAGCGTGACGGCAAGCGGTATCCACACTCCGAGACGCACGAGCACCCAAAACAGGGCGACATCGAGCACCGTGCCGATGACGCCGACGACGGCATAGGCCGTGAGCTGCCGGACGACCTCGCGCGGAGCGTCGTTCACCGGGGGAGCCGTCGGTTCGCGGCGAAAGCATGCCGCTCGAGTGGGATCGCACCGCGGAGTTGACAGTCCATGCCGACAAACTTCATGCTCAAGAGTCACCGGTCCGTTGCCGTGCACGTGTTATCGTCCATGTCGGCGATTGCCTTGACTCTAGCCGGAATCGGAGCAACCGGAGCGCAATCGAACGGCGCGACCGTGACCGAAGGCTCCGCGCTCCTGTCCGGGTTCTATCGGAACGCCGATAAGCCGACCGTCTACCGAGTCCTCAACGGGAATATATGCGCCGTTCTCAGCGAGGACCATTTGCGGGCCCTCGGCGCAACGCACAAGTCGATTCACGTGGTCGGCGATTCCGTTGATTTCTTGAACGGAAAGCCCTTCGACCCGTCGTGCCCCTGGCCGGACGGCCTCTACCGGAAGAGAGGCGAAGATTACGTTATCAAGGTGAGCGACGGAACGGCATGCATCTTGTCGTCAACCGACGAGAACGTGCACCAGGTCACGAGCGACAATCTACTACTCCAGGGCAGGAACTTTGTGGGGCGCTGCAAGCGCTAAGCATTATGAAACCAGCCCGTATCGCGGTTCTGACCGTTGCCATACTCGCGGCCGGTTGTTCGGCGCGGCAAGCGGTTCCGGGCGGCGACCTGGTCCCGGCAAGCGCACCCCGCACGCATAGTGGCGCAGACTTTACGATCGGCCACTACATCAAACACGTCGTCGTCATCATTCAAGAGAACCGCAGCTTCGACAACCTTTTCCAAGGTTATCCCGGAGCCGACACGCAGTCGTACGGATATGCAAAAATGTCAAATGGCAGCGTCGAAAAGGTTACACTAAAGTCTCAGCCGTTTACCGGGAGATACGGCGGGCTCGACCTCGCACATGGGTATGCCGCGGCCATCATGGACTGCGACATGCAGTCGAGCAGCCAAACCTGTAGCAATGACGGTTTTTATTTGGCGGGCCAGAAGTGGCGCAAGCAAGATCCTCCATATTTCCCGTACAGCTATCTCGATCGCACCGATTCGGCGCCCTATTGGACGATGGCGCAGCGGTACGTGCTCGCCGACAAGCTTTTCGCCACCGAGTGGGGCGCGAGCTTCACCGCGCATCTCGACCTCATTGCGGCGAACGCGTATCTGAACGACGCGCGGACCTTGGCGCTCGTCGACACTCCCTCGCTCGGGCCATGGGGATGCGACGGGCACAAGGGAACGACGACGCCCACCATCGACAGCAAGCGTCAAGTAAATGAAAAAGGGCCGTTTCCGTGCTTCACCAATTTCGATACGCTGGCGCGGCGGCTCGATAATAAGCAGCTTTCCTGGAGATTCTATGCTCCAAACACCGGCGGACTCGGCGGCATCTATTCGAGCTTCGACTCGATCAAGTGGGTACGGGACGGGCCTGACTGGACGAAGGACGTGATTTCGCCGCAGACCAAAATTCTGACCGACTTGCCGAAGCAACTCGCCTCGGTTACCTGGGTCGTTCCCACTGGCGTAGACTCCGATCACCCCAATTCGGACAGCGACACGGGCCCCTCGTGGGTCGCGGACGTCGTCAATGCGATCGGCGAGAGTTCGTATTGGAAGAGCACCGCAGTCGTCGTGCTATGGGACGATTGGGGCGGCTGGTACGACCACGTGTCGCCGCCGCAACTCGACTATCTCGGCTTGAGTTTCCGCGTGCCGATGCTCGTGATTTCCCCGTATGCGAAGAAGAGCTACGTGTCGCACACGCAGTATGAGTTCGGAAGCGTCCTGAAGTTCACCGAGAACGTCTTCAGCTTGCCGTCGCTCGGCTTTACGGACAAGCGCGCCAACGGACTCTCCGATGCGTTCGACTTTTCGCAGAAGCCCCGCGCGTTCCAGAAGATTCCGTGCAAGTATCCGCCATCGCACTTCATCAACGAGGGGCCGTCGTTCGTACCGGTCGACGACGACAAAAACTGAGGGCCCTTAAGACTCGGCCGATTCTGCTGGGT
>JBAUZB010000314.1:0-14820 GCA_049585095.1 Candidatus Tumulicola sp.
CACGTCTATTTGGTCATGGCGCTCGTCTCAGACGGCGGCGGATGGAAAGCCGTTTGGCTGGCGATGGGCCATCCGGCGCTCGCGAACCTCAAAGCCCTAGCCGAACTTTTGCAAAACCGCTCGACGCTCGACTACCGCGATGCAAACGTCCGTATCGACTATTGATCGAAGCCTGCGCGCTCTTTAAAACCTGAAACCGATTCCGGCATACGGCGCGGAATGCGTTTCATCGATGGTGCCGTTTGCGGGCTCGCCGTGGTATCCCCAGAAACCTGCATAGAAATAGGCACGCCGAAAGGCACGATACGACAGGCCGAAGTCGTACACGAGATAACGGCGCGATTGGTCGACGCTTTCGCCGCCGGCGTTGAGCGTCGCGCCTGCGACATAGTAAAAGACCGATCCGTAGCCACTGAATTGCGAGACGAGATTCGGCAGCTTCTCAAAACCGATCCCCGGGCCGGTTTGGGCCCCGTAACCGTTGTTGCTGGTTTTGTGGAGCAGGCCGAGGCCTAAATAGAAATCGTGCGGAGTCACCGAAACGAGCCCACGCAGCTCGCTCATCGTATCGTGTTCCGTGATCGGGGTAACCGGGTCGACGGGATCGCTCATCGATGCAAACGTATCGCTGTGGAAATCGAACGTTGCAGCCCACGGGCCGCCGCGATATGCGGCCGAGAACTGGTACGATCCCCACGTGTCGGGCGCCGACGGAATCGCACCGACGGAGTTCTCCCCCCCGAATCGGAACGCGCCTTCGACGTAGCCCGGATAATTGGGAACCGTCTGCACGATCTTGGTGGTATTCGGCTCGTCCGCGGCCTCGCCCGCCCGAAACAGCCGCGTACCGAACCCGATGTAAGGTCCCTCGACGTTCTCGCTCGAGTTCGTCCCCACGAGCATGCGGTAGCCCCCATACCCGAAGTACGTGTAGAAATCTCGTGAGAGCGGCAACGAGCTTTCGACCGAGTACTTCAGTTGCGCGAATTTGACGGGGAATGATTTTCCGAAGTTTACACTCAGCGGATCGGTTTGAAGAAACGATCCGGAGACGTTGGGATAGAAGAAGACGCTGCCGTACACGCCGAACGGCGTGAAGTCGCTGTACTGTTCGAGGCCGATTCCCAGACCGCGCAGCGTCGGATATCCATATGAGGTCGAGGTCGAACTATAACTCAGCCCGGCGTAAGAGTTCGGCCCGAAAATACCATGCTCGACTCGAACGTCGAAGTTCGTATTGCGCCCGGTAAAGGGTGGAACGATCGAATAGCCGCCGTCGGGTGTCGAAAAGCCGGTCCCGGGCGGCGGGCCGGCGACGTTGATCGCACTGTTGAAGAAATCGGTGCGCTGGTCGAACTTCACCGCCCACGCATCGAATCGGTAAGCGCCCGAAAAGACGTAGGAAAACCCGGTTCCGGTAACCCCGTCGGCATAGTTGTTGTAGACTTTCGCGAGCGTATATCCGCCCTCGACGAGCAGCTCCCGCAACGGCACTGGCGACGGGCTCGCTGTGGGAGCGGGCGTCGGCGTGGCCGGGCTTTGCGCGGGAACGGGCGTCGGTGTAGCCGGAGTCTGCGCCGGATCGGTCCGTGCGACGGCGGGCCGAACCGACGCGACCACCACGGCGCAGACGAGAAGCAGGGATAGCCGGACGAATCGCACCTGTTGGTCCCTCCGTTATTGCACTGCCAGCGTGGCCTGTTCGACCTGTTGTTCGCCGGCGGTGTTGCGAGCGATGATGCTGAGGTCGTAGACGTGACGCCGGGAAAGCGGCGGCAGCTCTAAGACCCGCGTGTGAAATGCAAAGACTCCGGGCGCGACGTGCGCTGCGTTGATCGAAAATGCCGCCGTTCGAACTTCAACCGATGCGACGTTCGTGCCGCCGACGATCGTTCCGTCGAACCATATACCCGGCTGGAGCGTCAACGTCGACATCCAAATTCGAATCATGAGCGGCGGGGCGTCCGGCGGCATGACTCGAGGCGTCGGAAACGCGCGCGGCATCCGGGTGGAAACGACGACGTTGGGCGGAGCCGCCGCTGGTTTGGATTCGCATGCGCCGAGCAAAAAACTCACCACCGCCGCTGCGAACAGCACCGGAAGGGGTTTGCCAACGAGCCGGAAAGCGGGCCGCATGCGGGGCGAAAGCATTGACGTCGAGCGAACCCCCCTTCCTCACGTAGAACGGACCGGTGTGCCGAGCCTGCTCGATTGGCTCATAACCCTCGCCGTCACATGGACGGTAACCGGCTTGTTCATCGACGCACACCAACACCTCTTCGAAACGGTCGATTCGTTTCTCAATCCATGGCACCTTACCATGTACGGCGGAGCAATTTTTGCCGCCGCGGCGCTGTGGACCGCCACCAATCGGAATCGGCGCGGCGGCGGCTCGTGGTGGCGGGCGGTTCCGGCGGGCTACCGCCCGAGCGTCGCCGGCGTGGCGTGTCTGCTGCTTGGCGGAGCGCTCGATTCGATCTGGCACGCCGTCTTCGGATTCGAGCATCAGCTGGATCTCTTGCTGAGCCCACCGCATCTGCTGTTGCTCACCGGGTTGTTTTTCTTAGCCGTCGGTCCGGTGCGCAGCGCGCTGGCGCGCCCGGCCGCGGGCCGTCTGGTAGATCAACTGCCGATGCTCGTCTCGATGGGACTTGCCTTCGAAGTGATTCAATTCGTGATGCAAATCGGCTTCTACCCGGAGGCGCTGCTGCGCGATCGCCCGTTGTCGCAAGTCGTGTTCCACGACGAGCAGTTCGTTCTGTCGGTCTTTCTCTTCTATAAACAGGCGCTCGAGATGATGATCGTCGTCTGGCAAAGCGTGCTGCTCGCCGCGGCCGTGCTGTATCTGTGCGCACGAACGCGGCTGCAGTTCGGCGCGCTGATGGTACTATGCGTTGCCGAAAAGCTTTGGGTCGGGGGAGAACTCTCGAGCGACGCGACCGAATTTCTGCTGCTCGTTCTGGCGAGTATCGCGGCGGGGCTACTCGGCGACGCCGTGATTGCCAAGCTTCGTCCGTCGCTGCAGAACCCGAACGCCTTCCGCCTGTTGGGGTTCGCCGTTCCGGCCGCGTACTTCGCCGCATACTTCCTGCTTGCGGTTCCACTATTCGGTGGAACGTGGTGGGATTCGAGTTTCCTGTTGGGTTCGATTGCATTGGGCGGCATCGCAGGCGTTTGCGTGAGTCAATTGTTCGTCTGCGGACATCAGGCATCGCGTTGAAACTGCGTCCGGTGTCGTACGCAATTGCGTGCGCCGCCGTCGTGCTGCACCTCGCATTCAACCACCGGTTCGGATACTATCGCGACGAACTGTATTTTATCGATTGCGCCCGGCATCTCGCGTGGGGCTACGTCGACCAGCCTCCGCTGGCTCCCCTCGTAACGTGGATGGCGGCGCCCGTGGGTTACGCCCTCTGGGCGCTGCGGCTTCTGCCGGCGATCCTTTCAGGCGTTACGGTCTTATTGGCTTGCCTCATCGCACGCGAGTTGCGCGGCGGAGGGTTCGCTCAAGGAATAACCGGATTGGCGGTCGCCCTGGCACCCGGGTTTCTCGGCCTGGGGTATGCGCTCTCGACCGAGTTCCTCTCACCGGCCGCCTGGAGCGCCGTGATCTATCTCGCGATCCGTTTAGTCAAGACCAAAGACGACCGATTGTACCTCGCCTTGGCGTTCGTCGTCACGCTCGCGATGTACGCAAAATATTCGATTGCTGCGTGCGCGCTCGCGCTCGCGCTGGGTTTACTCATCACGAGCCACGGCAAACTCCTCGCGTCGCGCTATCTCGTTTTGGGCGCGGCAGCGGTGATCGTATTGCTCCTGCCCAACGCGCTGTGGCAGCTGAGCCACGGGCTCCCGATGCTCGGCGTCCTCGCGGGCGACCGTCTCAATCGCCACGCGCTCGCCAACGGCGTTGCAGACGAGTCGGCGAACCTCGCAATCAACGCTGCCTTCTTTGTGGCGACGCAGTTCGCGTATCAGAATCCATTTTTCTCGGCCATCTGGATCGCGGGCCTGGTCGTCCTCATTCGAGGGAAGGAAGAATCGGCGTATCGCTTCATTCCAGTTGCTTACTTCCTTTTGGTAGCCTTGATCGTCGTGACCGTCGGGCGCGGTTATTATTTGGAAGGATTCTATCCGGCACTCTTTGCGGCCGGCTCGGTTGCCACCGAACGGTTTTTCCTGCCGCGGCCTCGGTGGTGGCGCCCAGCCGTGCTGGGCGCAGTCGTTGCGGCCGGCGCCGCGTTCGCTCCGCTGGCGTTACCGGTGCTTCCGTTCGACGCCTACTTACGTTATGAAATCGCGATCGGCTTGAGCCGTCCGATGCCGCCGGACGGCAAGCATCACCTGATTAACCCGCTCTACGCGGATCAGCTCGGTTGGAAAGCGATGACGCAGACGGTCGCGCATGCGTACTGGTCGTTGCCGCGAGAGCGGCGGCAAGGCACGGCCATTTTTGCCGATCGTTACGCCTATGCCGGGGCGATCGATTTCTACGGGCCACGTTACGGTCTGCCGCCGGTGATCAGCCCGAACAATTCGTATTATCTGTGGGGAACTCGAGGTTATACCGGAAACTCGGTGTTGGCAGTCGGTGCCACCGACTATCCGTTGCTGATGCGTTCTTTCGGCAGCGTCGTACAAGTCGCGGTGTACCGCAACGACTACCGCTGGATCCTCGAAGGTCCCTTACCGATCTACCTGTGCACTCGTCCTCGCGCCCCGCTGGCGCTCATGTGGCCGGCGTTCAAGTACTATGGTCTCTAGGCTCGCTTGCAAGGAACGTGCGCCCTTCAGGACGATGTATCAACGAAGTCATGCACCGCCGAAATTTTCCGCGCCATCGCTTTTGGGCGGCCGTCGCGCTCGTCACGTTCGTCGCGACGGTGCTGCCGGCGTGCGGCGGCAGCTCGGGCGGTGCCGCCGGATCCGGACCCTTGCCGTCGTTGCCCCCGCCGACGAAGGGGAAGTATTTCACGCACATCGTGATCGTGGTTCAGGAAAACCGCACGTTCGACAATCTCTTTTCGACGTTTCCGGGGGCCGACGGAACCCGCACCGGCAAGTTGCACGACGGCTCAAGCATGCCGCTTCAAGAGCACGATCTCTACGACCCGATTTCGCCGAACACGGATCACGCATCTTGGCTGACGGGTTATAACGACGGACGGATGAACGGTTTCGATCTGATTCCCGACGGACCGAATCCCGGCACGGCGCTGTATCAATACGTCAACCCGGCGCAGATTCAGCCGTATTGGACGCTGGCCAAGCAATACGTGCTGGCCGACCACATGTTTCAAACGCAAGGGACCGGCAGTTTTACCGCCCACCAGGATCTCATTGCCGGCGGCGCAATGATCAGCGCGTCGAAGAGTCTGATCGATTTTCCAACCCTGCCACCCTGGGGATGCGATGCCCCGAGCGGCACCCTCACGACGCTCATCACGGCGAACAATCAGTACCTGGCAAACGACGGGCCGTTTCCGTGCCTGCGCTACCGCACGCTGCGCGATACGCTCGACGCCAAGGCCGTTACCTGGCGCTACTACGCACCGGAGATCGGTCACAGCTTTGGAGGCGATCTTTGGAACGCGTTCGGAGCGATCGATGCGGTGCGCCACGGGCCCGAGTGGTCGACCAACGTTACCTGGCCCGAGACCAACGTCTTCCGGGACATTTCGCATGACACGCTGCCGTCGGTAGCCTGGGTGATTCCCGACTTCCAAAATTCCGATCACCCCGGCGCCGTCTCGGACACGGGCCCGTCGTGGGTGGCGCAGGTGGTCAACACCATCGGCCAGAGCCCGGCCTGGAATTCCACCGCGATCGTCATCGTATGGGACGATTGGGGTGGATGGTTCGATCACGTCCGGCCGCCGGGCGATCTGCGGTACGGCGGCTTAGGGTTTCGAGTCCCGATGATCGTCGTGTCGCCGTTTTCCAAGCACGCGTACGTCGCGCATAATTCCTACGAGTTCGGCAGCATCGTGCAGTTCGTTGAAGACAACTGGGGGTTGCCGCGTTTGGGCACCACCGACGTGCGCGCCGCCAGTTTCATCGACGACGTCTTCGATTTCAAGCAACGGCCCCGGACGTTCGCGCCGGTCGACGCGCGTTATTCGCGCTCGTTCTTCGAGCGTCAGCAGCCCTCGAATCTGCCCGTGGACAACGAATAACTAGAAAGTCACGCTGGTGTGGTCGTTGCTGGTGTCGCAATCCGCGGCGGGCAGCATCGGCTGCCGAAAATCGAGTTGGAAATGCAGGGTCGTCGTGCCATTGCCGGCTTCGCTCGAGCGCAACATGACGTATGAGAAGCTGTGCGACTCTCCCGGTCGCAGCGGTGGTATGCTCTTGGAGTCGAGTTTCTCGGTCGGCTTTTGATAAATGTCGACGAATTGCAACGCGTTCGAGGCCTGCGCTTGACCGCCCACGTTCGATACCGTGCCCGACAACGTGTAGTGATTCATGCCGTTGGCCTGTGTCACGTTCTTGACCGTGACCGGACTGATTGCGAGATCGACTCCGGCGCAGGCCGCGACTGCTGGGGCGGCGGAAGCCGATGCGAGGGCGAATGCGAGGATGAAGGTACGAAGCATGCGGAAACTCCCTTCTCATCACTCGTGCGAGTGAGCTTTCGTTCTTATACCCACGCTTGCCCGGCCTAACGCGCCGAGAAGGGGTCATAAATGGCTGGGGTACGGCTATTAATCGGAACGCGGAAGGGCGCGTTCGTCCTGACCTCCGACCAGAAGCGCGACCGCTGGAGGATCGACGGCCCGCATTTTGCCGGCTGGGAGATTTATCACGTCAAAGGTTCACCCGCCGAGCCCGAGCGAATTTTTGCGTCCCAATCCAGCGGTTGGTTCGGGCAACTGATCCAGCGCTCCGACGACGGCGGCGCCACCTGGGAACCCATGGGAAACCAGTTCGCGTACGAGGGCACGACCGGAACGCATCAGTGGTACGACGGCACGCCGCATCCGTGGGAGTTTGCCCGGGTCTGGCATCTCGAGCCGTCGTTGACCGATCCCGACGTGGTCTACGCCGGCGTCGAAGATGCCGCCCTCTTCCGGTCCGCCGACGGAGCGCGCACGTGGCAAGAGCTTCCCGCATTGCGCCAACATCGAACCGGGCCGTCGTGGCAACCCGGCGCCGGTGGAATGTGCTTGCATACGATCATCGCCGACCCGCGCGATCCGGCACGGCTGTTCGTCGCGATTTCGGCGGCCGGGGCATTCCGAAGCGACGATGCCGGCCAATCTTGGAGGCCGATCAACCGAGGGCTGCGATCCCAAGGCATTCCCGATCCCGCGGCAGAGGTGGGTCACTGCGTCCATCGCATCGCCATGCACCCGGCACGCCCCGACGTGCTCTTCATGCAAAAGCATTGGGACGTCATGCGCAGCGACGATGCGGGAGAGTCGTGGTGCGAAGTCAGTGGAAACTTGCCGACCGATTTTGGTTTCCCCATCGAGGTTCACGCACACGAACCAAATACGGTCTACGTCGTACCCATCAAGAGTGACTCCGAACATTTTCCGCTCGATGGTAAGTTGCGGGTGTATCGCAGCCGAACCGGCGGCAACGAATGGGAACCGCTGACCTCGGGCCTCCCGCAGCGCGATTGCTACGTCAACGTTCTGCGCGACGCCATGGCGGTGGATTCGCTCGATTCTTGCGGCGTGTATTTCGGTACCACCGGGGGTCAAGTGTATGCTTCGGCCGATGGAGGAGACAACTGGAACGCGATCGTACGCGATCTGCCCGCGGTATTGTCGGTCGAGGCTCAGACGCTCGCGTGATTCGCGTCGTTCTGCCGGCGCATCTCCGCATGCTGGCGCGTGCCGGCGGCGAGGTTGAGATCGACGTATCGGGAGAGGTGACGCAGCGTTCGGTGCTGGACGCGTTGGAGGCGCGCTATCCCGTGCTGCGCGGGACCATCCGCGACGGCATCACGCAAAAACGCCGGGCCTTCGTGCGGTTTTTCGCATGCGAGCGCGATCTCTCGCACGATCCTCCCGACGCGCCGCTGCCGGTTGCGGTAGCGTCGGGAGCGGAACCGCTGCTTATCGTCGGCGCCATGGCCGGCGGATAGCTCGCGCGCTATTCCTCTTGATCGAAGTAGTCGAGCGGCTCGGAACGAATCGCTCGGCGTTCGGGCGATCGTACGATCCACTTATCGCTGTCGGGATAGTACGTAGACTCGCCGATGGGGTTGTCGGCGATCACGTACACCGAGAGGTCTTGGGCGCCGTCGTTGATGAGCTGATGCGCTTGGCCGGGTTGGAAGATGAAAGCGTCGCCGGCTTCGATCGGCGTCGTGCCGCCATCGTGGCGCACCCTGCCTTTGCCGGAAATCACGTGATAGAATTCCCACTGCACGCTATGGGAATGAAAGGGATACGGCGTTGCGCCCGCTGGAATGCGGAGGATTTCGACGTCGAAGGGATGCCGTTCGAAGATGTCGGTCGAGAGCGGCTTTCGGCCGAGCGCCTCGGAGATTTGCTTGCCGGCGCCTTCGAACTGTCCCTTCGGCGATTTCCACGAGAGTTCGGTAACGTCGTTCGTATTGATCTTGCGCATGAGCGGGCCGCTTTGCGGGGGGAACGTCGCCCCCCTTCAACGGAAGCAACCGCAGCGTGATCGAGCCTCGCCGGATGCCCACTGGAACCGTTGCCTTTCTCTTTACCGATATCGAAGGCAGTACCGCGCGCTGGGATTCCCATCGCGTCGCAATGCAAGAAGCGTTACGCCGGCACGATCGCATTCTGCGCTCGGCCATCGAAACGCACGGTGGTTTCGTTTTCAAAACGATCGGGGACGCGTTTTGCGCCGCGTTCCCGAGCGCTCGGCAGGCGTTGGAAGGCGCGATCGACGCCCAGCGGCGGCTGGCCCACGAAGACTTCGTTGCCGTCGACGGTCTGCGCGTGCGGATGTCGATTCACGTGGGCGAGACCGACGAGCGCGACGGCGACTACTTCGGCCCGGCAGTGAATCGCGTCGCGCGGCTGTTGTCGGCCGGTCACGGCGCGCAGGTTCTCGTCTCGGGGGCTGCGGCCGACATCGTCGCGGCGGATGTACCGGATGGTGCCGGGCTGCGACAGCTTGGAACGCTGCCGCTGCGCGATCTCAAAGATCCGGAACGCGTCTTTCAACTGACCGCACCCGGCTTGGCGTCGGACTTCAAAGCGCTCCGCGCGCTGGAAACGCCGCCGAACAATCTGCCGCATCAAACCAGCAGTTTCGTCGGACGAAACGCGGATGTCACGCGCGTGAAAGACTTGCTTGGCACCGGCGCGCTCGTAACGATCGTTGGAACCGGTGGCGTTGGGAAAACGCGCTTGGCGCTAGCGGCGGCGACCGACGTGCTGAACGACTTGCCGGACGGTGCGTGGTTCGTCGACTTTGCGCCGCTCGTCGATTCGTCGTTGGTGGCGAGCGCGATTCTCTCGGCCCTGGGAGCCGATCAAACGACCGACGCTCCCGCGCTCGACGTTCTCGCCGGTTACCTGAAGCGGCGCGGGTTGCTGCTGGTGCTCGACAACTGCGAGCACGTGATCGGCGAGGTGGCGCGCGTCGTCGCTTCCGTCTTAGCGGCGTGCCCCGAAATCGGCGTGCTCGCAACCAGTCGCGAACTGCTGAACGTCACCGGCGAGCGAGTGCACCGTCTCTCCTCGCTCGACGATGCCGAGTCCGTCGCTCTCTTCACCGAACGGGCACAGGCGGTGCGGCCGGACTTTCGCGCGGATGCCGGCGCGGTCGCGACGATCGAAGACATTTGCCGGCGCCTCGACGGCATCGCACTCGCGATCGAACTGGCGGCGGCGCGAATGCGTGCGCTTTCGCTCGACGAGCTGTCGCGTCACCTGCGTCTTCGCATGCTCGGCGGGGGCGCGCGCGATCGCCAGCCGCGGCAGCAGACGATGCACGCGCTCATCGACTGGAGTTACGAACTCCTGTCGCCGCAAGAGCAACGGCTCTTTCGCGGCATTGCCGTGTTCGCCGGCGGATTCACCCTCGACGCTGCCGCCGGCGTGAGTTCGGACGAATCGCTGGACGAGTGGCTCGTTCTCGATCTGCTGACGTCGCTGAGCGACAAGTCGCTGCTCGTCGCGGACGTCACGACGTCGAACCAACGCTATCGCCTTCTCGAGCCGATCCGCGAATACGCGCGCGAGCGGCTCGACGGCGCCCGCGAGACGCCGGCGCTCGTGCAGCGCCACGCCAAGTTCTTTTGCTCGGCGGCCGATCGCGCGTACGTCGAATGGGATACCGCGCCACAGCCGGATTGGCTTGCGCGCCTTCGAGTCGAACTCGGCAACTTCCGCGCGGCGCTGCAATGGGCGCTCGACGAGAAAAACGACCCCGAACTCGGTGCGCTGTTGGCGGCGAGCCTTTCGCCGATGTTCATGCGGCTGTCGCTGTTGAGCGAAGGTATCGGCTGGTGCGAGCACGCTCTTGCATTCGCGCCTGCGCTTTCGCCGGCGACGGAGGCCCGCCTGTACTACGGATTGTCGATGCTCCAGCACAATCAGGGCGAGAACGCCGGTGCGCTCCGATCCGCTCGCGGGGCGGTCGAGCTGTATAGGATTGCGAAGGACGAGCGCGGACTGGTGCGCGCACTTTCGCAGGTCGCACAGCACCTTCCGACGTTGAACGCCTATGAAGAAGCGCGCACGCTCGCAGAAGAAGCGCTAGAACGTGCGCACAGCTTGAGCGACGACCGCCTCTTGGCCGCGACGCTGCAGCGATGTGCCCGCGTTTACGAGCCGGCCGAGATCGCCCAAGCTCGCCGGCGGTTCGCTCAAAGTGCGGACATCTTTCGTTCCTTGCGTCGAGACGATGAAACCGCGCGAGTGCACGCGTGGTGGGCCAATGCCGAGGCCGACGCCGGCGAGTTCAAGACGGCGGCGGCACTCTCCGAGCAGGCGCTCGAGCTGGCGTCGGAAGATCTCAGGCCGTTCTTGGTGACCAGCCTCGCCAGCCTTTATATTGCACTTGGCGACGGCCGCGCCCTGACGGTCGCTCGCGACGCGCTAAGACTTGCCCTCGAAGCGAGGCACCCATTAGGAGTTCCGCAGACAATGCTGTACCTGGCGGCGGTGCAAAGCAACGCCGAGCCGGGCCACGCCGCCATGCTTTTCGGCTATGCAGAGGCGCGCCTGCGCGTTCTCGATTGGAAATACGATGGACCCGACAAAGTCGTCGAACAGAAGCTCGAGAACGCGCTTGCGGAAAACCTCCGGCCCGAAGATCTTTGCTCGCTTCGGGCTACTGGAGCGGCATGGAGCGATCAAGAGGCAGTTGTAAATGCTTCCCGGCTTTAACAGGGGCTGATGCGGGTATTCGGCTCGGTTGCGTTGCGCTTCCACGCCGGAGCGGCATCGAACAGTCCTCCCCGCGAGTACGAACACTCTTCCGTTAGGGAAAACGATCCACTCTCTCCCGCGCAGCCGTGCACCGCCTGATACGTCCCGTCCAACTTGTGCTTGTGTTTGCGGTAGGTTGCGCTGACGCTAAACGTGCACGCACCGCTGGCGACGTTCGCTACCTCGGCACCCGCGAGCGTGATCCCGTCTTGCGTCTGCGCGGCGACCGAGTTCGATATCACGAGCGATCCGAAGGTTGACGTCAGCGATCCGCCGACGACGTTTTGGGCTTGGGCGAGCGAGGCGCTTGCCGATCCGTTCCCAAAGGTCGTGTCCGTCGTCGTGCCGCTGTATTGCCCGGCATCGTTTATTATGGCTGCCTGCCCGAACGGAGCAACCGGTGCCTGCTGCGCACCTCCACCGAGCGCACCGGAGTTTGCATTGCCTGCACAGGCAGTCAGGACAAGCGCGCCGGCCAATGCTGCAGCAATGGTATGTGAATGTATGCGTCTCATTATGGACACCTCCAAGTACTTCGGTTCGCCGGCCGCCTGCGCCACTCCCGGCCAAGTAACCGGCGAGTCGATTCGAGCTACGCCGTGCTCGTTGCTTCGCTCGGAGCCGCGGCTTTGGCCGCAATCGCTGCGACGTCGTAGCCGAAGCGCTTGGCAACGCCATCGGTGACTTCGACAATGTCGGCCAGCTCGCTGGCGTCGAACTTCGGACGGTAGTAATCCGGAAGCGAGAGTTTTTCGGTATACGCCGCTCGAGTTGCGGCAAACGGCTCGGGCGCCAGTTCGGTGTGCTGCAAGATTCGGTCGATGGTTTGAGCCGAGTCGCCGCACAGATCCTCGTAACGCACGATGCAGACGGCGCGCGCCAGATCCGGATCCGTAGCGATCTGGTTTAACACGAAATCGTACATGTACGACCAGTATCGAGCGCGGGCGCGTGCGATGCGGCCCTCGTCGCGAAGCCGGTGAATCTCGCGCAGCACGGTCGGGTCGCCGACGTTTGCCATGATCTGGCGCGCCCCGAATTCGTGATGCCCGGTCAACTCGATGATTTCGATCTGGCGCGGATCGTCGCGGTCCAACTCGTCCCAAATCCGATCCTGCTTGAGCAGCGACGCAACGTGGTCGATCGGGTTACGAACGTAAAGCAAGAATCGCGCGTCCGGAAACATGCGGCGGAGATACTGCATCCGAATGACGCACATAATCGCCTTGCTAAAATATCGGCCGCGACCGCGCGAAAGAAGCAGCTTCAGCAGATGCTCGCGGTAAAACCGTTCGAACGCCGGATTCGAAGTATTGGCGTCGAGAACGCTGACTTGGTCCTCGTCGTGAATGTACGGGAAAAACCGCTCCCAGAGAATCTCCTCACCCATTTCGGCGCTGTCGCGCGTTACCTGAATACGATCGCGATGAATGCGCGGAACCGGTTTGCGCATCGCGTCGACCGGAATCTTTGGGAACAGCCAGTTCCAAGCGTACGGCGCATAGGGCATCAGGAAGTCGGCGTACTTGTGCGTCGTTACGTCGGGATGCTCGCTCAGCATCTGCAGCGAGATGGTCGTCCCGGCACGCGGCAAGCCGCAGATGTACACCGGCCGGTCGACGCGGGCGCCCTTGAGCCGCCGGCCCAGGATTCGTGATTCGAGATTGCCGAGGCCGACGAAGAGCGGCGCTCCGGCGTGAACGCCCCGCACCGCCCAATAGAAGCCGGCCGGGACGCTGAAGCGCTGGTTGGGTGTTGGGGTCGCAGGTGCGGTCATGGCCCTACCTGTTTGTCGGAGCGCGCCCCTTTTCCGGCTAAACTTTTTCGAACAGGGCGCCGATGACCGTGAGCCCCGGTCCAAACGCCATCGAGAGTACCTTGCATCCGACCGGGATTTCGTCTGAAGCGACGATTTGCTCCCAAATGTGCGGAGCGGTTGCCGACGCCATGTTCCCATTCTCGAAGAGAACTCGGCGGCTGAGCGCGACCTGCGATTCCTCGATTTTGAGCCGGTTTCGTATCTGGTTGAGGATTGCCGGGCCGCCCGGATGGATCGCAAACACCATCTCAGACTTTTCTCGCTCGAAATCGACTCCGGCCTGCTGCGAAAGCGAGACGACGAAATCGGCGATCGAGTCGCGGATCAAGAACGGCACCTTCTTCGAAAGCGACATATCGAACTGCAGCGGTCCGGGGCGCAGCGTCATGTCGGGGAGAGAATCCGGCAGGATGCGTTCTTCGACGGCGAGCACTCGCAGACCGCGACCGCCGCGCTTAACGAACTCGCTCTGCGGATACGCCGAATACTTGATGAAGCCGTCGGCAAACAGCGTCGACGTGACGAATGCATCCGGCGTCTCGCCGAGCAGATCGAAATGCAGCGAAAGAAACTCGGTGTGGACGATGTCGACGCGCGGCTGCGGCGTCGGCAGCGACGTATACGACGATCCGACTAAGCCGAGCGCAGTCCGGACGGCGGGAAACGCGCCGTAGCAACCCATGTGATACGAATGCGTCACCGCGGTGCTGAGCCACCCACGGCGCGAGAGATACATTTGCACCGGGCTCGGCGAGACGTAACCCGAGCAGGTGACGTGAACGATGCCGTCGGGCGGCGTCGTGACGTCACCGTAGATTCGTTCGAGTACCGTGAAAGCCGTTTCTTCGAATAGGCTCATGCGCGCGTCCAACGGTTCGCCGGTCGCAACGCGAAGGTCGCCGTAAAGCTGTTTCGATCCGGTAGCCGCGGGATCGTGGACGACGAACTCCGAGGTCATCACGCCGACTTGGCGTTGCGAAATGTGTTCCGCCGAAGCTCCGAATCGAGCCATGCGTTCTTGAATGACGCGGAGCAGTTCGCTCTTCTCGCGCTCGGAGGTGAGCTGTTTTTTTGCCGTTTGCGCGATCGTCATGAAGTGAACTTGAATCCGTTTGAGCTCGTCTTGCGGGCACAGTGGAGACATAACGATGCGTTGGAAATCTGCTAGAACGACCGGGACGGAGCGGATGCCGTTTTGCGGGATCGTCCCCGCCTCTGGTGCGACGCCGCGCGCTTGTGCCGAGCCCGGTAACGTGCTCGTAGGAGTCATGACCTCGTTTACTTTGCTTTCCATGCTCGCCTAGCCTTCCCAGGTCGGAGCAGCTCAACGCGCGATTGCTTGACTTCTAACCGGAGTCATCCCATTGCGGTGATTGGGGTTACTTTCATGCGGGCTGTCCATTGAGAGTGGCGGCGATTCGCTGAAATGCGCCGGATGCTATTCGTCGTCGGGCGGGTCGTCTTCGTCACACGGCGGCGGAGGCGAGGCCGCAATCGGCACGAAGGCGCGCGGGGGTTTGCTGAAATCGAACATGTCCGCAATGCTGGTGGCGCGGACGTCGGTTGCGCCGAGATTCCCAAGCTTCCAGTTTCCCTCGATGAATTTTACGATGCTGCCGAACTCGTACTGCG
>JBAUZB010000315.1:0-1625 GCA_049585095.1 Candidatus Tumulicola sp.
CCCGGTCGACGCCACCGTCGCCACGTACACGCCGACCGCGAAGGACCTGTACATGAATTCCGGAGACAACGTGCAGGCCTCCCTCACCGATACCGCCAACGGTCTGCAGGTGACGATTCATGACCGCACCACGGGGCAAACGGGCTCGATGACAGCGAGCGCCGCCAACGGGTTCGCCCAGGTGAAGTTCGACCCGAAGGGCACGTCGTGCACCGCTATTCCGTACGACTTCCACCCCATGTACAGCACGTCGTCGACCAAGACGCGCGTCACGTGGGCGGCGGGCTCGTACAACATCGCCTTCGACACCGAGATCGGCCACTTCCAGTTCTGCAACGGGCCGCGCCAGATCCCGGACACTCCCTTCGGGCTCGATGCCCAGGGCAACCCCACCGTGTGCCCCAAGGGGGACACCGAGGAGCGGGGAGTGAACGCCGAGCCGAGCGACGGCGACGACGTCTTCTGCTTCCCGGCAAAGGAGGCCCTCGTCTACAAGGTGCCCGGCTGCACCTATACGAACGTCGGCTTCGACGGCGCCTCGTATCAGCCGCTGTGGCCGGACGGCAACACCAAGATGCACCCGACGCCGTTCCGGTTCACGAGCCCGGAGACCGGCCCGAACTACTCGGTGCAGTACAGCCAAGCGGCGTTCGAGACCGACCTGCCGGCGATCGAATCCACCTGCAACATCAAGACGGGCGCCGGTTGCCGGCACATCCCCCAGGACGACGACGGGCAGCCGGCCGCCTTCTACCCCTTCTATTCGACGACGCGCACCAGCCACGGCTGTGTCTGGCAGTTCGGCAACGACGTCCCCGGCGAGATCAGCGACTTCGGCCAGAACGCTCAGTACGGCGGGCTGCTGCAGCTGGACTACACCGGTGCAGGTCCGGGCGGCCGCACCGGAGTCTTCTACCAGGACTTCCGCCACATCCTCCCCAACCCATGCCCGCAGGGGTGAGCCTCGTCAGCTGAGCGCCGGGTCAGGTGGCGATGGCGTAGGCCGGCTGACGGGGGTCGGCGCCGGCCCGCAGGAAACCCGACGACGCATCGAAGTAGATCGCCTCTACGGCCGCAGCCTCTCGCGTGAACGGTGGCCACAATCGCACGTCGTGGCCACGGCGGCGTAGCTCGGTCACGACCTCATCCGGAATCCGGTCCTCCATCTCCAATCGGCCGGGGAGGTAGGTGAAAGGCGAGAACGAGTTCGGGAAGCTCCAGGTCGAGAAGCGCGGCGCTTCGATCGCCTCCTGGATGTCGAGGCCGAAGTGGAACACGCCGAGGAACACCTGGAGCATCGCCTGCACCTGCATGTCGCCGCCGGGGCAGCCGAATACGAACACCGAGCCGTCGTCGCGGATCGCCATGGCCGGGTTCGGGGTCAGACGTGGTCGCTTCCCGGGTGCCACGCCGGCCGGGTGGCGCGGATCGGGCCGTGACTGCACGCCGCGCTCGGATGCGACCAATCCGGTCCCCGGGATCACCGGCGAGCGCGTGGAGCCATCCGAGGGAACGGCCGCGAAGGCGTTGCCCCAGCGATCGACGACGCACACGTAGGAGGTGTCAAGCGCCGGCCCGCCGGCGCCATCCGCCGCCGCCGCGGTTGGCGCTGGGACGTCCGGAGC
>JBAUZB010000316.1:0-6841 GCA_049585095.1 Candidatus Tumulicola sp.
CCGCACGACCCCTCATTACCCTCGTCCTCGCGTGTTTGCTTACGAGTTGCTCCTTCATCGGAGGGCGGCAACGGCCGGACGGCTTCGTACCCTTGGATCAGACACGCGGGGTGCCACACGTCCTGCAAAAGGGAAAAGGCACGCAATGGGTCCGGTTTACCCCCCACACGGCCGCAAAGTTGTACAGCGCGATCGTGCCCGGACCGGACAACAACCTGTGGTTCATCGACGAGAACGCGGGTAGCCTCGTGCGAATGGGCTTGAACGGGTCGATCGAGGAGTTCTCGCTGTCAAGTGTCCTTACCGGCAGCGCCGTTTCGATGACCGTGGGCGGCGACAAAAACTTTTACATCGGAGACGAGTCGCCGAGTATCGTACGCGTCACCGAAAACGGAAAGGGGCAAGTTTTCTCGATCCCCAGCGGCGACGGTACCGAGCTCGACGGCATGGCCCCCGGACCGGACGGGAACGTTTGGTTTACCGAGTTCAACCACATCGCGAAGATCACGCCGTCGGGTAAGATCACCGAGTTCGCATACCCGTCCGGTTTCGGAAGCAACCAATTCGGCGGCGTTACCGCCGGTGCTGACGGAAACGTGTGGTTCGCCGACTTTTCCGCCGACGCGATCGGCCGAATCGTTCCCTCATCGGGGAAGATCACCATGTTTCCGATTTCAGTCGAGTGCATGCCTGCGGCGGCCGTATTGGCGAAGGACAAGAATGTGTGGTTTGTCTGCCTCGGGAATGAGCCGCAGCTCGGCCGTATAACCCCGAGCGGCAAAATCACGACATTCGCCGTGGGCGGCGCGTTCACCGGGAACGAAACGGTGCAGTTTTGCGCCCGCGGCCCCGACGGCGAGCCATGGTGTGCGAGCGGCAACGACGGAAACATATTCCGCGTGAATACCAAGTCGCACACGGTGACGAAGTTTACGCCTCCCCTCGGCCCGGGAGCGAGCCCGGATGCCTTAGCTGCCGGCTCCGACGGGAACGTCTGGGTCGATACCGTGGGCGGGGAGATCGACGTGCTCATTACGAATGCGATCGTAGTAAGGCCCAACAAGCTCACATTTTCTGCGCCGGGACAGAATCAGACGCTATCGGTGAGCGAAAACGGCACCAACAGTTGGTCGGCCAAGTCGAATAACACGGCAATCGCAAAAGTCGCTCAGGGCAGCTCCAACTCTTTGTTCAAGGTGACGTCCGTCGGCAACGGGAATTGCAAGGTCACCATATCCGATAGCGTCGGCAATAGCGTTGCGGTCAGCGTAACCGTGAAGTAAGACGGGTTTCGCGCCGTCGGTCATGAGCTCTTGGAGGCGTTGAATGCAACTTCGTTTCGTGTTACGCGTTGTGCCGTTCGCGAGGATCGCGGCAGCGATGGCGCTCGTAGTTTGCCTCCCTTCGTTCGGCCTGGCACAAAGCTCGGCCGCGCGCCAGGACACTCAGGCGTTACGAGCCGCCTTACAGCACGATCTTGACGCCTACCTGAAGACGCGTGGCAAGGAGGAGCACTTATCGGCGCTCTCGCTATCGGTCAGCTTGGCGCAAGGCGGCCAAGCCATCGACCTTGCGGCCGGGACGACGCGTTACGGGTCGGGACCGCCGGTGACGGCCACGAGCCTGTACCAAATCGGAAGCAACACGAAGGCGTTCACCGCGGTCGCCGTCTTGCAGCTCGAAGCCCAGGGGCGTCTGTCGATCGACGCGCCCATCGGCACATATCTCCCGCAGTATCCCGCCTATGCCAAGTTGACGTTACGGCAGCTGCTGAGTATGACCGGGGGCATCGACTCCTACGACAACACTCGCGCGTGGGCGACGATGTACACGAGCAACCCGATGGCAAACGTCTCGACCGGCACGCTCATCCGCCTGGTATATCCGAAATTCATCTCGAAGCCTGGGACGAAGTACGCGTACTCGAACACCGGGTATCTCCTTGCGCAAGAAGTCGTGGCGGCGCGCAGTACGAGCAAGAACTTCGCGAAGGAGATCGCGCGCATCATTGCGAGCGCCGGCCTGGAGAACACGTACTACACGTCACATCTGTATCCTCAGCCGATCGCGAAACGCGTCGTCGCCGGCTACTACGAAAACGACGATGCCGGCTTCGGCGGGTTCATCGGCAAGAACATGACCCCGTTTAGCCTGTCGTGGGCGCAAGGCGCCGGCTCGATCGTTTCGACGCCCGAAGATCTCGCGGTGTGGGCCCGCGCACTCTATCAGGGAACGACACTGCTGCCCGCAAACCAGAAGTCCGAACTGCTGAGCCTGATTTCGATCAAAACCGCCAAACCGCTGGCAAAGGCGACGGCCGACGATCCGGCCGGCTTCGGCCTCGGCGTCGCGCAGCGGTATGCACAAACGTTCGGCACGTTCTGGTTCTACCAGGGCGAAACGCTCGGTTTCCGCGCCGCGCATTTATACTTTCCGAACTCCGGCCTCGTGGTGGCGATCTTCGCGAACAGCCGCCCCGTCGAAAAGAACAGCCACATGCAGGAGCTGTTCAAGACGATCTACGCAACCATCCAATCGGGCGGGAAATCGTAGGACGATATGCGGCATTGGTGATCCGAGTGCCGAATCGGCCGTTCTTGCCGAACAAGCCGGAAGCAGCTTTGTTCTTAGAAAGAGTGACCCGATGGAAATAGCCCGCACAGGATCGCAGCCGTCGACGACCGGACCGCCGGAAACGTTTACGGGGCATGTCAGAATCGATCCGCTGTTCGATAGGAGCGACCCGGCTCGCGTCTTCGGCGCGAGTGTTACCTTCGAGCCGTGCGCTCGCACGTTTTGGCACACGCATCCTCTTGGTCAGACGCTCATTGTCACTGCGGGGTCCGGACGGGTGCAGCGTTGGGGCGGTCCGATTGAGGAACTACGCCCAGGTGATGTCGTCTGGATTGAACCCGGTGAAAAGCACTGGCATGGCGCTGCACCGACCACCGCCATGACTCATATTGCCATCGTTGAAAAGCTCGAGGGCAAAGCCGCAGATTGGATGGAGCCTGTTAGCGACGAGCAGTACCAAGGAGGATAAACAGAGGCGGACGGTCCTTCGACTGCGCACCGCCGTGCGGTGCTCCGCTCTGGATGACATGCCGAAACGTTCTTCGACTACGCGCCTGCGGCGCTCCGCTCAGAATGAACCTACCGGTTAACGCTTCTCCGATGCGGCGACTGCGTTGAGCAAGCCATCGAGCAGGCCGGGAAACATGTCGTCGATGAGCGCGCGGCGCAGCGACACGAATTTCTGCCGGCCTTCATAGCGCGCCGAAACCAGCCCGGCTTCACGCAACACTTTAAAGTGGTGGGTGAGGTTCTGCTTGCTGGTCACGTCTAGAAAGTCGAACGGACAACATTCCTCGCGCTCGGCAATGGCGCGCACGATTCCCAAGCGCGTCGGATCGCTCAGCGCGGCGAGAATGCCGTAGATCGTGATGTCTTCGCGCTCCGGATACCAATAGGTTCGCGGGGCGGCGGTTTCGGTAGTTTCTTGCAAATTCGCTCTTGACAGTAAAGTGAAGCTTGTACTATTATTAGTACAAGATGTATTGTACCATACCTGAGACCAGGACGTCCACCGGCGGCTTGTCGCTCGACGCCCGGCTCTCCTACGAAACCCTCAGGCGCAACGCCGAGTTGCTCGGCAGCGTCTCGGCCAGCTTTTCGCGCGAGGCGCGCGATGCCTCAGAGGCGTACCGCGACGCCCTCACCACCTCTACCACCGATGCCTGGACGCGCTTTGTGGAAGCGGCCGACGCGCTCGCCCGCCACACCAAGTCGGTCGCCACGGTCGTGCCGCTCGACGCCGGCGAACGCCAAGCCTGCGCCTTCTTCGAACAGATCGCCGGCGAAAACGCCGACCTCTTCCCGTCGCCGACGCCCGCGCTCGTTTAGCTCAGCCGGAAAGCCCCGAAATGTCCACCGTTGTCGAGTACGGCGCACGCCGTACCGCCGTGGTCACGGCCATTATGCTGGCCGCCCTCATGCAACTGGCCGACACGACGATCGTCAACGACGCGTTGCCGACGATCGACGGCGCGCTGGGCGCGTCGACCGACGAGGGCGCCTGGTTCATCACGGCATACATCATCGCCAACGTCATCGTCATCCCGCTCTCGCCGTGGCTGCAAACGATCATCGGGCGCAAGAACTACTTCGCGCTGTCGATCGCCGGCTTTACGGTGACGTCGGTGCTGTGCGGACTGGCCAACGACGCCACCACCGAGATCGCGCTGCGCTTCGTGCAAGGTGCGTTCGGCGGCGGCTTGATGGTGCCGGCGCAGCAGATCATTCGCGACACGTTCCCGCCGGCCAAGCTCGCCGTCAGCCAATCGCTGTTCGCGCTCGCGGTGGTGCTGGGGCCGACGATCGGCCCGACGCTAGGCGGGATCCTCACCGACGACCTCACGTGGCGCTGGGTCTTCTTCATCAACCTTCTCCCGGGAATACTCGCAACCGTGCTGGTGCTGCTTTTCGTGCGCGATCCGGCACCGCCGCGGCGTATCGCGTTCGACGTCCTCGGCGTCGGGCTGCTGGCAATCGGACTGGGCTGCCTGCAGTTCGTGCTCGACGAAGGCGAGCGCTACGGTTGGTTCGGCGATTCGACGATCCTGTTAACCAGCGTGATTGCGATTGTGTCGCTGGTCGCGTTCGTCGGCTGGGAGTTGTTCGGCGTCAAGGCGCCGGCGGTCGCGCTGCGCGTGTTCGCCAATCGCACGGTGTGGGCAACGTCGGCGATTTACTTCGCCGTTGCCGGTAGCTTTTTCGCGATCCTCTTCATTCAGCCGGTGTGGTCGCAGGCGTCGCTCGGCTTCACGACGACGCTCACCGGTTTGCTGTTGATGACGCGTGCCGCCGTTCTCGTGCTGTTGTATCCGATCACCACTTGGGTGACGTCGCAAGAGCACTGGGACATGCGCTGGTTTGCCGCCGGCGGCATCTTGCTCGCCGGACTGGCCAGCTGGATGCAAACGCTCGTCATGACGACGCAGACGCCGTTCGGCGCGCTCGTCGCGACCCAAGTGCTCGGCGGCATCGGGTACGCGTTCATTTTCGTTCCGCTCAGCGTCGTGCTGTTCAAGACCGTTCCGCCGGCCGCCATCGCGTCGGCGCTCGCCCTTACGCGACTCGTTCAGCAGCTCGGCGCGTCGGTCGGATCGGCCCTGGCGGCAACCTTCTTCGATCGCGGCTACGCCACCGCACTCAATGCGCTCGCACCCTCGGCGTCGCTGCACAATCCATCGGTCGCAGCGCTTCTCGCAACCCACGGGCCAAGCGCGCTGGCGACGCTCAACGCCCTCGTCGACGCCCAAGCAACGAACCTTTCGGCCGTCAGCGCGACGCAGTTCTTTGCCATCGTGACGATGGCCGCCGCGGTGCTGCCGTTCTTGCTGGCGCGCACTCGTGTTGCCGCCCCGGCAACGGTGCAACCCGCTGAGAAACCGATCACGGTCGTGCACGGCAGCATCGAACGCCCGCGCAGTCTGGTTCTTCGATGAGCTACCGCACGGCGGACGTGGTGCGCTAGTTTTTTTTCTTCACGCCGTCAACGAGAATGTCAACGATGTTGGTGACGATCGGTTCCGGCGGCGATTTCGGCGCCTGATGCCGCCAGCTCATCGCGGCGCCGACGAGCGCCGAGGCGACGAGCATTGCGGTGCAGTGCCCAAAGTCGCGCGATAGAAAATCGGTCAGTTCCGCCTCGATGGCGCGCTGGAACTGCGGCTCGAAATCGGGGTCGACGCGGCACTTCCGGTGCGAGCTCACGAAGGCGAAAACATTCGTGCCGACCGCCAGCAGCAGCGCGCGCGTGTTGGAGGCGCTCAGCGGATCGCCTTCCGAGAGACGGGCGGCCACGTCTTCGCGAATCAGAGCGTCGAGCAACGCAAACTTATCGGTAAAGTGCGCGTAGAAGGTGGCGCGGTTCACCGTCGCCCGCTCGGCGATGTCGTGCACGCTGATGGATTCGAAGCTCTTTTCCGCGAGCAGCGAGACGAGCGAGTCGCGGATCAGCTTGCGCGTTCGCGTCACGCGCGGATCCACGCGCGACGGGCGCTCGGCAACGCTGATAACCATCAGTTTCTCGTTCCCGTTGGAAAAGCGACACTTTGGGTAATTTGTCGGTTGACCGACAGACACCACAGTCGTATGATACGCAACACCAAGTGATTATACAACAGACGTCGCTAAAACAACAAGAGCCGAAAAGGAGAAACCGGTGTCAGCCCAAGTGCAAGAAAAGACCATCTACACCCTCGACCGCGCCCACACCACCGTCGAATTCGTGGTTCGCCACCTCATGATCACCAAAGTGCGCGGCCGCTTCACCGCGTTCGACGGGCAAATCGAGCTAGCGCCCGGCAGCGATCTTCCGACCGCGATTCGCGCCACCATCGACGCCGCCTCGATCGATACCCGGGAGGAGCAGCGCGACGCCCATCTGCGTTCCGCCGACTTCCTCGAGGTCGCGACGTATCCGCACATCACGTTCGAAAGCGAACGTATCGAAGGCACGCCGGAGCAGTTTACGATGGACGGCAAGCTGACGATCCACGGCGTCACGCGCGACGTGAAATTGAGCGGAAGCTTCGAAGGACGCGCCAAGGATCCATGGGGCGGCGTGCGCGTCGGCTACGCCGCGCACGGCACGATCAACCGCCAGGACTTTGGCCTAACGTGAATGCCGCGCTCGAGACCGGGGGCGTGGTCGTCGGCGACGAGGTTCGCATCGAGTTGAACGTCGAGGCCGTGCTTGCAGAAAACGTCGCGTCCTAAGGAAGAGCAATCCGATTGAGGTCGGCCAGCGCGTCGTCGGGGAGGCTCAGCGCGGCAC
>JBAUZB010000317.1:0-1550 GCA_049585095.1 Candidatus Tumulicola sp.
GCCACCGAGTGGGTGCGCGGCAAGACAGTGGAAGAGGCGCTGGCCATCAAGAACACTGACATTGTTCGCGAGCTTGCGCTGCCGCCGGTGAAGATCCACTGCTCGGTGCTGGCGGAAGACGCGATCAAGGCTGCACTCGCCGATTGGAAGAAGAAGAAGGGCGAGGCGGTAGAGCCGGCTGAAGCGCGCGCACACGAGTAATTGTTGCGCTGCTGCGATCGCGCGCGGGCTGCGATTGGTGAGTTTTTGCCCGCGAAGCAGATCGTAGATTGACGAGGCCAAGTGTTCACCGGGCCAAGCGAGCCGAATCTCATTTATTGGTAAAAATGTATGATTCACGTCACCGAAAAAGCGGCCAGAAAGATCCAGGAACTACTGGCGAAAGAAGGAGTGCCTTCAGCAGCGGGCGGTCTTCGTGTGGGCGTGCAGGGCGGGGGATGTTCGGGCCTTTCGTACGCCATGAGGCTGGAGACCGAAGCGCGCAGCCGGGACAAAGTTTTCGAAGAGAATGGCGCACGTATATTTGTGGACCCGAAGAGTTTTCTCTACCTGAATGACACCACGCTCGATTATCAAGAAGATCTGATGCGCCAGGGATTTGTGTTCCAGAATCCGCAGGCTGCGCGGAGTTGCGGTTGCGGCAGTTCCTTCACGGCTTAGTTTCCGAGCCCAGTTTCCGAATAATGCGAATGGTGTTTGCAGGCGCAGACGCGACGAGTGTGACCAGATAGCGAAGGGAAAAGAAACAGTGAGTGCGGCAGCATCTATGAGCGGAGACAAAGCGGGCGCTGAAGTGGTGGGGGTGAACTGCTGGAATTGCCAACAGCCGGCCAAGGGCGCACATTTTTGCCCGGGGTGCGGGAAAATCCAGCCGCTGTCGCGGAGCGTGAGCTATTTTGAATTTTTGGGGCTGCCCAAGAAGCTGCAAATCGACGGGGAAGCGCTGGAACAGAAGTTTCAGATGCTGAGTTGGAAGTTGCATCCGGATAATTTCACGCGAGCGGGCGAATCGGAGCGGAATCTTTCGCTGGAGCGCTCGTCGGAATTGAATGATGCGTATCGTACGCTGCGCGATCCGGTGACACGCGTTGAGTATCTGTTGGCGCACGAAGGCATGCGCAAGGAAGGCACTACGAAACAACAAGCCGATCCGGAATTACTGGAGGAAGTTTTCGAGTTGAATGAGGCGCTGGACGAATTGCGCGAAGGGCGCGAGTCGGGTGAATCGCCGGAGCAACTGGCTGAGCTGCGGGGAAAGCTGCAGGAAGCGCAGGAGCAGTTTCAATCGGAATTAAATAAGACGGACGAGCGGCTGGTGGAAACTTTTGGCGAATGGGACAAGGCGATCGACCGCAAAGAAGAGCCTGAGCAGAAGAAAGAGCGTCTTGAAGAATTGATGGGCGAGATGAATGAGATTTTGAATAGGCGTTCCTACATTCGGAATCTGGTGGCGAGTGTGAGCAAGGAATTGGAAGTTTAGTTCGGGCGGATAGGGAAACGGGGTGGCATGGGTAGAGTCGTAGGAATCGATCTCGGGACAACGTACAGCC
>JBAUZB010000318.1:0-36834 GCA_049585095.1 Candidatus Tumulicola sp.
ACCGAAAAGCAACGCGGCGAGGGGCGCCCCCTCACGCTCTACCGCATCACCAAACGCGGTCGCCAGCGTTTTCTTGCCTACGTCGACGAACTCGAGTCGGTCGTGCGCGACGTGCACGAACGCGCGCAGCAAACCGTATCGACCAGAAAGTTGGCGACGACGTGATCCCGCGCCACGTCGCCATCGTCATGGACGGCAACCGCCGCTGGGCTACCGAACGCGGCTTGCCGATTGCGCTGGGCTACCAGCGCGGCGTTACCGCACTGCGTCGGACGCTGCGCGCGGCTCGCCGAGCGCAGGTTCGCGTCGTGACGGCATATGCGTTTTACGAAGAGAATTTGCGCCGGCCGGCGGCAGAGGTCGATCTCCTCATGAAGCTGTGCGCACAGGCGGCGCGCGGCGAGCTACGCGCGCTGGCACGCGAAGGCGTGCGGGTGCTCCTGTGCGGGCGCAACGAACGGCTGCCGGAGCGCACCCTGTCCGCGCTCGAGGATCTCGTTGCCGAGACGGCCCACAACGACGGCGTCACCCTCAATCTCGCCATCGATTATGGCGGCCGCCGCGAGATCGGCGACGCCGTACGCGCCTTGGCTCGTGAGGTGAGCGGTGGCCTGCGCGACGCGGACTCGATCGACGAGCACGCGGTTCAAAGCCGATTGTATACCGCCGGACTTCCCGACCCCGATCTCGTCATTCGCACCGGCGGAGAGCTTCGTCTTTCGAACTTTCTCCTGTTTCAAGCCGCCTATGCGGAACTGTGGGCGACCAATACGTACTGGCCGGACTTCGGCGAAACGCACCTTCGGACGGCGCTCGATGCCTTCGCGTTGCGGCAGCGCCGCTACGGAACCTAGCATCAGCACTTTCGGGTGAAGCTGTAACCTCCGCCTCGGATGTGTTTACCGTCGGCGGTAATCGTCATCGTGTGCGTGCCGTAGTACGTGAGCGTCACGGTACCGCCGTACAGTCCCCAGTTTCCGGAAACTCCGTCGCTATCGGTGAGGCCTCCGTTCACATCCATCTGAACCGTGAGACTCGGTTTGTCGTCCGACGTCCACGTACCGACGAGGTTTGCGGTCGTGCATCCGGTCGGCATCGGTGTGGGACTCGGGAGCGCCTTCACCGGTTTTCCCGAGAAATTGTGCGCGACGTCTAAGCACAAGGCGTCGGCAGCGTACGGATTACCGGGTATTTGCACGACGCAGGTAAAGGTTACGACGTAACCTTTACCAACCGGGAAGCAGCGAACCACCGCCGCCGCGGTTGACGGTCCGGTAACGCCGATCGGCCCGGTGGCAACCCACTCGCCGCTTCCGGAGGCGCCCTCCGTCGCGTTTTGCAGGTATGCGTTGAGCGCGGTCTTGGCTTTCGCGCTGCAATCGTCGGCCGAGCCGCTGGGGATGACGTATCGGATGCCGGTCGACATTTCCACCGCCGCCGGCGCCGACGAGACGCACACCAGCCCGCCGGCAACGAACGCACCGGCGAATACCCAATGCCGGCGAGACGATGCTAGCGCCACGGCGCTCCCCCTCGAACGTTTGACGGCGTTGCAGCCGAGGCGGTTTTCTGAGCGGGAAACGCGGCTGCGAGTTTGGTGCAAAGACCCGTCGCGGTGTCCGGATTCGGCGGCACCTCCACCGCGCAGGTAATGGTGACGTAGTAGCCGGTGTCGAGCGGATAACAGTGGATGGCGGCCGTCGCCGAAGAATGGCCCGAGCTGTCAAGCGGTCCGTATGCCAACCATTGCCCGGTTCCGTCGCCCGCTTCGAACGCGTTTTGCAAAACCGTATTGAGCGCGGTCTTCGCCTTCGCGCTGCAATCGCTCACCGGCTCGTTCGTAACCGTGGTCCGCGCGCCGATCACCATCTCGATTTCTGCCGGCGCTGCCGCACTGAGCAGGGCGACGTTGATGACGAGCGCGGCCGCAAAGCTTGCGAGTCGGTAGCGAGACGTACGAGTCACGGACGGCCCTCCTAAGGCGACAGGCGTTTGACGAGCTTTCGGCTCACTCCCCTAACGTCCAGCGCAAAACGCCCGTGACGACGGGCGTTTTACGCGGCAGCAAGGTTCCGGAGGCGCCTAGGTTAACGCGCCTTCTTTAACGCCTTGCCGAATCTGTTGGCGCAGGTCTGGGGTGTCTTCATGACCGTGCGTCTCGACGGCGTGACGGACGGCGACTTCGAGCAGCTCATCGGTGGTATCGGCTGCGATCGCGACGGTGCAATTCTTTTCGCTCGGGAAATCGCGACAATCGATCAATTTACGTGCCATAGTGGTCTCCAATCAGCGCTAGCGGCGCGGGCGGCAATTATAGGGCCGCGCGCAAAGGCGGTCAAGGGTTAGGGCGATGACTGCTACGGTGCTGCCGCCGCTCCACCTGGCGAAGCCGCTTCGGGAAACTGGCGTTGGCGCGAGGACGCAAATCCGGGATCGAGTTGCTTCTCGATCCGGCTCTGAAGGTCTTCGAACGCGTTCGGGTCGTTTCCGTAAATGTATTGCCGCGTGTTCACGAGGAATGCGTAGTGCGCTCCGTTGGGAAGCTGCTCCGCCCAGGTGTTGGTGCCGGGCATCGAACCCTCGCGTGCCCAGTCGGCGCCGGGCTCCGGCGTACCGATGCCCCAGATCAGGTACTTTTTCATGAATGCCAGCATCGAGTCGGCATTGGTCGCGAGCGCACCGGCGCCGCCGGCGACCTCGAGCACCATGTCGTCACCGCTCTTCGGATACGGGTATCGTCGGTTCGACGTCACGTACACCGCCGACAGCCCGGTATACGCCGAATAATACTTCGCGACTTCATTGGAAAGCCGTTTGCCTACCGTCGGTGAAATCTCAACGTTCTTGACGCCGAGCGGTCCCGCGACGTCGTTCGCGACGTAGTCGGCGTAGCTCGCCTTCGACGCTTTTGCAACGACCATACCGAGCACCGTGTAGCAGAAGTTGCAGTAGGCGTACGTCGTGCCCGGAGTCTCTTGCAACGGCTGGTGCAGTTGATAGCGAACGTAATCCACCTGGCCCACGGCTTTTTTCAGATGCAGGGCGAGTGCGATCTGGCGCATGGCGAACGTGGGGTCGTAGTACGGTGGTTTTGAATCGTCCCAGCCTGACTCGTGGAGAATCATATCTTCGATCGTGATATCGAAGACGCGTTTGTCCACTTTTGCGTGTTCCGGAAGCGGCTTCGTGATGCCCAGATACTGGAAGACCCTGGCATTTGGGTCTACCTTTCCGCCCTTGATAAGGTTATATAGCGCGCCCGACGTCCACGCTTTCGTGTTGCTTGCCAGTCGCATGATCGTGGACGGTTGCGTCGTCGACACCGCGACGCCCCGGTAGGTGTACGCGTGAGAGAACGTCGTCTTGCCCTTGAGGGATACTGCGAGCTGGGCATTCGGAACTTGCTGCGCAATCATGAAATCGACGACCAGATTATCGAGCGCGGCGTTCTTTCCCGAACCGAGGATGCCGATGGGCGATTTCGCTGGAATCGAGGCGACGCGCGCGGGTTGAGGAACGAACGTGCCGGCACTCGGCGCGGATCGGCCGCCGCAGGCCGCCACGGTCGCGACCGCCGCGACGAGGACGGCGAAGATAACGAACGGTGCCCGGTTCGTCAAAAGATGAATTCCTTTCGTGTGAACGAGCGCGAAGATTCCCGCAAATCGCGCCGTTCCCTTGAGCCGTTCGGTAAGCGAACGCAGCGGAAGGGAGCGGCGCGTCAAAGCCCGTACGCGCTTGAAAGAACATGCTCAAGGCCATCCTCGAAGCGGCGATAACCGCGTTCGTCGCGCTCTTTCCGATCGTGAACCCGGTGGGTGGCCTCGCCGTGTTTTTCAGCCTCACCGCGGCCGATAGCGAATCGGAACGCCGCTCGCTGGCCTTGCGCATCGCATGCTACGTCGTCGGCATCCTGGTCGCGTTCGCATTGGGAGGCTCGTATGTGCTGGAGTTCTTCGGCATCTCGCTGGAGGCGTTGCGTATTGCGGGCGGTCTCATCGTGGCGCACACGGCGTGGACGATGGTCACCGCATCCAGCCGTCTGACGCCGGCGGAAAACGCCGAAGCTGCACAAAAAGACGACATCGCTTTTTCGCCGATGGCGATGCCGATGCTCGCCGGTCCCGGCGCCATCGGGGTCGTGATGGCCCTGGCGGCGCGCCCGGATCCGCACACGTGGGCGCTCGGAATCTTGCTGGCAGTGCTGGCGATGGGCGCCCTCATCTACGTGATGTTGCGCCTCGGAGCGCCGCTGGCCAAACGACTTGGTCCCGGCATTCTCGGGGCGATCGACCGTATTTTAGGCTTTCTCATTCTAGCGATCGCGATCGAGCTGGTGATCACCGGCATCAAAGGCGTCTATCCGAGCTTCGGGATTTGAGCCCGGCTGCTTTAGCCAAATTCACAAAGCGCATGTTCCACATGGCTAAAGGCGGGCGGTTTCCTCTGCCCAATTCACGGATAACCCGCGACCCGTTTGAAGGAGACAACGAACGAGGATGACGACGAGAATGCAACCCCCCGTGAATCCGGCCGATCTTCGCGACTTTCTCGCCCTGACGTACGGCGAGTTGGAAGATCTGAATCTCAGTGCCAAGCAGCAGCGCAAGGATCGAGCGGCAGCGCATCAGCTGGCCGAAGAAAGGCTCGGTTACTTAGCCGGCGAGAAACGCATCAAGGCGGTAACCGTGCTGTTCAGCGATCTCGAGGGACGCTTGCACATGCTCGACTACGACAAGAAATTCTTGCTCAACGCGCACGATAACCTCACCTTCGACGGTTCGTCGATACGCGGGTTCACGCCGCAGCGCGAAAGCGATTTGCGATTGGCGTTGGATTGGAGCGCTTTCTATTGGGGACCGGCCGATATCTTCGGTCCCGGGAAGGTGCTCGTCTTCAGCGACGTGCTGGACCGCGACGGAACGCCCTTTGCCGGCGACATCCGCGGAATCCTCAAAAAACTCTCGAACGAGAGCTATGCCAACGACGGGCTCACGCTCAATGCCGCCAACGAGATCGAAGGCTTTCTCTTTCAGGGTCTTGATGCGGAGCGCCACTACCACGAAGCCGGCGCCTTTCAATACGTCAACACCGGCGGCTACTATCACTCGCTGCCGGGCGACCCGCTGCGGACGTTCATCGACTCGGTCGCCGAAGTGCAGCGCGCGATGGGATTTCAGAACGAGAAGGATCATCCGGAAGTCGCTCCATCGCAGTTCGAAATCAACTACGGCTACGGCGAAGTCGTCGCCGCCGCCGATCAAATTCAGCTCTACAAGCTCATTTGCCGCCAAGTTGCCACCCGGCTCGGAATGACGGCCAGCTTCCTTCCGAAGCCGGTCGTTGGTGTAAACGGCAGCGGCATGCACACCAACGTGTCGGTCAGCAAGGACGGTAAGAATCTCTTCTGGGATCCCAACGGCAGCGAGCAGCTCAGCCCGTTTGCGTGGGATTTCGTCGACCGCATCCTAACCCACGGCCCCGACGTCTGTCTGATGCTCAATTCGAGCGTCAACGCCTACCGCCGTCTCGATCCGCACTTCGAAGCACCCAATCAGATCAAAGCGTCGGCGGTCGACCGCGGCGCGATGGTTCGCGTTCCGATCGGCAACGAGCGCAGCTCGCGCATCGAGTTACGCTCGGTGGCTCCCGACGCGAATCCGTACATGGTGATGCTCGCCGTCTTCAAAACCGGATTGCGCGGCCGCATTAGCGGTGAAAAGAACCTGCGTCAAGCCGACCATTATCTGCCGGACAACATCTACGACGCGTTGGCCGATTTCCGCTCGTCTTCGTGGACGACCACGCTCTTGAGCGAAGGCGTGAAGGCGCGCTACGCCGATCTCAAACAGGCGAGCGCCGACCGGTGTCCGCGCTTACTCGGCACCTTCGTCAAAGCTCAAGAGGTGCAGTACCATCACGAAGTCTACAACCAGTACCTCTGGAACTTGTTCTAAGGAAGACGGTTTGCGGCGAACGCTAGCGATGGCCTAAATGCCAGCCGTGGTCGGGACATGAATACGGTGCGAGCCCGACGCTGGTAGAGGGAATCGCTCGCTCGGCGAGTTTCTTGGTCGCGAATGCCGCCTTGGGCGAGCCGTTCTTGTTGTAGCAGCTGCGAATGCCGCCGCTCTTGCGGAGCTTCGCAGCCACTACGCGCTCCCTATAAGCCGGCTCGCGCCGCCGGCGTGACGCGGTGCGTCACTTCGCGAAGCCGTTGCTGCATGACTTTGCTTGGAATCTTAATCCTGTCGGCCAGGCGCAGAAAGGCGAAGAGTTTAACGTGCCACCACGTCATATCGATCTCGAACCAGCGCAGTCCGTGCCGAGCCGAGAACGGAAACGCGTGGTGGTTGTTGTGCCAGCCTTCGCCGAACGAAATCAGCGCCACCCACCAGCAGTTGGTCGACCGGTCGCCGGTGTGAAAGCTCCGGTAGCCCAGCATATGCGCGGCACTATTGACCAGCCACGTCGAATGATAGCTTACGACGAGCCGCACGAAGATGCCCCAAATGACGAATCCCCAGCCGCCCAGCGCGAACAGCAACAGTCCAAGGGCAATCTGCAACGGAAGACTCATCCACTGGAGCGCTCGATAGAACGGTTCGGCATACAGATCGGGAGCGTAGCGCATCATTTCTTCTTCGGTCGGGAGTGCGACGTTGTGCTGGTAAATCCAGTCGACGTGTGCCCACTTGAAACCGAGATGAATGCTATGCGGGTCGCCTTCCTGATCGGCGTGCGCGTGATGTTTGCGATGCACCGCAACCCAGCGGATGGGATCGCCCTGCAGCGCGAGCGTCCCGCAGATCGCGAGGAAATACTCCAACGGCTTTCGCAGACGCAGGCTTCGATGCGTCAGCGTGCGGTGGTAGCAAAGCGTTACGCCCAGCGCTCCGGTAAGGTAAGAGATCACCGCCACGACCACGAGAACGGGCCAGTGAAAAAGCGCCGGCCACAACGCGAAGAGCGCGACGATATGGATGCCGACGAGCCCGAGGCCTTTCAATCGGCTAAGTAGTGCTTGACTCATGAACCTTCACTTGCTTTAGAGACAAAGAAAGCCCGCGGATAGCGGGCTCTCTTCACGTAATCGCCGTAGCGAGTAGCAGCGTACTAACGATAACTGGGGCGTGACGCGAAACAATCGCGGCAATATACCGGCTTATCGCCGCGCGGCTGGAACGGAACTTCCGCTACGCCGCCGCACTGGCTGCAGGTCGCTTTGAACATCTCGCGATGTCCGCCGCCGCTGCCTCCCTGCGAGCGCCCGGCCTTGCGAGCCGCTCGGCAGTCGCCGCAGCGGTTGGGCTTATTGGTAAAGCCCTTCATGGCGAAAAATTCTTGTTCGCCCGCGGTAAACGGGAACTGACGCCCGCAATCAACGCAGGTAAGCATTTCATTGGTGTACATCTAAACTAACGAGTCTCCTGAAAAAATGGTGTTTTGTTCTCCGGATCCGACTCGCTAGTACCTGGAACGTGACTCGCGGACTTCGAAACCTGGGTAACCAGAACACTATACACCATCCCAAGCCGAAACGTTACATCGCGTCCGAAAATTCGAGGCCCGCTTGCCCGCCGGGGCGGAGGCCTGCGAAGCGGGAGGCTCGAGGCGGCGCGAGCGTTTGCCGCGCCTTGTTCGGGGAGGTCCGCGTGTGAGATACTACCCACGCTTCGCTCGCCATCAGGAAAAGGAGACCGTTTGGCTCGTCCAGGTCGCAAAACCCGTCGCACCCGCGCGCCGTCCACGGCAACGCCGAGTACCCCCGACACGTCGAAGGAAGCTCCCCTGGAGCTCTTCGGAACCATCAAGCAAGTCTTTCCCAGTACCACGTTTGCCGTCGAGCTGGAAAACGGCCATACGGTCTTGGCACACATTGCGGGCCGGCTCCGCCGCCACCGCATCAAGCTGCTGCTCGGCGACCGGGTCGAGCTGGAAATGTCACCCTACGACCTCACCAAGGCTCGGATCGTCTACCGCTATCGCGCCGGCGAGGCGCGCCGTCCCCACTAAGACCTCCCGGCTGCTGAGTTCGCCTGGAAGGGCCGCCCGGGGCCAAGAGCTTTCCAGCGGCCAGGAGCGTAGAGTCTCTTTATCGAACGTACGTTCGCTCTGGATTCGGAGTAGCATCCGGGTGAAGAGCGTGATAGGATGAGCGCTGTTGCCGGCTCGGCCGGCGATTCGAATCCGGCCGGCGTGCCGGTGGTGCCGCGAGCAAGGCCGCGTCACCTGGCTAGGGTTTCGCCCGCGGTCCTCGACGGAACGCAGGACTACGTGCGCGACCGGCAACCACCTAGTCGAAAGGACAACCGATGGCAACCAAACCCAAACGCGCCGTCAAAGACCGGCGTCCGAAGCGCAAGCCGTGCAGTTTTTGTGCGGACAAAGTGAGCGAGGTCAGCTACCGCGAGGTCAACCGCTTGAAGCGCTACGTTTCCGAGCGGGGCAAGATCGTTCCGCGCCGCATCTCGGGGAACTGTGCCAAACACCAGCGCATTCTCACGGTCGCAATCAAGCGCGCGCGAATCATCGCCTTCCTTCCCTACGTTTCGGAGTAGCGGCGCGTGAAGCTCATACTCCTCACCGAAGTGAAATCGCTCGGTAAGCAGGGCGAGGTGGTCGACGTCGCCGAGGGGTACGCCCGGAACTTTCTTTTACCGCGCAAGCTCGCGACCGAGGCCGACAAGGGCGCTCTCGCGCAGCTGGGGTCGCAGCAGAAGGCCCAGCAGAAACGTGACGCCCAGATTCTGGCCGATGCCAAGGCGTTGGCGCAGCGACTGGAATCCGCCAAAGTGGCGGTGAAAGCGAAGGCCGGCGGCAACGGCAAGCTCTTCGGCGCGGTAACCAACGCCGACGTAGCATCGGCCATTGCCGAAGCGCTCGCGGTGGCGATCGACAAGCACAAGATCGAACTCAAGAGCACGATCAAGGCACTCGGTTCGTATCCGGTTGAAATCAAACTGCACAAGAACGTCGTCGCCAAAGCCACCGTCGACGTCGTCGCCACCTGAGCCGGCTGCGAAAGAAAGCCATTATGGCGGAAAGCGCGCAGCACTCGTACGTGTCGCGCTTTCGACGCAAGTTCGGCGTCGAAGACGAATTAAGCCGCTACGTGACGGCGCTCTACGAGATGCTCACGTCGGTACTCGGCCAAGATAAAATCGTCTTGCGCGCCGGTAAGGTCAACGCGCTGCGCATGATGCGTTCGCATCACCTGCCCGACCGGTTGTGCGCCCTGCAGCGCTTGGTATTCGAGGATCCGACGCTCGAGCGGGCGACGACTCGGGCGCAACAGCGCAAGACGATCGCCGAAATCGAAGAGGCGATGGCCGATACGATCGCTCAACGCCACGCCGAGGACGCAATCGAGCGGCGAGTGGGCGAAAAAATGGCCCAGCGTCACGACGAGTACCTCAAGGATCTCAAGCTCGAGGCCCTTCGCGAAAGCGGAGGCCCGGAGACTCCGGCGTCGCAGGCCAAGCTCGGCGAACTCGAGGCGCTTTCCCAGCGAACGCTGGCGGCCTCGGCGCTGCAGCGGCTGCGCCCCCAATCGTTACGCGATATCGTCGGCCAAGAGGCCGCGATCAAAGCGTTGTTGGCCAAGATCACGTCTCCGTATCCGCAACACGTCATCTTGTATGGACCGCCGGGCGTCGGGAAAACGACCGTCGCGCGGCTCGTGTTGGAAGTCGCCAAGACGCGGGCGTATACGCCGTTTGCCAAAGACGCTCCGTTCGTCGAAGCCAGCGGCACGACGTTGCGCTGGGATCCACGCGAAACCGTCAACCCGCTGCTGGGCAGCGTTCACGATCCGATCTACCAAGGCAGCCGGCGTGAGTTCGCCGAGGCCGGGGTTCCCGAGCCGAAGCTCGGTCTCGTCACCAAAGCACACGGCGGGGTGCTGTTCATCGACGAGATCGGCGAGATGGATTCCTCGCTTCAATCGCGTCTGCTCAAAGTGCTCGAAGACAAACGCGTCACGTTCGAGTCGTCGTACTACGACGAGAGCGCTCCGAACGTGCCCGAATACGTCAAGCGGCTCTTTCGTGAGGGCGCGCCGGCAGACTTCATCTTGATCGGTGCGACGACGCGCGAGCCGGACGACATCGATCCGGCCATCCGCTCGCGCTGTGCCGAGATCTTCTTTTCACCGCTCACCCAACATCAAGTCGTTTCCATCGTACAGGGCGCGGTCAAACGCCTCGGAGCGCGCGCCGCCCGCGGCGTTCCTCGCTCGGTCGCGTCGTATACGATCGAAGGCCGCAAGGCCGTGCAAATCATCGCCGATGCGTACGGACAGGCTCTCTACCGGCTCTATCCGCGCAAACGTGCCGACGTAGCCAAGAACCCGACGATCGGCGAAGACGACGTGCTCGCGGTGGTGCAAACCAGTCGCCTCGTTCGGCACACTCCGGTGAAAGCTCGCGCGACGCGCGAAATCGGCAAAGCCTTCGGCTTGGGCGTGCTGCACTACCTCGGCAGCATCATCGAGATCGAGGCGGTCGCTTTCCCGGCCTCGCAAGCCGGCAAGGGGACGATTCGGTTCAACGATACGGCCGGAACGATGGCCAAGGATTCGGTCTTCAACGCGACCAGCGTCATGCGCGCGACCGCGGGAATCGATACGGCCGATTTCGACCTGCACATCAACATCGTCGGCGGCGGGAACATCGACGGCCCCTCGGCCGGGCTGGCGATCTTCCTCGCGCTCTATTCCGCGATCACCAAGGTTGCATTGCCCCAAGACGTCGCGATCACCGGCGAGCTGTCGATCCAGGGGAAAGTGCGCGCCGTGGGCGGCGTGGTCGAAAAACTTTACGCCGCGCGCCAAGCGGGAATGCGTCGCGTGCTGCTTCCCAAGGAGAACGCTCGCGAGGTCGACGCCGCGCTCAGCGGCATCGACGTGTTGCCGGTGACCCAAGTCGACCAAGTTCTGCGGGAACTACATATGCACAGGAGGTCCACAAGGCGTTCGCCGGGGCCGCGACGCAGAGCCGCACGACGACCGTGAGCGCGCAACCGTTACCATCGCCGATCGACCGCATTCCGCCCCACAATCTCGAGGCGGAAATGGCGGTGCTTGGCTCGATCCTCGTCGACAAAGCCATGATGGGCGAAGTCGGACAGGTGGTGAAGGCGGCCGACTTCTACGCGCACGTACACGAAACGATTTTTTCCGTGCTCGTTTTTCTTTTCGAGCACGACGAGCCGATCGATAAGATCACCGTCAGCGAAGAGCTGCGCACCCGCGACGCGCTCGATCGGGTCGGCGGGATCTCGTATATCAGCGCGTTGATGGACACGGTGCAGTCGGCGGCATCGGCTCGCTACTACGCGACCATCGTGAAGGAAAAGGCTGCGCTGCGCGCACTCATCACTGCCGGAACGCTGGTGACGCAACTCGGCTACGAGGGAGAAGAAGACGTCGCCGGCTCGCTGGACCGCGCCCAACAGCTCGTGTACACCATCGGCGAAGAGCGCGGCCCTAAAGAGTTCAAGCCGGTCAAGAGTCTCCTAAAAGACGCTTTCGACAGCATCGATCGCCTCTATCATCTGCGCGGCGACCGGACCGGGCTCACGTCGGGCTTCGCCGACATCGATGCCATGACCACCGGCTTCCAGCCGGGAAACTTCATCATCGTCGCCGCTCGGCCGGGAATGGGCAAAACCTCGTTCGCCCTCAACATGGCGGTGGCCGCGGCGCGCGAAGCGGGCGAACCGATCGCGTTTTTCTCCCTGGAAATGTCGAACAACGAATTGATTCAGCGCCTCATCTGCTCGGAGGCCCGCATTTCGATGAACGACATGCGGCGCGGCAACGTCAAGCCGCACCAGTGGGAAGGCATTTCTCGCGCGATGGAAACTCTCGACCATCTCCCGATCTATCTCGACGACGTCGGGGCGCTCACCGTGAGCGACGTGCGCAACCGCTGCCGGATACTCAAGAAGACGTCGGGAACGTCGCTCGGCGCCATTTTCATCGACTACTTGCAGTTGGTGCGCCCCGGAGTCTTGGCGCGTAATGCCAATCGCAACGAAGAACTCTCCGAGATTTGCCGCACGCTCAAGATCACGGCCAAGGAGTTGGGCGTGCCGATCGTCGCGCTGGCGCAGCTCAACCGTGCGGTCGAGACCCGCCAAGAGAAGCGGCCGATGCTCGCCGACCTACGCGATTCCGGCTCGATCGAGCAGGAAGCCGACGTCGTCGCGTTCCTGTTTCGCAACGGCTACTACCATCCCGAGGCGCCGGATGCCGACGTGACCGAGTTCATCATCGCCAAACATCGCAACGGTCCGACCGGAGCGGTGAAGCTTCGTTTCCAGCCGGAGTACACGCTGTTCGTGCCATACGGGGACGACTCGCACTTCCCGCAGCCCTAGTGTTACGCTTCGCCGCCGGCGTTACCGAGATCGCTGAAAAACTCGATGGCCGTATCGCGCAACGCATCGAGTAAACGCCCGAAATGTGGGCAAATCTCCGACGATTCGGTGACGCAGAGTTCCACCGTAAACAGGGCGTCGCGCTCCTCCTCCCAGATAGCGGTCTTTACGAACTTCTTGCGTACGTTGAGCGCGTTGGCCGCAAGGCTGGCATCCGCCAGCTCGATTTCCGGCGGCAGCGCCCAACCCGATCCGATCATCACGAAATTCGGGTCGTCACGATAGCCGACGATGAAATACCGATCGCCTTCGCTCTTGAACGTAATCCGAAGCGCCTCGTCGTCGTTGTCCCGAGTGTAGAGCAGCCCTTCGTCTTCGATCGCCGCTTCGATCGGCGCGAGATGGTCGGCTTCGTTCATCGTTCGCCCTTCATGAACTGCCGAATGAATTTGTCGGCGGCGGCTTTGCTCTCGCTTCGATCGACCATGCGTTCCACGGCTCCGGTTCCCGAATCGCGCAGGCGGCCGACGACGTCCCAAAAAATTCCGAGAAACGTTTCCACGTCCACCGCTTCGTATTGTACGGTTGCGATGAAAATGGTATCGTCGTGCGCCAGCGTAAAGCGCGTTTCGGGGAAATCGTTTTGCATCTCGCTCAGGGCGTCGGCGGCTTGTGCCCGGTCGCGGACCTCTTCGGGGATTTCGTAGGCGGTCGAAAGGCTGAAACGTTGCGGCTCCAGTTCGGAAACCGCTACCGAGAACGTGTGCCCGCGCGTACGAAACACCAACTCGGCGAGCTCGTCGGCATCACCGATGAGCGTCGTGTCGACCCGATGGCCTTCGCTTTCGATAAACTGCGCGACTCGCTCGCGAACCATGCGCTATCGAACCTCTGCCCTATCCTTATCTGCGTCGTCTCGGAAGCTCATTTACCAAAGCAAACATCGACCCCTCGACTCCCCGAATCCGAATCGTCCGTTCCCTAGAGCCGAGTCTCCTGATCTTCCACGGCTCCGATGCTTTGCGCCAGGTACGAGCGCGAAAGTTTCACGTATTCGTTTGCAGAGATCTCGATCCAGCCGGCGGCGGCGCCTTCGAGCGCCTTCTTGACTTTTGCCGGTGCGCCGGCAGCCATCACGCGCGCGGGAATGTCGGCGCGCTCCCCGACGACGCTGCCGGCAGCAATGAGCGCGCCCTCTCCGATCGTGCACCCGTTGAGCAGCGTAGCGTTGCTGCCGATCAGCGCGTGCGGTTTGATATCGCAATCCTCCATCACGGCACAGTGCCCGATCGTGACGTCGTCGCCGATGAGGGTCGCGCCGTGCTCGCTGACGTGCACGACGGCGTTATCTTGAATCGAGGTTCGTGCGCCGACGCGGATCGGGCCGTTGTCGCCCCGCAGCACCGCACCAAACCAAACGCTCGACTGAGGCCCGATCTCGACGTCGCCGATCAGCACGGCGGTGGGTGCGACGAAAGCTGAAGGGTCGATCTTGGGTTGCTTGCCACCAAACGGAATGAGCATACCGCCATGCTTCGCACCGACCGGCGTCGAACCTCGCACGCATGCACCGGCATCAGACTCCGTTGCGCGGCGTGAAGGCGATTCCCCGTCCGCGGCCCGACGACCCCAACTACACCGCGGTCAACTATGCCTACGCGGCGCGCGAGGGTCACATCCACGAGGTCGTTGAGATCGACGGGCGCCGGCTTGCCAAGGTCGGCTTTGCAGATCGTAAAATCGTGTACTATTTTCTCGACGATCTGGAGTTGGACGAGCACGCCAAACGAGGCACGTTCCACGATGCCGACGTGGAACGCATCCGCAACGAACCCGTGTAATCAGGCTGCTACGGCTTTACCGAAGGATTCTTGTCGGCAAAGGCGCCGCTGGGATTCGGCTTGACCCAGACGATCAAATCCCAGATTGCGGGAAAGTGGAAGATCGTGATGACCCGCGATGCATCCGGCACGCGGTGCATCGCCACGAGCGTCTGCGCGCTCGGGTGATTGAGATCGCCTCCAGCCGCAGCAAACTTCTTGTCCCAAGCCCATTGGTCGTAGGTGAACTTGCCGGTTGCGGGATCCTTGGTCACCCAGTGGATGTGTCCGTCGAACTCGACCCACCGGCCCGGATTGATGCCCCACAGCGCTGGGCGACTGGACGGCGTGCTCACTAGCACCGAGTAATCCGCACCGAGGAGCTGACCGCTCTTGTCGTACCACAATTGGCTGGGATGGCGGATGTCCGCCGACTGCCACTGCATATTGGCATAACTGATGGCGCCGGTATCGTCCTCTTCGGTATATCGAACGTAACCGGCTTTCTCTGCGTCGGCGGCCGTCGGGTAGCGCTTCATCAGATCGGCTTGGATTGACGCCACGAATGCGTTTTCTGCCGACGTCGTCGAACCGAAATAGGTGGCGTTTTGATCCGCGAGCGCGGCCGCCGGCGCGGTAAGGGCAAAGAGCAAAATCAGGGTTGCTGCGAGCTTCATGGTGCGACCATCATAGCTGCGCCGCGGCCGAAGCGCCATCAGGAACCCATCAAAAACGCCCGCACTCGGCCTCTTGCGGCGGGAGGGTTTGGCGTCGAGGGAGGTGGAACCACGGTCGGCGGCAACCCGCTTTTCCGAAGGACCCGCGCCGACGTAGCTCAGCGGTAGAGCAATTGTTTCGTAAACAATAGGTCGCCAGTTCAATCCTGGCCGTCGGCTTAGAAAATAAAGCCCTTAGCTTGTAAGGGTTCTTTGTTTGCCTGGCTTCTTCGCGCTGCTACGCGTTTCGCTCAGTTGTCCGCCACCGCCTCGAATTTCACGCGTCTGTGGCCTGGGCGAGGGTTAAACTCGCCGAGCTGATTCCAAGGGCGTTATCGAGGGATCCAAAGGGGGTTCCACTGCGGGTCTGAGAAGCGTGGCCGAGGGATCTGAGAAGGGCCGGCAACGGAGTAACATGGGGCACACAATTTTGGCGATCGAGTACGGGAGCGTCACGCTGGCCCGCATCGGACGCGGGTGGCTCGACCACCGACGCGGCAGGGGGCCGCGCACCGCCATCCTATTTTGGGTCGTCGGCGTGATCGTGCTTACCGCAGGCAACATTCTTCTGCCGATCTGGCAGCATCAGCCGTCTTTGTTTTGATGTGAGCGCCGGATGAAGAGATACGTTCGGTGCATCCACTCAGCGAGCTCTAATGCATTTACTGCGGCTTTGGGCAGAGAGTCAAAAGAGCGGCTTCATTCTCGGGGACGGTGAGGAACGTTCGTGATGCTTATGCGTGTCGTCCCCGGAGTTCTTATCCTGGGCTTGAGTCTTTCCGTGATTGAATCGGCTCAGGCAAAGACACCCTCACCTTCTGACGCCAAGCTCATCACTGCCGCTGTCTTGCACTCGACTCCCCGCTCGATCAAGGTCGTGACCATCTTTCAGGAAGGATACTACGCTTTGGCTCAGTGGCAAGGCACAGCTGGAAAGGAAGCGGGAGGGGCTTTGCTCGTTGACAACCGCGGTAGTTGGTCGGTGATCAAGTATGGTGGCGGAGAATTCCCCGCCTCGTACATCGTACAGTTGGGGATACCGCCCAAGACCGCAAATGCGCTCGTTGGAAACGCGAAGGCGGCAGGCTATTATATCTGACGTCGCTATTGCCCGGATGCCGCTACGCGCGTTGCTAAATCAAACGCGTTCCGACGAAAACGAGTGTTACGGCGACGGCCGGCCGCAGCCACGTTTGACTGAGGCGACCGCACAACTTGCTGCCGATATATACGCCCGGCAGCGATCCGATCAAGAGCTTCAGGACCAGCGGCAGGTTAACGTCACCCATCGACCAGCGTCCGGCCGCCGCAGCGGGGATCAAGAACGCTGCAAACGCGATGTCGGAACCGACGAGTTCTGAAAGGCCGACGAACGGAAGCGCGAGCGTGAGCAAGGGAAGCGTGACCGAGCCGCTCCCGATCGACGTTGCGGTGACGATGAGGCCGACCACCGCGCCGATCGCGATCACGCGGGCGCGTTGATGCGGACGCCACTCAAAGACTTGCTGCGTCATCGGCACCAGACGGCGCCGGATAAATGGTTGGATGAGGATAACCGCGGCCGCGATGAAGAGCACGAACCCGATAGCGTGGCGCGTCCATAACTCGACGGCCTTCACGTCGACGTGGCGGCGCAGCCAGAACAGGATCACCAAGCCGACGAGCGAGGCCGGGAGACCGCCCCAGAGCAACGACTTGACGATCTCGGGCTTGACGGTCCCCTGCTTATTGTGAAGGAAGGCGCCGTAGAGTTTGGTGGGGACGCTGTACAGCAGGTCGGTTCCGACCGCAACCAGCGGATTGATTCGCAGGACGAGGATGAGAAGGGGCGTCATGATGCTGGCGCCGCCGACGCCGGTCAGTCCGACGATCGTTCCGACCAGCAGGCCGACGGCAACGATCTCGAAGTTGACTAGACTCATTTAATTGGGGTCCTTCCAGGTCATATTAATGACCCTGGGTAGCTTTTTCGAACGACCGTTTCCGCGGGACCCGGGCAGACTCCCGCTCGACCCGGTCGGGTAGGAGATTCCTTTGCGCCGGTTCCATGAAGCCCTGCAGCGTCGCGATGCCGGGCGCTGTTTGTGGGAAAACGGCGGCTACGATGAAAGCGAACATCGTCGCGTCGTAACTCGCGCCTACTTATGGACTACGTTTACCTCGGCCGCAGTAACGGGCGCGCCTTTGTTTCCCCATGAAGAACGAACGTAGGTAATGACGTTCGCAATGGCCGCGTCGGAGAGTTGCGTTCCCCAGGGAGGCATGATTCCGTTGAACGCGTCCGGACCAACCATGATTTTCCCCGTCAGGCCGTATTTTACGATGTGAATGATTTTTTTGGGATCTCCGGTAACGACCGGGTTCCCGGCGAGCGGCGGAAACGCTCCGGTTAGGCCCTTTCCGTTGCTCTGGTGACAGCTCGCGCAGTTGGTTACGTACACCGTCGCACCCGGCGATCCGGTGCCGGGGGCCATCGCAGCTGCGGATGCCGCCGGCGGTGCCGCAGATTCCGCGCTTGAGGCTTGCGCACTCGTGGAATTGTTCGACTTGGCGCAGCCCGCCATCGCGGTCGCGGCGACCAAGCCGAGAGTGAGAAACCCAATGAGTCGCACCGCCGCCTCCTCTTGATCTCGACGCCTGGATCAAGATCCCGCTTAAACGGTTAGACCGAAGCTACGCGATTCCTCGGCGCACGCAAAGCGAGCCGAACGTCAGCTCGCGACGAAGCGCAGCGCTAACCCGTCGATGCAATAGCGCAGGTGCGTCGGCGCCGGGCCGTCGTCGAACAGGTGACCAAGATGGCCGCCGCACTGACGGCAGTGTACTTCCGTGCGCTCTTCGATGAGTGCGTAGTCGGATTGCTTGCGAACCGCATTGGGCAGCACGTTCCAAAAAGACGGCCAGCCGTCACCGCTGTCGAACTTCGTTTTGGAGCTGAACAATGCTAAGTTGCAGCCGGCGCAGCGGTACGTACCCGCGCGCGTTTCGGCGATCAGCGGACTCGAGTTCGCCGGCTCGGTGCCGCCTTCGCGAAGAATTTCGTAACGCGCCCGGCCGAGCAGTTCGAGCCACTGAGCGTCGGTATGCGTTACTGCGTAGGCCGGTCCCGCGCCGAGCGCGCAAAGCGCCGGCCCCGCGACGCTTAACGCGGCAAGACTCGAAACGAACGCTGCGCGTTTCACGGAAGACTTGCCGTCGGCACGTGGCACGCCGCGCCGCCGTTTTTCTCGGCGTAACGCTGATGGTATTCTTCGGCGGGCCAGAACGCCGGCGCCGCGACGATTTGCGTTGCGATTGGACGCCGATGGTTGGCTTGTTCGGCGTCCCGCGAGGCGACGGCAGCGCGCTGCTGTTCCGCCGAATGCGTGAAGATCGCCGAGCGGTACTGATCGCCGACGTCGGGGCCTTGGCGATTGAGCTGCGTGGGATCGTGGATGCTCCAGAACGCATGGAGCAACTGCTCGTAACTGACTCGCGACGGATCGAACGTTATTTCGACGGCTTCAGCATGGCCGGTGCCGTGGCCGCAGACGTCGCGGTACGTGGGATGCTCGGTGGTACCCCCGGTATAGCCGGAAATGGCGTCGATGACGCCGGGAATCGCTCGAAAGGCGGCTTCGACGCCCCAAAAGCAACCGGCGGCAAAAGTGGCGGTCTGGACGGGCTGGTTCATATACCCAAAGAACGCCGCCCGGCGCCCTCCGGATGCGCTACTGCGTGACGACCGCCGTCAAGATGGCGCCGCGTGCCCGGTCGAGCGCCGCCGCAGCGTCGGCAGACGAATCCATCCAGTTGTTCACCATCAGCGCGAAGATGACCGTACCGCCGCGTACGGTGCGCGCATAGCCGGCCAGCAAGCGTGCGTGGTTGCTCGTGCCGGTCTTGGCGTAAATCGCGCCGGCCAACGGGGGCTGGGCGAACGTCGAACGGAGCGTGCCGCTGATGCCGGCTACCGCGAGCGCATTGACGACGACGTCGCGTTGCCGGCCGTGCCAATCGGCTTGCAAAACCGCAACCAGCGCGCGCGGCGTCAGCCGGTCGTACGCGGACAACCCGGAACCGTCGGCGATCGACACCGTCGCCGGATCGATCCCGATGGCGCGCAACCAGTCGAGTTCGTTCGAAATGCCACGTGCGCGCGTATCGGCGCCGCGCGCGTCACCGGGAATCGCGTGCAGGGCGGCTTCGGTGCCGAGCTCCTCCAGCAGCTGCTCGCCGATCAGGTTTTTACTCGGCGGCCAAAAATCACGCAACAACAAACCCAGCGGTTTGGAACGATGCGCCCACACGACGGTCGCCCCCGGCGGCGTCGACCCGAAGGCAACGCCATCCTCGAGCGTAACACCGTGAGCTTCCAGTGCCTTGCGGAACAGATCCACGGTATACTCCGCGGGGTCCGGAACCGCTGGTTCCAAATCATCTGAGAGCGGCGCGCCCAACGGGTAGCTGCCGGTGACGCGGATGACCCGGGGCCGGTCCCATGGCCGCGCAACGTCGGTTTCATCGGTGCTTCCGGGCGCGCCGGTTACGGTCGCATTCTCGAGCGCAAATGCGCCGGTTTGCGGCGATTCCTGCAGGCTGGCCGGGGTGCCCGGCGCGTCGCCGGGTGCGACCCGAACGTGCGCCACGTTGAGATCGACGCACAGCGCGCCCGGCACGGCGGCGTATTCGTACGGAATGTCGTCGATCGCCCACCCAAGCGGGTAGTGGGGCGCGTCGTAGCGCGACGCGTCACCAATCAGCGCACCGGAGACTCGCGAGATACCCGCGGCCTGCACCGCCGTCGCGGCCGCGCCGAGATCGGCAACCGAGAGCTGCGCGTCGCCGCCGCCCCGCAGGTAAAGATCACCTTGGAGCGTGCCGTTCTCGACGGTGCCCGCGGCATCGACGTCGGTGGCAAACGCAAACGCCGGTCCCAACCGCGACAATGCCGCGGAACCGGCGACGAGCTTCAACGTCGACGCCGGTACGAAATCGTCGTCCGCGTTGCGAGCGTACAAAACCGAATCGCTGACCGCGTCGACGATGAGAACGCCGACGTGTGCGCCTGCAAGCGTCGGTGACGCGAGCGCCGCCTCGACGTAGCTTTGCAGTAACCAGCGGCGTTCCGGCGCCATGGCGGCCGGCGCCGGCGCAATCGAGGGCTCCGGCGTTATCGCCGGAGCCGCGGGAGCAACGGGTTGGGCGTTCCCCGTCAGGAACGGCAGCGCGGCCAGCAGCACTCCCGCCGAGGCGGCGCGCAGCATCAGAACTGCATCAGGAAGCGATCGATCCGGGCGCGTTCGACACCCGCGGCCGCCAGCCGCGAGGCCAGCAGCGCGCGATCGAGCGGAGGCGTCACGAACATGAACGCCGCCGACGGCGAACCGGCGGAGTTTTCCGCTGCGGCCCGTACCGTACACGACTCGGCCGCGGCCGGAATGAGCGTCGTCTGATACCGCGGCAGTGCGATCTTCACGCCCGCGCACGATACTTCCATCGAGGCGTCGAGCGTCATGAGAATGAGCGGCCGCCCGTTGGTCGCAAGCGACGCGGGTTCGCGGCCGGCGGTGACGCGCTCGACGACGAAATGGCCGTCATCAATCAGGGCGATTCGGTCGAGGCCCTCGAAACGATAGGGAATTTGCATCAGTGCACCGGTGTTCCCGGCACGATAGTCCAACACGTCGGCGGCTTTTTCGATATGAAGCTGACGCGGCTTGCCGTCGGCTCCGACTCGATTCCAATCGAACATCCGGTACGTCAAGTCGGAAGCTTGCTGCGTTTCGAACAGCACGACGCCGGCACCGATGGCGTGAACGGTCCCAGCCGGAATGTAAACCGTGTCGCCGGCCTTTACCGGGATTTTTCGCAGAATCTCGCCCAGGGTGCCGTCGGCAACGCGGCGCTCGTACTCGTCGCGCGAGGTGTCGCGCGTCCAGCCCAGCACCAACTGCGCGCCGGGCTCGGCCGCAAACACGTACCAGCACTCGGTCTTTCCGTTGGGTTGATGTTCGACTCGCTGCGCGTACGCGTCGTCCGGATGAACTTGTACCGAGAGCCAATCGTGCGCCGTAATGATCTTGGTGAGCACCGGGAAGATCTGCGCCGGATCGAGATTACCCAGCAGCTGGGAGCCGAGCCGCGCGCGCAAATCGGCGACGCTTTCGCCGGCGAGCGCTCCATCCGTCACCTTGTCGGCGTCCCAGCACTCCCACGACTCGCCGATCTTCGCGTTGGGATCGCCGCGTTTGCCGAACGCCTTCACCAACTCGTCGCCGCCCCAAATGGCCGGTGCCAGCTTCGGATCGAGAACGTACGGATAGATCATCGGGTCGCTCATCGCTTTTCCGATACGCTGCGGCTGCGGCGGAATCCCCGGGCGCCCGCCTTTGCCGTTCGGCCGATCCATCCGGCCGTTTCGGGCGTAGAATGAGTGCTATGAAACGCCGCATCGTTGCCATTCTTGCCGTCGCCGGCCTCGCGGCACTGGTTGCGACGTATCCGGGTCTCGTTCGCGGCGCCGCTGCGTCGAAAGCGGAACCGTCGTTGAACGCGCTGATCGCCGCCGGCGATTGGATCGGAACGCCGGAGACGCGCGACGACCTGCGAGGAAAAGTGGTGGTGCTCGACGTCTTCACCGTCGACTGCTACAACTGCCAAAACGTCGTGCCGGTTCTGCGCTCGCTCGATGCGACGGACCGCGCGCGAGGCCTGCGCGTCGTCGGCATCCACGCCCCCGAAACGCCCGCCGAGCGGGAGCGCGCGTACGTAATTCGGAGCCTACGGCGGCAAGGAATTACCTGGCCCGTCGTCGTCGACAACTCGTTTGCGCTGTGGAACGCGTATGCGATCGCCGCGTGGCCGACGCAGCTCTTTTTCGACCGGCACGGGCACTTGCGAACGACCATCGTCGGAGACTCGCAAGACGCCGCCGTCCGCGCGGCGGTCGACGCTCTCCTGGCCGAACGCTAGCCGCTTCCAAAACGGCCCGCCGTCGAAGAATCGGCTCGCCGAAGCGCGAAGCACCGTCCGATGGCGACTGCAGTGAGCGACCCGGCGGCGGAACGGTCGATGAGCGTCCTGCGGCTGCTGTTTGCAGAGCAGTTGGGTCGCGACGTCGGGATAGGTCTGTGGAACGGCGCAGAAATCAACGCGCCCGGCGCGCGTTTCGAGTTCATTGCGCGTACGCCGTTTGCGCTCCGCGCGGCCTTCTTGCCGCCGCTCGACTTGAATCCGGGCCGCGCCTTCGTCGAAGGCTGGATCGACGTTACGGGCGACTTGGAAACGGCCATCGATACGCTCGAACGGCGCGTCGAGGGTCTTCCAAAGCTCGCGCTGGCGCGGCTTGGAACGCTGCTCGTGCGCCTGCCGTCTCCGCCGAAAGCACGCCGTGGCTTTCGGCTCGGCGGAAAGCGGCATTCGAAGGCGCGCGACGCCGCTGCGATCAGTTTTCACTACGACTTGCCGGTGGCGTTCTATCGCACGTTCCTCGACGCCGACCTCGTCTACTCGTGTGCCTACTGGGATGAAGGGGTGGCGACGCTCGCGCAAGCGCAACGTGCCAAACTCGAATACATCCTCGACAAGCTCCGTTTGCAGCCCGGCGCACGATTTCTCGACATCGGCTGCGGTTGGGGTTCGCTCGTCATCGCCGCCGCGCGGCGCGGGGCTCGCGCGCTGGGGATCACGCTCTCGCGCCGGCAGTACGAGGAAGCCGGGCGGCGCATCGCCGCGGCGGGTCTCAACGACCGCGCCCGGGTCGAGTTACGCGACTACCGCGATCTGCCCTCGGACGAAGCGTTCGACGCAATCGCGTCGGTCGGCATGGTCGAGCACGTCGGCCGCGAGCGCTTGGGCGAATACTTCGCAGTCGCACATCGCGTCCTGCGTCCCGGGGGCTTGTTCCTAAACCATGGGATCGTCACGCAGAGCCGCGATGGGCGCGGCTTTCGCGCGGGCGCCGATTTCATGGGACGATTCGTATTTCCCGACGGCGACTTGACGGCGCTCGACGCCGTCCTGCGATCCGCCGAATCCGCCGGCTTCGAAATCCGCGACGTCGAGAATCTACGCGAACACTACGCGCGCACGTTGCGCGCCTGGGTCGAAAATCTCGCAGTCAATCGGGACGCGGCCGTCGACGCGACCGACGCCCGTACCGAACGCATTTGGCGCCTGTACATGACGGCCAGCGCCCGGGGATTTCGTCTCGGGCGCTCGGGACTAGCACAGACGTTACTCGCGAAGCCGCGCAGCGACGGCACGACGTGCGTTCCACCGACGCGCCGCGATCTGTATCGCACTCCGACCGAGGCTCAGGTTCCGTGACGAAGGCGCACGCCTGGCCCGCTCTGCCGCTATTGCCTTGGCGCGATACGTGCGACACGCTGCACATGTACGCGCAGATCGTCGGAAAAATTCGCCTCGCGCTGTCGCCGCCGGAACCACAGTGGGCTCACGTAGCGCTCTACGTTACGCCGCACGGCCTCACCACCGGACCGGTTCCATTTGGAGAACGTTCGTTCCAAATCGACTTCGATTTCGTCGAACACCGGCTCGACGTGATCGTGAGCGACGGCCAGTCGCGTTACCTGCAGTTACTCCCGCGCAGCGTCGCCGATTTTTATGGCTGGCTGATGCAAGCGCTGCGCGAACTGAGCATCGACGTACGGGTGTGGCCGATGCCGGTTGAAGTCGCCGACCCGATCAGGTTCGACGAAGATACGGTGCACGCGGCGTACGACCCGATTGCTGCCGAGCGCTTCGCCCGCGCTTTGGTGCTCGTCGACACGGCGTTGAAGCGGCATCGCGCGCCGTTTCGGCTGCGGCATACGCTGGTGCAGTTTTTCTTCGGCACCTTCGATTTGGCGTACGCCCGGTTTTCCGGCCGTCCGGCAACGCCGCCGCGGGGCGGCGACGTCATCATGCGCCGGGCCATGGACGCCGAAGAAATTTGCGCCGGCTTTTGGCCCGGCGACGAGCGATTCCCCGAGCCGGCCTTTTGGTGCTATGCGTTTCCCAAGCCGCCGGGCGCCGAGACCATTGCGGTGCGCCCGAATGCCGCTTTTTGGAGCGAAACCATGGGTGAGTTCGTCCTGCGCTACGACGACGTTCGCAACGCCGCCTCGCCCAGCGACATGCTGGGCGAGTTTTTTGCGAGCACCTTCGACGGACTCTCGAAACTGGCTAAGTGGCCGACCCTTTCGCCGTGACCCCGTTGGCGCCGGCCGGCAGCCGCGCTTCGCAACGTTTCCAATCGACGCTGGCAAGAAACGCGTCGATATACTTGCCGCGTTCGGACGGCTTGTAGTCTTTGATGTAAGCGTGTTCCCAGACGTCGAGCACCACGATCGGAACGAAACCGGCGACGTTGCCGTTTTCGTGATCGTTGATCCAGTGGTTGCTGATTTGGCCGCAGGCCAAGTCGTAGTAGGCGATCGCCCACCCAATGCCGCGCATGCCGCCGACGGCGATGAAGTCATTTTTCCACTCGTCGAATCCGCCGTACGCGTTGCCGAGCGCGTTGTACAGCTTTCCGCTTCCGATTCCGGTTGGGTGTGTCGTCATGTTGTCGAAGTAGTACTCGTGCAGACGCATGCCGTTGTACTCGAAACCTAAACGGCGGACGAGCTCGGCATAACCCGGATTGGCGCCGGCGGCCTTTCCGGCGGCGCGAATCTCTGCAAGCTCCTCGTTGAGGAGATTGACGTTCTTGACATAGCCCTCGTAGAGGCCGAAATGCATCTCGAGCGTGGCGTCGGAAATGCCCGGGAGGCCCGCAAGATCCCACTTCTTGGGTGAGTAAGTTTTCGTTTGCATATGGACGTTCATGGAGTCGGTATACCCGCTTTCGCGGCATTCAACTGGGGAGGGCGGTCCCTCGCACGCTTTCGCCGAAAGAAGCGAGCGCTTTGCACGAAATTCATATCGGCATCGGCTCCAATCTCGGCGACCGCCAGGGCAACGTTCTGGCGGCGCTGCAGCGCCTGCGCACGCGCGCGGAGATTTTCGCCGTTTCCGCGTTTTACGAATCGGCGGCGGCCGGGGGAGCGGAAGGGCCGGCGTACCTCAACGTTGCCGCCGCTTTGCGGACGGGTTTGGGGCCGGCCGAGTTCGAGCGTTTTGCTCGCGACGTCGAACTAGCCCTCGGTCGTGCCCGTGGCCAGCGCAAACGTGCCCCGCGCCCGATCGACATCGATCTTCTCGCCGTCGATAACGTGATCGTGCGCGACGATCTGCCGGGGCGAGTCTACAACGCCGTTCCGCTCGCCGAGATCGCGCCGCATCTCATCACCGCCCATCCCAACGGAAGCATCCGCCGGCGCGAGCGCAGTTTGCACTTCGTCAGCGACCGGCAGGAAGAAGAACCCGAGGTTCGGTTATCGCTCAATCGAGTCGGGGTTTCGGGCGTGCGGCGCGGCGTGCGAATCAGCATCGGCGGCCGCGAACGGACCTACAACGCCGAGTTCGCGATGGTCGCCGATCTCGCGCCCGACAAGACCGGGATCCACATGTCGCGCTTTACTGAAGTTCTTCAAGAAGCAATCCTGGACGTTCTCGCTCGCGACGATCAGCCGGCGGCCGTCGAACATCTCGTCGAGGCGATCGCGCGCGAAGTGGTTCGGAGCCAGGGAGCGATCCGCGCCGAGGTGCGCCTGCGCGCCGAGTTTGGGCTCGAACGCTGGACGCCGGTCAGCGGCCGGCGCGGTGAGGAAACCTACACCCTGATCGGGATTGCGAACGCCGACGAGCGCGGCACTCGCAGCGCCAGCGGCGTCGAAGCCGAGGGAATGACGGCGTGCCCGTGCGCGCAGGACATGATGCGCGAACACTCGCTGCACGAGCTGCGCGAAGCCGGTTTTTCCGATGAGGATGCATGCCGGGCGCTCGACGCGTTGCCGGTAGCGACGCACAACCAACGGGGGCGCGGCTCAGTCTTGATCGGCGTCGGCGACCCGGCACGGCGCGACGCCGTTCGTGCCGAAGATCTCGTCGAGATCGTTGAAAACGCCATGTCCAGCGAAACCTACGACTTGCTCAAGCGGCCGGACGAATTCTTTATCGTCAACAAGGCGCACCACAATCCGAAATTCGTCGAAGACGTCGTGCGCGGCATTCTCGCGCGCGCGCTCGACATGTACGCCGACCTGGGCGACGACACGTTCGTTTCGGCGCGCCAGATCAACTACGAGTCGATTCACAAGCACGATGCCTTCGCGGAAGCGTTCGGATCCTTCGGGGAATTTCGCCAAGAACTCGCAACGGGTGCGCGCGTCACTCCGAAAACCGAACTCGACGCCTGGCTGCGCGCTCGTAGCACCGGAGCCGTATGCCGCGAGTAGGGCGCGTGGAACTGCGCATTTCGCAGATCGAAGGATTCCTCGTGAAAATCCATCACCTCGACGGGCGCGACGTGCGTTCGGATCGGCAGGGGATGCCGAGCTGGCCGTACGAGCGCGCCGCGAAGGACTCGTGGACGGTTGCCGATTGGCGGCGCGAACGCTTCAACGCGGTATATCCCGGCTTCGACGTCGACGTTCTCGATGGCGACTGCAACCCGGTCACCGGCCAGACGCGCCTCGAAAATCTCCGCGAATCCTACGACGACTGAGTCGCCGTTCGTCCGCTGTTTTCCAGGGCCGCAATGCGTTTTCGTAACGACGGGTGCGAGCTGAAAAACAGCTCGTACCATGCCGGAGGATCGGCGTCGGCGAGGTTTTGATCGCGGAGCCGCCGGAAAGCCGCCGCCCCGGCAGCCGCATCGCGGGTGGCCGCGATCGCGAAGCGATCCGCGGCCCACTCGCGCGAGCGCGAGAACGCAAACAGCAGCGGGCGCAGCGCCTGCGTCGTAAAGAGCATGGTGGCGTACAGCCGCGCGATCAGGAGCGGCCGTTCGCGCAAGGCATCGCGCTCGCGACCCGGAGTCGCGGCGTTTGCGACGGCGAACAAAAAGATGGCCAGTACCTCGCCGATGCCGATGAGACGCCACGTGTCTTTGTTCACGTAGTGGCCCAGCTCGTGCGCGACCACGAATTCGATCTCGTCGTCGCCGAATCCGTCGATGAGGGTGTCGCCGAGCACGATGCGATGCGTGCGACCGATGCCCGTGACGAAGGCGTTGGCCTTGCGCGTCTGACGGCTCATGTCCATGCGCAAGATCTCGGCATCGCCGACGCCGAATCGTCGCGCCAACCCACGCAGCCGCTGCTCCAGCGATCCGGCCAGCGGCTCGAACGTGTTGAACAAGGGCATGACGTAGAGAGGAACGATCAGATTGCCGATCACGAAGAGCGGAAAGGTTCCGATGCCGGCGACGACAGGCCACGTCTTCGGGGCGCGCCGAACGGCGGCGCCGAAAAGCGTTGCGACCAGCGCCACGAGCGCGGCTCCGATGGCGGCACTCTTGGCATAGTCGGTCAACCAGGCCGTGCGCGACTGATCGCTCAGACCGAAGCGCCGCTCCAGCGTGTAGTCTTGTATGAACGCGGCGGGAAGTTCCGCCACCGCCGAAACGAGCGACAGCGACGCAAAGTATGCCGCCGGGCGCAGCCACGGCGGCAGCGGGCGGGTGGCACGATCGCCGGCCTCGGCGAGCCAACCGCGTGCGAATGCCGCGAGGCCGGCGGCCCCGCGCAGCGTTTCGACGACGTCGAATGCGCGCCGCATTCGTGCGTACGCGATGGCGTCTTTTTGGCGGGCCGGCGCCGGATTCGCCCATTCGCGCGCCGCCTCGATGGTGCGCACCGCCAGATATCCGGCTCCAAAACCCGCGCCGATGCCGACAAGAACCTTATGCAGTTTCACCGTACAAGTACCACGTGAAGCTGTTCCATAACGCACGCGTCTACTCTTTTGATGCCGGCGGCAGGCGCCTTCGACGGCACGATTCGTTGCTCGTCGACGATGCCGTCATCGTCGCTCTCGACGAAAACGCAAACGGCATCGGCGTCGAGCGCATCGACCTCGACGGGGCGACCGTGCTTCCGGCGTTCGCCGACTGTCACGTTCACCTGACCGACGTCGGATATTTCTCGGGGCTGCGCGACCTGGCCGGGGTGCGAGACTACGACGAGTTCGTCGCCGCGGTCGAACGTTTGCCGAGCGAGTCCGGCTTGGTCTTGGGCGGACAATACGACGAAAGCGCGTGGCGCGATGGTGCGACCGCCGACGTGCGGCCGCTCGAACGGTTTCACCCCGGCAGCCGAGCGATGCTGACGCGCATCGACGGTCACTCGTGCCTGGTCAACGCGCGAACGTTGAATTGGCTCGACCTTCCGATCGAGACTCTCGGGATCGAGCGCGATGCGTCGGGTCATCCGACCGGCAAGCTTTTCACCGAGGCGAACTGGCTGGCGCAAGCCGCGTTCATGGCGCAAATTCCGCTTGCGGCGCGGCGAGCCGCTGAGCGCCGTGCCGTCGATCTCGCAGTATCGCGGGGAGCCCTCCATCTACACGCGCAACTCGTCGGTTTCGCGCGCAACGACTACGCGACGGAAATCCAAGCGCTGCGCATGCTTCCTGCAAAGATCCATCCCAAAGTGTGCGAGCCGGATGCGACCCTCGCTCGCCAACTCGGCCTTCCGTACGTCGGCGGCGACGTTTTTCTCGACGGATCCATCGGCAGCCGAACCGCCGCGATGTTCGAGCCGTATGCCGACGGCGACACCGTGGGTGCGCTGCGCTTTTCCGACGATCGGCTGCTGAACTACTATGCGCAAGCCGAAGCCCTTGGTATCGCCGCCGGCGTTCACGCCATCGGCGACGCCGCGATCGAACAAAGCCTTCGGGTATGGGAACGCGTGCTCGCGGGGAAACCGTCGCCGCGCGGCTGCCGCCACTTCATCGAACATTTCGAACTCGCAAGGCCGGAGCACATCGAGGCGTGTGCGCGAATGAACATCTACCTCTCGATGCAGCCGCAGTTCGATCGGCTGTGGGGCGGAGACGGCGGAATGTACGCTTCGCGCCTGGGCAAACGGCGCAAGCGATCGATGAACGCACTCGCCCGCATCGACGCGGCCGGTGCGACGCTGTGCGGCGGCGACGACAGTCCGGTTTGCGAACTCGACCCGCTAGCCGGCATGCAAGCGTGCGTGGAACATCACGAATCCTCGGAGCGTTTGCCGCGGGATCGAGCGCTGGCGATGTACACGGTCAACGCGGCGCGCTTGGCCTACGCCGAGAACCGAACCGGAAATCTGCATCCCGGCTTGGCTGCCGATCTCGCAATCCTCGACCGCGACCCCTTCGGCGATGCCGGCTTCACCGGGTGCAAGGTGCTCGAAACGTGGAGCGACGGCGTGAGGGTATGGCCCGCGGGGTAAACCCGGCGCGTGCCTTATGGAACTTCGGCTTCCATCTCGTCGGGTTCTCGTGCCGGCCGCAAGAGTGTCTGAGCGACTGCCGTCGGTACGACCGCCGTTAAGATGACGACCGTCACCAAGGCGGTGTATTGCGCCTGCGTGATGTAGTGGTGCGTCAGTCCGTATAAGCTCGAAATCGTCCCGAACGTCAAGCCCGTGGCCATCATGAGCGTCAAGTAGCCGGCATTTTCCTTGGAATACTTGAACGCATATCGCGCCAACGGAAGGACGCCGGCAATTTTCGCCAGGATTTTGACGCAAAACAGCATCGCAATGAGGGCGCCGCTGCTCACGGCTGCGCCGAACTCGACGTAGGTTCCGGCTTTGAGAAAATAAAACGGTGCCAACAGCGTCATGGTCATCGTCTGTAGGCGCCGCTTCACGTCGGGATAGGAAACCATCACCCCGGCGCAGGCCAGCCCGAGGAAGTAAGCCGGCAATACGCCTTCGCTCTTGGCGTATCCGGCAATTGCCGCCAACAGGAAAATGACGGCGAAGAGTGCGCGCAACGCGGGCTCACTCACGTATTGGCGCGTGCTTTCAATCAGTGCGGGGAGCATCTTGGGCACGAGGACGATCGACGCAACGATGGCTGCGGCCAGCGCCGCCAGCCACAGATTGTAGTTAGCGAACAGCAGACCGAGTGCCACGACCGTGCCGAGATCGGTGAAGAAGCACGCCGCCAAAATCAGTTGCCCAAACTCTTTACCGGCGAGTCCCGACTCCACCATGACGGCGTAGACCACGGCAACCGACGTGGTCGACATCGCGATACCGGCGATCTTCGACGCTTGCGGCGACCAATGTCCAAAGAAATAGGCATACGCCATGGCGGCCAAAAACGGCGTCGCAAACGATGCGGCCCCCAAGACGGTCGACGGCAACAGCTGCTTGCGTAGCACCGCCGGATCGATTTCGGCGCCGGCGAGGAAGGTCAAGAGAATGCTTCCGAACCCTGCGAGAAAATCGATCCAGGCGTTGGTGCGCAACGCGATGAGGTTTCCGGCCAGAAAACCCAGGATGATTTCGACGAGCGCCGCCGGCATTTTGATGCGGATCGATATGAACGCGCCGGCGGCCGCCAGCAGCAGCCATACCGCGGCTACCATCCAAACGTTGTTGAGGTCGATCGCGTGCTGCAAAAGAAAAACTCCCATCGATCCGTGCGAAACCTTCGATAGGAGCCATCAGCCTGTGCGGCGTTTTCGGCGGGAGCCCCATCCCGCTATTCTGGATTTTACGCGGTTAGTGGCCCGTTACGAGCCACTAGGGATCTTCGGTCTCGGGAAGGCCGCTTCCCGCGACGCGGCTCGGATTGAACGGCGGAGCTTGGATCGGAACGAACGTACGCGGTTGCTGGCTGAAATCGAAGGCATCCATCAAATCGTCCGCACGCTCGTCGGTGGTGCCGAGTGAACCTTTCGGTATTCCGAACGTCTCCTCGGAGAAGGCCAGAATGCTGCCGAACTCGTGCTGGACGTGTGAGACGTAACCGCTCTTGGCGTACGCCGACACAACGACCAGCGGCACGCGGCACCCGAGTTCGTAGTAGTTGCCGAACTGCGGCGGCGGATAGTGATCGTACCAGCCTCCCCAGTCGTCCCACGTGACGAAGATCGCCGTCGACTTCCAATACTTGCTCGTGCCGATCGCATTGACGACGGCCGCGACCCACGACGGCCCTTTGGCACTCTTCGATCCCGCATGATCGGAATAGGCCTCGGTCGCCGGCATCACCCACGATACCCCCGTGAGTCTACCTTTTGAAATGTCGGTCAAAATGGTTTGCGGCGGCGTGATGACGTTGGCATAGTCCGCGCCGTATCGCACGTGCTGGATCGCATCGAGGGCGTGCCACAGTCCGGTGCCGAGCCCGTTCTGATAGTAGCGCCACTTCACGCCCTTTTGATCGAGCAAATCGGAGAGGACCGGCCGTTCGAAACAGGGTGGCGGCGTCGGTCCGGGCTGGCCGTTGTTCGGATCGATCGTGTCGACGACGGTGAACGGCGGCGCATCGCAGCCGGCATTGCCCTTTTTCGCCGTCTTTTGGTTGTAGGGATCGCTCGATACGTTGAACGACGTCGTCGGCAGCCCCGACGAGGTGCCGCTGACGAGATACTGATGGGCCGGGAAGCTTCCGGCTTGATTGCTCTGAAACATACGGTCGGCGAACACGTACTGCGTTGCCATGTCGTAGTACGGCTGCACTTCCGAACGCGGAGCGTAGGCGAACGGCTGGAGATGACGGCGCGCCGGCAAGCCCTTGTCGAAATCGTCCATCTTTCCGCCGTCGTAGTCGGTCACGAAATTGCCGTGCGCGTGTCCGAGGTCGTATGGGGCGGCGAGTGATACCGGGTGCAGCGACACCGTTTGCCCTTGCGAATCGACCGCCGTCGTTGCGATGTCGGCGCCGGGCACCCCTTGGAACAAATAGTCGGGCGTGCGGTTTTCTTGAACGACGATCACGACGTGCGTGATGGGCGACCCGTTGCGGCGTAACTGTTGCAACCGATCGGCACCGGTGAGGGGCGGCGACGCCGGCGTTTGCGCGCTGCACGACGCGAGCGCGAGCGCGAGAGCGATTTGAAGCAGCGCGGCAAACTTCATGGGTGAAACCTCAGCGACGGACCAAATCGGCTGCGGCGTTCGGTGCCTCGACGAGGGCTCCTGGAGGGTCGGAGCCGCCCTTTTACCGGGCGCCGGAAGGTGCAAAAAGCATCTATTGGTGAATCGCCTACGCCATGAGGGGTCGTCGATGGTACATTAGGGCGACCCCTTGACACTCTTTTTCTAAGGAGGCCCCTTCCTTGAACGGACACTACGTTCGCGCGTTCGCCATTGCTGCAAGCGTCGCGATCTTGGCCGCATGTTCCGGCGGCTCGATGAATCAGACGCTGCCCGGCGGCACTACGGGCGGAACGACCGGAGCGGTGGCTCCCAATGCTATCGGTAGCGCGCAGGCCGTCTGCGCGGCGATTCAGCCGCGCGGATTTGCTCGTTGCTTTTCATTCGTCCGCAGCGACATGAAGTCGTTGGTGAAGCCGGATGCGGGCGCGTACGGCCCAAGCGATCTCCAAACCGCGTACAACCTGCCGTCTTCAACCAACGGCGGCGGCCAAACCGTGGGCATCGTCGATGCGTTCGACAACCCCAACGCGGAATCCGACCTCGGCGTGTATCGCTCGCACTACAGCGAGACCGCCTGCACGACTGCCAACGGTTGCTTCAAGAAAGTCAACCAGACCGGCGGCACCAGCTATCCTCCGGGCAACCAAAACTGGGGCGCGGAAATCTCGCTCGACCTCGACATGGTTTCGGCGATTTGCCCCAAGTGTCACATCGTTTTGGTCGAAGCAACGGACAATAGCTTCAAGAACCTTGCGATCGCTGAATTGGAAGCCGGCGCTCAGGGCGCCGGACAAATCAGCAACTCGTATGGCGGCAGCGAGTTCGCAAAAACGAACAGCAGCTACAATATCAAGCATGTCGTCATCACGGCGAGCTCCGGCGACAGCGGCTACGGGCCGTCGCAGCCGTGTTCGTGGAAGACGGTCGTCTGCGTGGGCGGAACGACCCTGAGCAAGGTGTCGCCGCGCACCGAGGCCAGCTGGACGGGCGCTGGCAGCGGTTGCAGCGCTAAGGTCGCGAAGCCGAAATGGCAGACCGACACCGGTTGCAAGATGCGTTCGGAATCCGACGTATCGGCGACGGCGAACCCGGCGTTCCCGGTAGCGGTGTACGACACGTACGGTTACGGCGGTTGGACCGGGTTCGGTGGAACCAGCGTCGCTTCGCCGATCATCGCGTCGGTGTTTGCGCTGGCAGGCAACCACGCGACCCAGAAAGACGCTAAGGGCATCTGGGCTGCCGGCGGTTCGTCGAACCTCAACGACATCACCACCGGCGGTACCAACGGAAGTTGCCCGCCGGCCTATCCGTACATCTGCAAGCCGGGCGTGGGTTACGACGGCATCACCGGCATGGGTACTCCCAACGGCGTCGGCGCCTTCTAACCAACTCCGGGCACATGCCCACGGGAGCGCGGCGATTTTCGCCGCGCTCCTTTTTCTTAAATAATGGAGATCGTTTCTTTGGGTTTGGGATGGGCCTCGATCGCCGCGAGCAAGTGCGCCGCGAGTTCGTCGCATACGGGATCGTCGACTTCTTCGATGCGTCCTTCGTCGGCGAGGCGAGCTTTTGCCGGATCGATTGGAATCCGGGCCAGCACCGGCGCTTGCGCTAACTCGGCGACGCGGTCCGCGTAGGACGGGCCGAAGATCGCGTACGTCGTTCCGGTATCGGGCGCGACGAAGAACGACATGTTTTCCACGACGCCGAGCACCGGTTTTTTCAACTGCCGCACGAGGTTTGCGGCCTTGCGGACGATCATGGTGGCCAGCGCTTGCGGCATCGTCACCAGCACCACGCCGTCGATCGACAGCGACTGCAACACCGTCAGCGGCGCGTCGGACGTTCCCGGCGGAAGATCGATGAGCAAGAAATCGAGATCGCTCCACAGCACTTGCTCGAAGAACTGACGGATGACGCCGCTGAGGATCGGTCCGCGCCAAATCATCGCGGTGTCTTCCTTATCGGTCAGCAGGTTCGAACTCACGACTTCGATGGCCGACCGCGTAACCGCCGGAACCATGAGCGGCTGTGGATGTCCTTGCGGCGTCTTGGCATTCGGATCCGCCTCGATGGTCAACGGCGTTCGCAATCCGAAAAGTTTTGGAATTGACGGTCCGGTGATGTCGGCGTCGAGAATCCCGACGCGGAGGTGCCGCCGGCGCAATCCCAGCGCGAGCAGCGCGGTCACCAGCGATTTCCCGACCCCGCCTTTGCCCGACATGATCGCCACCACGTGCGCGATCTTCGCCCGTCCGCGGAATTCGCCGGGAGGGCGGCGCACCGGGCGGCGGTCTTCATTCGAAATGAGGGGCACGAATCCCGACAATCGTGCCTGCGCCAACGCCGCCAGGATCGGCTCGACGCGCAAGCCGTGAGCCAGCGCGCCCTGCTCGATGGTTTCCGAGCGGCTGACGCCGCATCCGCTGCAGCCCAAGCCGAACGCCTCCATCACTTGGGCGGCGACCGGGAGTTTCGCAACCAGTTCCCGGATATTCGTGCCGGGAGTAATTTCAAGCTCGATATGGGGCATGACGTCGGCTTCGACACGCGCGCGAAGCCTCACCCCAAAGGCGTCGAACTCGGACGGTGATATGCAACGGTTGTACGTTCGCGGCAGACTCCCGCAGGGCGGCGTCGCCATCGTCGGCAGTCGCACTCCGCCGCCGGAAGCGGTCGATTTTGCCTATGCGCTAGCGTTCCACATCGGCGGTCCGGTCATCGCCGGCCTCGCGTTGGGAATCGACACGGCGGCCCATCGCGGCGCGCTCGATGCGGGCAATCCAACCGTCGCCTTCGTCGGCCACGGCTTCGGCGCAACGTACCCACCGCAAAACGCCGCACTCGAACGGGAGATCGAACGATGCGGCGGCGCGGTGGCAACGTTGCGCGCCCCCGGTGAATCCGTAACCGAAGCGTCGCTCGTCGCGCGCGACCGGCTCCAAGCCGAATACGCCGACGCAGTCGTCCTAGTTGCCAGCGAACCGGAAGGTGGCGCGATGCACACCTTGGAGTTCGCGCGTGCGTTGAGCAAGCCGCACTTCGCGGTTCGGCCGCCCGACGAAGCGCAGGGCCTACCGTCATGGGCTGGAAACCTTCGTGCCCTTGCCGGCGGCGCAGCGCCGTTGCCGCTCGACGTCAGCGAGGCTTTGCAGATCCTCCGTGCGCGAATCGATCCCGTCCCAGGCTCCCGATAGCGCGACCCGCGCTCGCGAGATTCTCGCCGGCGGGTGCGATTCACCGGTGCGCTCGGGATGGTCGGTCGGCGGTTCGATGTTCGTACAGGGCTCGGCCGAAGGCGCGTACGCATTTGACGAATCCGGGCGGCGCTACATCGACTACGTGATGGCGTACGGCCCGCTGCTCTTCGGCCACACCAATCCCGCACTCACGACCGGCCTCGACGGGCTCGCGCGGCACGGCTTCGTTTGGGGCAGCACGCATCCCGAGGAGATCCGTCTGGCCGAACGCATTCGGTCGCACGTGCCGTCGATGCAGCGGTTGCGTTTCGTCACCAGCGGTACCGAGGCCGTGATGAGCGCGGTTCGAGTCGCGCGGGCGTACACCCGGCGAAGCCGCATTCTCAAGTTCGCCGGCTGCTATCACGGGCATTTCGACCTCGCTTTGCTCGACGCCGGCGCATCGGCGCATACGCAAGCCGCACCCGATGGCGGAATTCCCGACGGCGTCGTTGGAGACGTCGTCGTAGCCCGCTATAACGACCTCACGCACGTCGACGCACTGCTGAGCGGGCAAGAAGGCGATCTCGCCGCCATCGTCGTCGAGCCGATTTGCGGCAACATGGGTTACGTTTCGCCGGCGCCGGGTTTTCTCGAAGGCTTGCGCGCGCGAGCGACGCGTTGGGGAGCGATGCTGATTTTCGACGAAGTTATCACGTGGTTGCGCTTTGGCCTGGGCGGCGCTCAGGAACGCCTAGGCGTTTTCCCCGACCTCACCGCCGTGGGCAAGATCATGGGCGGCGGCGTGCCGATCGCAGCGTTCGGCGGCCGGCGCGACGTCATGTCGGTGTTGGCGCCGCTGGGACGGACGTTCACCGGCGGCACTCACGGGGGCAATCCGTTCTGCGTCGCGCTGGCGCACCGCGTGCTCGATTTGCTCGAAAGCCGTCCCGAGTATTACGCTCGGATGCGGCGGACCGCCCAACGCCTGGCCGACGGAATTCGCGGCGTCTTCGCGCGCCGCGAATTGCCGTTTGCCGTGGTGCAGCACGAATCCATCGTCGACTTCAAGTTTCGAGCCGGAGCGCCCGGTCGCAACTTCGACGATGCGCTTGCCGCCGACAATCGAGCGTACGGCGCGTACTATCACGCGATGCTCGAGCGCGGCGTTCTGCTGCCGCCGTCTCAGAACGAGGTCATGTTCGTCTCGACGGCCCACACCGTTGAGGACGTCGACGAAACGATCGACGCGATCGACGCCAGCCTGCACTCGGTCGGCAGGTGAGGGCGGCGCTACGATCCTTTCGCGTTGTACGCAATGCAATATCCCGTCGGAGCGATCGTGCCGTCGACGATCTTGCAGGTGCCGTTTGCGGTGGCGCTGCTACCGGGAATGAAGAAATTACAGCCGGAACACTGCTTGCCGTCGTTGGGCGTAGTTTGATACCGCATCGATGCCTGCGAACTTTTCGCCGTATCCGCGGCGGCCGGCACCGCGGCGAACAATCCGGCGAGTGCCGGCAAAACGATAACGCCGCTGAGAAACGTCTTACGCGTTGGTTGGCCGAATGATCCGCTCATATCGAGGTCTCCTCCGTCGGAGTCGTGCCTTCGCACTCTACGAACCCAACGTGAAAAAACCCTGAAACGCTTCGCTGCTACTGCCGCACGGCGACCGGATACACCGCCGGGCTGCGTAGGCCGTTCGCACCGACGCTCCGGACGCCGAGAACGTCGTCGTCTTTGCTGACCGGGACGGTTG
>JBAUZB010000319.1:0-14608 GCA_049585095.1 Candidatus Tumulicola sp.
GATTCTCTCGTTTCCCGAAAGCGCAGAGACGGTTGCGGAATCGGTCGCCGGCGTCGCGCGGCGATTCGGCCTACGCTGCGAAACGATCGTCGACGTGATGAACGGTGACGTACTCGCGCGCATCAGCGATCTCGATATGCGTGCGCTCGGAGCCAAGCTCGAAGCCGTTGACGAGGCGCTGCACGCGAACCAGCCCGGCGCCGTGGTGATCGCCGGCGAACATCCACATCGGCAATACCTGCGCGTCTGGGGCAATGCGCCGGACTCGATCGAACGAATGCGCGCCTTGAAGTTGCGATTCGATCCGAACCGGATCCTCAATCCGGGACGGTTCGTCGGCGGAATCTAACGTCTCGTCGCCTCGCGTTTGATGCACGACGAAATCGCATGGGCCGTCCACCACGTGCTGTCGAGTCCGGCGCGCTTGCGTTTTCTTCTCGGCGATCGGCTTTTGATTCCGATCCCGTTGTTTCGTTTCTTGCGTCGCATCGTGCCGCACGCTGCGTCGGAACTCGAAGGCATTGCGGCACTGGCGCGGTCGATTCCGGACGCTAGCCTGCGCGACCAGGCGCTGGGAAGCATCGGCGCAAAATCCTACCACGTTGCCGGCGGCTGCATTCTGGCGACGTTCTTACCGCCGCAGACGGCACGCACGTACGTTGAAATCGTCGCACCGTTGGAGTCGATCTACGACTACCTCGACAATCTCTGCGACCGCCATCCCGACGTACCCGTCGAAGCCTATCCGGTGCTGCATCGAGCCATCGCGGATGCGCTCGATCCGTTCGCAGGCACGCGCAACTACTACGAGCGCGGGCCCGCCGGCGACGACAACGGCTATCTCGCGCGCCTGGTGGCTCGGGTGCAGCGATCGCTCGGGCGCCTCGATCGGTCCGAGGCACTCTTCGCCGCGTTTTCTGAAGCGGCAACGCTCTATGCGGAGATGCAGACCTACAAACACTACCCGGATTCGGCGCGCGAATCCGCCTGCGTCCGCTGGTTCGAGCGGCGGCGCGACGACCGCTTCGCCGGACTGCAGTGGTACGAGTTTGCGTGCGCCGCGGGTTCGCAGCTTCAGGTCTACGCGCCCCTGTTCGAGCATTTCGCCGGCCAAACGCAGGCTGTTTCGAGCACTTACGAAGCCTACTTTCCGTTCGTCGCGGCGCTTCACGTGCTGCTCGACTCGTACATCGATCAAGCTGAAGACCGGGAACACGGCGAACTCAACTTCGCCGCCTTGTACGACGGCGCCGACCGTATGCGCGAACGCGTGGGCGAACTTGCCGGCGAGGCATCGCGGCGCTTTGCGGCGCTGCCCGACCCGGGCCGGCATCGCTTCGTGCTGCGCGTCATGGCGCTTTTCTACTTGACTCACCCCAAAATCTACGCCCAGGGTCTCGAGCGCGACGCCGAGGCGTTGCTCCGACTGATATAGCCTGCTAGGATTCGGGGATGCAGCCTTATTCCCAACGCCGCGAACGCGCGCTCGATGCTTTTGCCGGAGGCGTCGCCGTGATCCCGTCGGCGCGAACGCTCTACCGCAACGGCGACTCCGTCTACTCTTTCCGGCAAAACTCCGACTTTCACTACTTGACGGGCTTCGGCGAACCCGACGCGCTCCTCGTGCTTGCGCCCGAGCGAGACGGCGAGCGCAGCGTGCTGTTCCTGCGCGGACGGGATCGCGCCCAGGAGATTTGGGACGGCGAACGCCTAGGACCCGAACGCGCCTGCGAAGCCCTCGGCGTAGACGCGGCCTATCCGATCGGCGAACTGGCGCAACGCCTGCCCGACTACTTGGTCGGTGCCGCAAACCTCCACTACGCGTTCGGTCGCGACGCCGAAACGGATCGAATCCTGCACGAGGCGCTCGAAACGGCACGCGCGCGAACGCACCGGCACGGGCGGATGCCCCAGACGTTCGTCGAGCCGTCGCTCGTGCTCGACGCGATGCGCGCCATCAAAAGCGAACTCGAAGTCGACGTTCTGCGCCGCGCCGCGTCGATCACGTGCGCCGGGCACGTTGCGGGCATGCGTTCGACGAGCGCCGGCACGTTCGAATACGAAATACAGGCCGTCATCGAAAGCGCCTATCGCCGCGGCGGCGCACAGAGCACCGCCTATCAGTCGATCGTTGCCGCGGGCGACAATGCTACCGTGCTGCACTACGTTGCCAATCGCGATCGCCTGGAATCCGGCGCGTTGTTACTCGTCGATTCGGGATGCGAACTCGATTGCTACGCGACCGACGTCACGCGCACGTGGCCGGTCGACGGCCGCTTTACGCCGGAGCAGCGATCGATCTACGAGATCGTGCTGGCCGCACAGGAAGCCGCGATCGGCTGCGTAGCACCGGGGATGGCGCGCAACGAGTTTCACGACGTCGCGGTTCGCACCATCACCGAGGGCCTGATCGATCTCGGGCTGCTGACCGGCTCGCTCGACGAAAATCTCGAAGGCGAGCGTTATCGCGACTATTACATGCACGGCACCGGACATTGGCTCGGACTCGACGTTCACGACGCGGGAGCGTATCGCAACGCCGACGACTCTCCGGTAAAGTTCGCGCCGGGGATGGTGACCACCGTCGAACCCGGGATCTACGTCCGTCGCGACCTCGACTGCGACGAACGCTTCAAAGGTATCGGCGTTCGCATCGAAGACGATATTCTGGTCACCGCGAACGGCCGCGACAACCTCACGGCGGCGATTCCAAAACGGATTGAAGACCTCGAGGCGATCGTCGGCGCCGGAGTTCGGGTTCCCGCGACGGTCTCGTGAGGATTTGCCTCCTCGGAGCATCGGGATTCGTCGGCCGCCATCTCACCAAAGCGCTCGAACGGCGCGGCGACACGGTGCTTGCGGCCTCGCTTCGGGATCCGGCGGAAGCCGCCGCGACGGCCGCGACCTGTGATGCGGTCGTCAATCTCGCCGGCGAACCGATCGCGCAGCGCTGGAACGAAACGGTCAAACACGCAATTCTCTACAGCCGTACCGAATTGCCGCGCCGGTTTCTCGAGGCGTTGAGCCGGATCGATCGGCGCGCGCCGGCGGCGTACGTCAGCGCTTCGGCAATCGGCTATTACGGCGCGAGCGAAAGCCAAACGTTCGTCGAGGACGATCCGCCGGGAGTGGACTTTCTCGCGCAAGTCTGCGACGCGTGGGAGCGCCAAGCGCGCGCGGCGCGCGATCTCGGCGTGCGCGTCGCGATCGTGCGTACCGGCCTCGCCCTCGGTAACGATGGGGGAGCGCTCGCAAAGATACTGCCACCGTTTCGACTCGGCGTCGGGGGCGTCGTCGGCAACGGAAAACAGTGGTATTCGTGGGTTCATATCGAGGACTTGGTCGGCATCTATCTCAGCGCGCTCGACGCCGGCGAGGGGCCGTTCAACGCCACGTCGCCGAATCCGGTCACTAACGAAGCGTTCACGCACGCGCTCGGTGCCGTGTTGCACCGACCCGTGGTGCTTCCCGCACCGGCGTTTGCGCTCCACGTCATGCTCGGCGAAGGCGCTTGGGTCGTGACGACCGGACAGCGGGTCTTGCCGCAACGAATCACGCACGAGCGCGGCTATGCATTTGCCTTTCCCGAACTCACCGGCGCCCTCGAAAATTTGTTGAGTTAGGGCGCGCTTCAGCGCGTCATCGCCACCGCGAACTCGAGCGCTTCTAAGTATCGTTCGGCGTCCATCGAGGCACGGCAGCCTGCACCGGCGGCGGTAACCGCCTGCTTGTAGCGCGCGTCGTTGACGTCGCCCGCAACGAAGACGCCGTCGACGTTGGTCGAGCTTCCATCCGGCGAGCTGATGTAGCCGGCGTCGTCGAGATCCAACTGGCCTTCGAAAATCGCGGTGTTCGGCGTATGGCCGATCGCGACGAAGAGCGCATCGGCATCGAAGTCATAGGTGCTGCCGTCGATGACGTTGCGCACGCGTAAAGCCTTCACGTGGGTTTCGCCGAGGACTTCCTCCACGACGGTGTGCCATACGAAGTCGATCTTCGCGTGAGTGCGGGCGCGGTCGGCCATGATCTTGCTGGCGCGCAGCGAACCGCGCCGGTGCATCACGGTGACGCGGCGTCCAAAGCGCGTCAGGAAGAGCGCTTCTTCCATTGCCGAGTCGCCGCCGCCGACGACGACGATGTGCTTGTTGCGGAAAAACGCGCCGTCGCAAGTGGCACAGGTCGAGACGCCGCGGCCGCGCAGCCGCGCTTCGCCCGGAATATCGAGCCACCGAGCGCTGGCCCCGGTGGCCACGATGACGGTCTTGGCCGCAAACTCCGCGTCGCTCGTGCGAACGACGAGTGGGGACTGCGAAAAATCGACCGACGTTGCATCGACGTTTTCGACGCGAGCGCCGAAACGTTCGGCCTGTTCGCGGAAACGCACCATCAAATCGGGACCCGTGATGCCTTCGGGAAAGCCGGGATAGTTTTCGACGTCCGTCGTCAGCATGAGCTGGCCGCCGTACTGTCCTCCCGCCAAGACCAGCGGCGCGAGGTTCGCTCGGGCGGCGTAGACCGCGGCCGTGAGGCCCGCCGGACCCGACCCGATGATGATGAGGCGTTCCATTCCGCCCGCTTCGACCGGCGCCTGGCCGGTTCCGGTTGCAAGACTCCGCCCGCGCCGGCGTCGAACACGGCCGGACATGAACGAACCACCGTTGCCGTTGGAGGATACCGTCGGCGACGTTCTACGCAAGGCGATGCGCGGAAACGGCTTGACGCCGGCGCAACTCGCGGCGCAAGCGAACGTCGGCACCAGCGAGCTTGCAGCCTGGTTGAAAGATACCGGCGCCCCCGACGAAACGCAGGCGCGTGCGGTTGCGCGCGTCTTGCGGCTCGATCCTGAGAAGCTCGCGGATGTCGCGCTGCAGCGTTGGTATCCGCCGGCGATTGCCTTGCCCGACGTGCGCCATCATCCGCAGCAGCCCCACCCGAGCAACGGCTACGTCTTCTTCATCGACGGCGGCCGGCGCGCCGCGCTCGTCGATCCCGCCGGCGTTGCCGGCAATTTACTACGAGTGTTGCGTGACGGCGATTACGGTCTCGAATACATCCTCATCACGCACAAGCACGCAGACCATTGCGACGCGACGGCCGACGTTGCGTCGGCGTTTCCCGGTGCGAAGATCGTGATGCACGACCTGGACGCGCACGCGATCGGACCGCTGGCCGCCGGCGCGCTGCGCGTCAGAGACGGCGACGATCTTCCGTTCGGCGACGGCGTTCGGATCCGCATGCTGCACACGCCGGGGCATACCGACGGTTCTTCATCTTTCGTATTCAAGTCGACGATATTCACCGGCGACACGCTGTTTGCGTCCAGCGTCGGGGGCGCTTACGGCGACGCCAGCACCTACGGCGACATTCTCAACAGCGTGCGCAGCAAGGTCTTCACGCTTCCCGACGACACCGTGGTGATGCCGGGTCACGGCCCGCCGACGACGGTCGCGCTCGAGAAGGCGCACAACCCGTTCTTCACCGGCTAGTAACTAGGGCCTATCACTACGGCCTTGGGCGAGACCGTGACCGAGGCGCCGTCGTTGGTGGTAATGCGTGCGCCGCTACGCGTGGGAGCGCTGGTGTCTTCGCGGATCAACTCGAACTGATAGACGGCGTAACCCGTTTGCGGCAGCTTGACGTCGACGTGCGTCGGCGCGCAGACGGTGGGCGTGCAGAAGGCTGCGATCCAACCTTTGGCCACGCCGTCGGCTCTCAGTTCGAGCCGCGCGTTCGGCGCCCCGACGACGCGCAAACGGTACTTGGCGGCAACGCTGGCCGCGACTGCCAGGTTGGCACCGGTCCACGGCTCGAGCAGCAGGCGCGTCGCCGGCGTCGAGACCGCCGCCGCCAGCATCAGCGCCGCCAGCACGTCGAGATTCTCAAGGTCACGTTCGTAGCTTATACCCCACCGACATCATACGCCATACGATCGCAAGCGCCACCACCGTCAGCACGACGATCGTCGCCAGCGAGCGTACCGGAGGAAGAAAGCTCTCCCCGGTATAGCTTCGCCGAAACGCATCGATGGCGTAGAAGATCGGATTGACCAGTTCGAAGTTTTGCAGACTCGGGGGCAGCATCGTGGCCGACGTAAACACGCCTCCCACCAGGGTCAGGGGAGTGATCACGAAGGTCGTGAGGATTGCGATGTGATCGAACTTGTCGGCGAAGAGTCCGAAGATCAAGCCCAACGCCGAGAAGACGATCGAGACGAGACAGATCACGCCGAAATACAACGCCCAATTTTCCGGCACGGCACGAACGACGAGGACGCCGAGCAGCGTGATCAGGCCGGCGATGAGGAGCGAGCGCACCAGGCTGCCGAGAATGTAGCCGGCGACGATTTCGAACGCCGACATCGGCGCGACCAACATCTCTTGAATCGAGTTCATGAACCGGCCCTGAAACAGCGAGCTGGAGCACTCGCCGTACGACGAATCGATGACCTGAAGCATGATCAAGCCCGGAATGAGAAACTGGGCGTAGCTCACACCCTGCACCGACGGGATGCGGCTGCCGACGGCCATCCCGAAGATGAAGACGTATAGCAGCGTCGTGATGATCGGCGGCCAGATCACTTGATTGATGACCTTGAGACTTCGGACCACCTCGCGCTTGGTCAGGGTCCACAATGCGACGCCGTTCAACTCTTGGTCAGCTCCAAAAAAACGTCTTGCAGCGACGCGCCGTCGGCGATCAGCTCGTGCGTTGGTTTTTCGGCAACGATGCGGCCGGCGCGGATGATTGCAATGCGCTTGCACAGCGCTTCGGCTTCTTCGAGGTAGTGCGTCGTGAGGAACACGGTCAGCCCCTCGGCGTTGAGCGCCTGCAGCCACTCCCACAGTTCCAGCCGCAACTCGACGTCGACGCCCGCCGTCGGTTCGTCGAGAATCAATACCTGTGGTTCGTGAATCAACGCCCGCGCCAGCGTGAGACGCCGCTTCTGTCCCCCCGAAAGCTTGGTATATTCGACGTTGGCTTTCGAGGTGAGTCCGAATCGGTCGAGCAGCATGTCGGCTCGCTCGTCGACCTGCCGTCCGCGCAGCCCGAAGTATCCCGCAGCGTAAATCAAGACGTTGCGAATGGAGAGATACCGGTCGAAGTTGAACTCTTGCGGAGACAAGCCGACCAAGCGCCGCGCCGCACGCCACTGGCGTTCGTTGTCGTAGCCGAGTATGGAGATCGTTCCGGCGGTCTTGTGCGCCAAGCCGACGATGGCGTTGATGGTGGTCGTTTTGCCCGCGCCGTTGGGCCCGAGGAAGCCGAAAAACTCGCCGGCTTCGACGCGCAACGAGATGCCGTCGACGGCCGTAAAATCGTCGTAGCGCTTTACCAGACCACGAATGTCGATGGCCGGCGCCGGCGCGGCGTCGTGCGAGGGGGCGAACCGTGGATTCGCGGCGATTACGGGACTTGCGATTTTAGCTGCTTATACCTGTGGTGCCGAAGCGTGGCGATGAGTTCTTCACTGCCCGGAATCCCGCAATCCGACAATTGGGTTGCGACCTTCTTGACGTCGAACGCGACGCGGCGGTGCTTCACTTGCCAGCCGCCGTCTCGCTCGGTGAGGATCGCGTAGCACGCGCGCGGGTCGCCGTCTTTGGGCAACCCGGCGGACGCCACGTTCACCAGCAGCTTGCCGCGCCACATTCGGACGTACGGAAGATGCAGGTGTCCGAACGCGATGGCGGTCGCCGATTCGTCGCCGATCAAACGGTCCAGGGTCGCGTCGTCGGCATCCGGCCAGAGGTGCTCGTCGTCGGTCTTGGGATTGGCATGCACGACCAAGAGCTGGTTCCCGTTGTCGCCGATTCGCAGTGCAAACGGAAGGTCGCGCAGCCAGTCGACCCATTTTTCGCCCAAGTCACGCCGCGTCCACGACAGCCGCGCTTGCACCAGCGTTTCGCCGGTTTCTGGATGCCCGTCGGCGATGTAGCGCTCGGTGTTGCCGCGCAAACACGCGACGCCGAGCTGTTCGAGCCGCTGCAGCACCTTTTTCGGCTTAGGTCCGTCGAGACACAGGTCGCCGGCGGCGACGACCGCGTCGGCTCCCCCTTGCGCGTGGAGATCGGCCAAGCACGCGTCCAGGCCGGCGAGATTTCCGTGAATATCCGAAAGAACGCCGAGGCGCATCAGTCGCGCTTCAGCGGCAAGACCAACATTGACGGCGTGATTCCGATTTTGTAGAAATCGTAGAGATCGATCGATTCGACCGCAACGCCGGCGCGGCGCATTTGCCGCAACGCCGTGCGAAAACGGATGTCCGCCAGCACGCGCCCTTCGCCCAGACAGAGCACGCCCGCGGCGAGTTCCTCGCCGCGCTCGAGCACGATGGTTTTGAAACCGCCAAACGGCGCGGGGTCGACCTTGTCGGCCGCCAGAACGATCGTATCTTTTGCCACGGCGCCGGCAACCGTTCGCAGTGCGGTGACGCCGTCCGCAAGCCGGACTTCGGCAACGCGATAACCGTGGGCCCGCGCCACCTCTGCGAAACCGCTGCGCCCGAGCTCGTTTCCGCGTTTCCCGACGCCGACGAACGCGGTGTTTCCCGCGAGCACGACGTCGGTTCCGTCCAACAGCCCGGGCGCGACGATGTGGCCGGCCAGCGGCACGTCCAACCGCGCGAACTCGACTTCGGTGCGATCGGCTTCGGCGCGCCGCGACATCGCGGTCGGGCGCAGCATCATCGCGCCGTCCTCGAATGCGATCGCCGCGTCGGCGGCCGAGGCCTCGAACGAGTCGTCGCCGTGGGGTTCGAGGACGATGGTTTCGACGCCGTAGTATTTGAGCGTTTTGCACAGCACGGTATGCTGCTCGAGGGCACGGGAATAGACCGATCCAGGCTCGCCGGGCAGCGGCCGTGCCCGTTCGATGCTTCGGTTTGGCCTCACCAGCACCGCGGCGCGCAACGTGCCGGTGGGCGAACCCACCAAGCGCGGTCCGAAATGCACCGTCTCCATAGCGGTTGCTTTCTGAGCCGTGATCGCGAAGGTCCTTTGCCGGCTATCGAATTGCCGTGTAGGTTTCCGGATCCGGCGCGTCGGTGAAGAAATCGGCCATGTCGGTCGCAAGCAAATCGCCCAGGCCGAGCGGCGGCAGACCCAAGATCTCCTCTTCCGTCTTCACCACGCTCGGTACCGAAAGGTGAGCGTGGCCGGCGTACCCCCGCCGCGCCATCGGCGAAACCACGAGGCAGTAGCTGCGCATTGGGTTGACGTGGTCGGTGCCGCCTCCCAGGCCTTCGGGAACCACGAAAACCGCCGTCGAGCTCCAATGCGCGGTATGCGAAAGGAAATCGACGATAGTTCCGAGCGCGCGGTCGGCCGCCGCGATGCCGCCTTGTCGCGGCGTCGGCAGCCACACGTACGAAAAATTCGGCATCGCGTCGGCATCGGCGTAGCGCTGCATGTCGCGAACGAACTCTTGTGCGCGATGCGCATCGTCGACCCGCGGATCGTCGCCGGCGTAATTCAAGTCGACGTTGCCATCGAGCGCCGCAAGCGCCGGCACGTCGAGGTGGTAGAGGCCGTCGCCGTATCCCGACAGTTGCAGAAGTCCGCCGTAGTCGCGAAACGACAAGCCCGCGCGCGCGAGCGCGTTGAAAAGATAGCCGGATCGCGCGTAGTCTTCCGGGTCCACGCCGGCGCCGTCCATCGGAGCGCGCACCGATTTCACCGGCGCGGTGAGCTGCGCGTACAACGATGCGTCCGCACCGGTTGCAAAGAGCCGCGCGACTTCGACGTCGGGGTCGGAAGCGTAGAAATTATCCGCAACCGCGTACGTTCTCGCCAACGCGTGCAAATTCGGCGTTGCGCTTTCGGGATAGATCGTATAGCTTGCGTTGCCGTTACCCAGCGGAGTGCCGCCCGAGTCTTTCAGATCGCCGAGCATCGCATCGTAAGTCTGCGTACCGACGGCAATATAGACGACGCGATCGATCGCGGTGCTGCGCCTGCCCGAGCGTAAGGGCGGAATGACCGCGTCGTATTTTGCCGCTGCGGCGATGCGATTGTAGCGCAACGTGTTCATCGTCGTTTTCACCAACGACGTGTGCTTGAGATCGACCTTCGTCAACAACCCCCATCCGTCGACGCCCTTGGCGCTCACGACGTAGAGATACCGGCCGTTCGGCGACATCGCAAGCGCGGTCGGATACCATCCGGTTGGGATTAACCCAAAGCGGTATCGCGTCGGCGATCTCGCATCGAGAACCGCGACCGCATTGAGTCCGGCCAGCGCCACATACAGACGCTTTTCGTCTTTGCTCAGCACTTCGGCGCTGGGTTGCGCGCCGTACGGCGCATTCGGAAAGAGCCGCAAATCCAATCCCCGCACCACGCGCGGGTCGCCCGTGAGGGAAACGACGGCGACTCGATCGACGTTGCTCAGCGCGACGTACGCCAAGCTGCCGTCGCGCCGAATTGCGATGGCGCCGGGTGCCGCTCCGCCGACGGTTTGCGAACCGTCCGGCGCCGGGTCGACGCGAACCGTTGCCGGATCGTCCGACGCCCGCGCGCCGCCCAGATCGAGAACGGAGAGCGACGACGCGCGGCTCGAATCGAACGCCGGAACGCCGAAACGCGGAACCGGCGATGGGCGCTCGACCGCCGAGTAGCTTGAAAGTCCCCCCGAACTGACGACGACGCGGTGGCCGCTCGCGGCCACGTGGAGCGGAAAGGTTCCGACCGGGATGCTTTGCACGACCGCACGCGTCGCCACATCGATGGCGCTCACGGCGTTTCCAAGATTGTCGGCGACGAAGGCGCGGCGACCGCCATCGGCAAGGCCGATTCCCGCGGGGAACGCGCGTCGTCCAGCCGACGCCGGCAGCGCGATGGTGCGATCTTCCGGAGTGAGCCGGCCGCTCGAGTCGAGATCGAAAACGCGCACCAGCCCGCGCGCCGCATCCGACGCGAGAACGATCGTGCGCGACGAATCGTTTGGATCGGCGGTCGCGGCAACGCCCATGAAGAACGCCGACGACGAATCCCGGTAAACGCTCGCGAGCGTCATGGTCTGCGTGTTGACCACCGCTAAGGAATAACCGATGGCCGGCGGCGTCGGTACGTTTGGAATCGACGGTCCGGTGGTGCGATCGTCGTCGTTGGTCACGATGGCGAAGCGCCCGTCGGGCGTGACCGCCACGGCGAGCGGATTCGTTCCCACCAGCGCGCTGCGTCCGGTGGGAGACGCAATCCGTCCGTTGGGAAGAATCGCATTCGTCGGCGACAACGCGTCGGCACCGGCGGGCCGGTCGCCGGCCGGAGCGGAGTACACGATGAGCGGAACCGGACGCGGTGCAGCGCCTAACATCAGGGCGGCAAGTGCCGCCGCTACGGTCGATCGCAAAGACACGGGAACCCAGGCTTACGGATGCGAGCCACGGCTACCCTGCTCAGGCATCTCTCAGCAAGCGCCGGAAAGACGGCGTGCCTCCGACACGGAAACGTGGAGGCGTGAACGCCGTTCCTCGGATCGCCTCGATAGCAACCGCCGTGCCGCCTTATCTCCTCGACCAAGAGGACGTCACGCACCGAATCAGTCTCGCGCTCGGTCCACGCTCGCCCGAGATCGTCCGGCTGCTGCCGATGTTCGGCAATACCGGAATCGGCCGGCGCTACTCGTGCGTGCCGATCGAGTGGTACGAGGGAACCCACGATTGGCCCGAACGCAACCGAATCTACCTGGAGTCCGCGCTCGACCTGCTCGAGAAAGCCACGCGCTCCGCGCTCGCGAGCGCCGGTCGCGTTGCCGAGGAGATCGGCGCAATCGTCGTCGTCTCGACGACCGGCATCGCCACCCCGAGTCTGGATGCGTTGCTCATGGAACGTATGGGCCTTCGGCGAACGGTGCGGCGCTTGCCGATCTTCGGCCTTGGCTGTGCCGGCGGCACGATCGGGCTGGCGCGCGCGGCAACGGTGGCCGCCGCCGCACCCGACGAGCTGGTTCTCTTTCTGGTCGTCGAGCTGTGTGCGCTTTCGTTCCGGCGCGACGATTTTACCAAGAGCAACATCGTGGCGACCGCGCTGTTCGGTGACGGCGCCGCCGCCCTACTGCTTTCCTGCGCGCACCCGGGAGCGGCGGTGACGGGCGGCGGCGAGTATACCTGGCCGTGCAGTCTCGACGTGATGGGATGGGACGTTACCGGCGAAGGGCTCAAAGCGATCTTCTCCCGCGACATTCCGAATTTGGTCACCAGCCATCTGCACGACGTCGCGGTCGCGTTTCTTGCCGCCCACGGCCTCACACTCGGCGACGTGGATCTCTTCATCTGCCATCCGGGCGGCGCGAAAGTGATCGATGCGCTCGAAGTAGCGTATCGGCTCGAACCCGGCACGCTGGTCGACTCCCGCGAAGTGCTCCACGACTACGGAAACATGTCGGCCGCGACCGTCATGTTCGTGCTCGAACGCGCGCTGGCCAACGGTGCTCGGTGGAAACGCGCGCTGGTCAGCGCGCTCGGTCCCGGGTTCACCGCCGGTTTCACCTTGCTCGAGCGGTAACCCCGTGAGCGTGCTCTGGATCGTTTTGATTCTCGTCGCCGCGCAGCGCATCGTCGAACTCGCGTACGCGCGCGCCAACACCATTCGCCTCTTACGAAGCGGTGGCGTCGAAAGCGGCGCGACGCACTATCCGCTGTTCGTTCTGTTGCATGCCGCGTGGTTGATTGCGATGGTGCTATCGATTCCGCCGGCGACGCCGCCGATTTGGTGGCTGATTGCCGTCTTCGCAGCCCTTCAGGCAGCGCGCGTTTGGATCGTCGCCACGCTGGGACCGCGTTGGACGACGCGCGTCGTCACCGTTCCCAACGCTGCGCCGATCCGGCGTGGTCCATACCGCTTCTTTCGCCACCCGAACTACATCGTGGTGTGCGCGGAAATCGCCGTGTTGCCGCTCGCGTTTCACGCGGTGCAGATCGCGCTGGTATTTTCGCTGCTCAACGCGGCGCTGCTGTCGTGGCGCGTGCGCGTCGAAGACCACGCTCTCGGCCGCTAGTGGCCCGTCACTAGGGAACCTCCGGATCATCCGCAGAACTCCTCCTTCCGCCGGGAGGTGCATCGTGATGCGTGCTGCTGCCATCGTCGTTCTGCTTCTTTGCGGGCTGCCGGGCTGTTCGTTCCTAGGAGCACCGCTGCGGTCTGAAGACTCTGCGACTGCGAACCGGCAGCGCACGCTCCCGCAGGTGGTGCAAAAAGGCAAGGGCGTGCAGTGGGTACGGTTCACTCCCCCAACCGCCGGCGCGCTGTACAGCGCGATCGTACCCGGACCCGACGGCAACCTCTGGTTCCTCGACGAAACCGGGGGCGGCCTGGTGAAAATGACGTTAACCGGCTCGGTTCACGAGTTTTCGCTGTCGAGCGTGCTGACCGGCAGTGCGGTGTCGATGAGCGTCGGAAGTGACCACGACTTCTACATCGGGGACGAGTCTTCGAACGTCATCCGCGTCACGCAAACGGGCAACGCGCAGGCGTTTCCGATTCCAAGCGGAGACGCGACGTCGATCGACGGCATGGCGCTCGGTCCTGACGGCAACGTCTGGTTTACCGAGTTCAATCACATCGCAAAAATCACACCGTCGGGACATATCACCGAGTTCGCCTATCCGTCGGGCTTCACCACCAATCAGTACGGCGGCGTGACCGCCGGTTCCGACGGGAACGTGTGGTTCGCGCAGTCGTCGAGCAACGCCATTGGCCGAATCGCACCCTCAACCGGGAAGATCAAGATGTTCGTGATTCCGGTGCAGTGCACGCCGGCGCCGGTGGTGCTGGCCAAGAACGGGAACGTGTGGTTCGCCTGCCTTGCGAACGCGCCGCTGCTCGGCGATATCACCCCCGCCGGTAAGATCTCGACCTATCCCATCGGTGGGGCGTTCAGCTCCAACGAAACCGAACAGTTTTGCGCTCCCGGACCCGATGGCGAACCATGGTGCGCCAGCGGTAACGACGGCAACGTGTTTCGCGTGAATACGACGTCGCACACGGTGACGACGTTTACGCCGCCGCTGGGCGCGGGAGCCCGTCCCGATGCGCTGGCAACCGGCAGCGACGGCAACGTCTGGGTCGACTCCGTAGGCGGCGAGATCGACGTTCTCGTTCCGAATCCGATCGTGGTGGCGCCCGACAAGCTCACGTTTCCCGCGACGGGTCAGATGCAGACGCTCACCGTGTCGGAGCACGGTACGAACGCCTGGTCGGCCAAATCGAGTAACGCGGCGGTTGCAACCGTGACGCACGGCGGATCCGCAAAGGTGTTCACGGTCACCTCCGTCGGAGCGGGCAGTTGCAAAATCAGCATCTCGGACAACGCCGGAAACAGCGTTGCGGTAAAAACTACCGTAAAATAAGCGCCATCGTACCGAAAGCCGAGGATCGCCGCATGCGGCGGACTTACGCACTCTTGACGAGTTTTGCCAGCGCCCGGCCCAGGCGTGCGACGCCCTCGGCCGCTTCTTCGGCCGGGATGTGACCGAACGACAGGCGCAGCGCCGGCGGTCCGCTGCGAGTTGGATAGAACGGCTCCGCCGGCATGACCAGAACGCCCTCGCGTGCGCACGCGTCGAACGCGGCCTGGGTGGATACGCGCGCCGGCAGCGGCAGCCACACGT
>JBAUZB010000320.1:0-4421 GCA_049585095.1 Candidatus Tumulicola sp.
ATTCGATTCAGCCGTCTTTCATCGCGACGACGAGCGAATCTTGACGATTTCGCAGAAACGCGCTGCTCTAAAGCTTGAAACTGCGTTTTCGTTGCTAGGCTGCCGCACGGACTTCTTTGGCGACTGGCTAAGTGAATCGATCCCGAAGTATGTGGCTGCAACGCTCTCCCGGCGCCTGCCGCCTGTCCCGATCCTCATCGACGCCGCCATGCCCAAAACCCATCGGCAGGCTCTCGAACTGATGCTTGCCGCCCAGGTCGACATCATCGAAGTTCCCGCATTCGAAACGGTGCAAGTGAAGCGGCTGTGGTCGGCGTCCAGCATCGGCTACATGCCGTTCCACCAAAAGTTCACGGAGCGCTTCAAGTGGGATTACCTGGTAGGATCGCCCGAGCTCGGTCGCCTGGTCCTTGACGAAATGCGTCGGCGGGCGGACGTGGCCCTGGGGTCGTTGCAGGGTCCGTCCCGCGTCTTCTTGGCGCGGAAAGCGTTCCGCCATCGAAAGCTTACCAATCGCGCCGAGATCGAAGCGATCGCTGAGGCGCACGGGTTTGCAATCGCCTTCCCCGAGGAACTTCCCTTCGTAGAGCAGGTTCGGTTGCTGAGAAACGCCCGTTTTGTTGTCGCTCCGGAAGGATCGGCTCTGTTCCTCTGCTCTTTTCACGGCCCGGGGGCGAAGATCTGCATTCTCAATCATCGGAACACGGAGGGTTTGGTCCTATACAACGAAGGCACCGAGGATGGGGAACTGACGATCATCACCGGACCTCCGGCCGAGCCGCAGCACGGAAGCCCGCAGGACGTGGACTACACGATCGAATCCGACGTGTTCCGCCGTTTTCTCGAAGGCTGGCTGCCGGCGCCCGCGCCGCGGCGCAAAAGCTCGTAGGAGCGGCATCGCTTGACGAGCGCGTGCCGGCCGATCGTGTTGTGTTTTGCGGTCATTGACGAAGCTGACGTCGTCGAGCATTTTGTCGAGTATCATCTGAGTCTTGGCGTGGACGCCCTGGTTGCCACGGATCTTGGTTCCACCGACGGCACACTCGATGTCCTCAAAAAGTATGAGCTGCAAGGGATCTTGCACTTAACGCGGCTAGCAAGCCCTGAACTGTTTGACGAACACAACGGGGTAGACTGGGTGACTACTGCGAGAGCTGCATTCGGTGCGCAATGGTGTTTGTTCGCCGACCCTGACGAGTTCTTGGTCCTCCCAGATGGCGATGCCGCTGATTACCTGTCGTCGGCTCCGGCTCCCATCATGGGCCTTCCAAAATACAACGTTTTGCCCGAGCGGGGCAAAACCGGAAAAGTCAAGCATTTTAGCGAGTTTTCTATGCTTGTCCGGCAACCTTTGGAGTTCCACTATGATCTAAAGCTCAAGATGCGCTATCAACCAAGCTACGACGCGACGGTAAGGGCCTTATTGTCGGATTATCCTCCTGAGATATTGCGCGCGGTGCAGCCAAAAGTAGTGGCGCGTGCCGACGTAATAAAGTCGATGGTCCCCGGTTGCCACAACGTCATACCACAAGATCCGGCAACGTCGTATCGCCGTGAAGACCGCGCGTACGTCGCACACTTCCCGGTTCGAAGCCTCGCCCAGTTTCAAAGAAAAGCCGAATTAGTTTGTGACTGCATCGAACGCACGCCACCAGAATACCCCAATGTTGCGGTGGCCGAGCACTGGGTACGCCTGAACGCCCTTTTTAGGCATAATTTGGTCGGGGAAGAGTTTGAGCGGCAACTGTTGAGCGACCGTGAAATCGAGGCCTACATGAGGGAGGGTATTCTTCAGCGGGACGAATCGCTGTCGCACCGTCTTCGCGAGTTGGCGATTACGCGTCGACCGGAGTTTGCGTGAAGGACAACTTCCAATCACAAAAGTTCTACGATCTGGTTGCGCCGAAATACGACGAGATCGTCGGACAGGATTCTTTCGCAGACGATCTCGAGCCATTTCTCACTCCGCGAGCGTCCGAGATCCATCGAGCGCTCGACATAGGAGCCGGAACCGGCAAGACGATTGACGGAGTGCTTGCGTGGGTTGAACCCGAGACCATAGTCGCGGTGGACATCTCGGCCCATATGTTGCTTGAACTCAAAAAGAAGCACGCCCGCATCGACATCTATCATGGCGACGTTTTGGAGTACCTCGCCGGTGATCCCGAGCCGTTTGACCTCATTACCGCGTTTTGCGTCTTCCAACTGCTCCCGGATCTCGACCCCGTGATCGTCTCGCTCGCGCGCAAACTCAACCCTGGTGGGCTCTTTGTTTTCATCTATGAACCCATCATCGCGCATCATCCGACACAATCGTCGGCGGAGACGATGGATTGGGTCCTTCCCGAGGCTCCGCGTTCGATTTATCGCCGGCACCCGGAACATATTCTCACGGTGCTGCGGCGGAGCGGACTGCGCATACTCGAGGATCGTGCCCTTCCTAACGCCGGCCAGAGGAGCGGCGAATGGATCGAAGAACGCTTCGTCGCCGCACGGGCTTGAATTGGAACTCGGCGGAAAATAGGATTCAAGCTCTGCGCTTGCTCGCTCTCTTGTGCTGCCAAGCAGTCGATCAAGCCGTCACCCGGGGCGAGTCCGGCGCCCGCCGTCTGGCATCAGTCCAGCTCGTACGGTTGACGCCCCCGGTCGTGGCTGCCTATAATCAAGGGCTGTCTGCCGCCGGGTTGGGCCTGGGGCAGTTGTTTTTGTTAAGCTAGGAAAGATTTCATATGAAGCGGACGTACCAGCCGCACAATCGCCGGCGCAAGCGCGTGCACGGCTTCTTGGAGCGGATGAGCACGAAAAGCGGGCGCAAAGTACTTGCCCGGCGCCGGAAGAAGGGACGCCACCGCCTGGCGGTCTGATGCGCCGCTTTGCCAGCCTGCGACGCCGGGCGGATTTCGCCCGCTTGCGTCAGCGCGGCCGGCGTATCCCAACCCAGACTCTTACGCTGTATCTCACCGATGCTCTGTCGAGCGACGCGACGTCGCTAGTCGGCATCACCGTGAATAAATCGATCGGAAAAGCCGTGCTCCGCAACAAACTTCGCCGCCGCTTGGCGGCGATCGTCAACGACGCACTCACGCACGCGCGCTGCAGGATGCGGCTCGTCGTCGTTGCGCGTCCGGCGGCGGCCGAGAGCGATTACGCCGCCCTCCATGCCGAGGTCGTCTCGGCCCTGAACCGAGCATAGCGCATCGATGCGGTTCATTCTGGTGGCGTTAATCCGGTCGTACCAACTTCTGATTTCGCCCTTCATGCCGCCCGCATGCCGTTTCTATCCCAGCTGTTCGCAATACGCATTGGTGGCCATTGCCGAAAGAGGGGTCGTTCGGGGCGGCTGGCTCGCCCTGAGCCGCCTGGCGCGCTGCCATCCGTGGAACCCCGGCGGTGTCGATTTCGTGGGCGGTCCGCACGCATAGATGATGCATCTGCTGATCGCCGCGTCGTGGCTCGACCCGATCGTCAACGCGATGGCCCAAGTCGTGCTGGCGATCAACGGCGTCGTGCACAATCTCGGCTGGAGCTTGATCATTTTAGCGGCGCTGATTCGCGGGGTCTTCTGGCCGCTCAATGCGGCGCAGTTCCGCTCGATGATGAAGATGCAGCGCATCGCACCGCAGATCAAGAAGCTGCAAGCGCGCTACAAGGACGACTCCCAAAAACTCCAACAAGAGACAATGGCGCTCTACAAGCAGCAGGGAGTCAATCCGCTGGCGGGCTGCTGGCCGATGCTGGTGCAGTGGCCGTTCATTTTGAGCGTCTATTACGTCGTAATGAACCACAAAAATCTGTTCGAGAACCAGAACTGGCTCTGGATCGGTACCACAGTTTCGAAAGCGTATCCAAATATTCTGGCAACGAGCCTGGCGCACAGCGATCTCGTGCTTCTGGTTCTCTACGCCGTGTCGATGTATCTCAGCGTGCGCTTCGGCAGCATGCCGGCGACCGATCCGCAGCAAGCCCAAACGCAACGGATGATGTCGTTCATTTCGCCGCTGATGCTCGGCTTCTTCGGGTGGAAATACCACTGGCCGTCGGCCATGGTGCTGTACTGGTTCTCGTTTAACGCGTTTACGATGGCGCAGACGTTCTACATGCTGCGCAAGCAGCACGAGCCGCTCTCGTTTGCCGACAGCTCCCACGTCATCACCGACGACGTCCCCGAGGGCGGCGACAAGCCCGGCCCCAAGGCGCTGCCGGGCAACGATTCCGCACGCTCGAACGGCGCTCCAAAAGCGAAGACTCCGCGATCCGGATCGCCCCGGTCTAAAAAGAGATACAAGAAGTAAGAAAGGCGCGCAACCGCAAGAATCGATGCTGTACGAAGACGATTTCGAATTCGAAGACCAACCCGCGAACATTCGCGACCGGGCAATGCCCGGGACGGGTGGGGGGGGCGGCGGCGGGCGCGGTTCCGG
>JBAUZB010000321.1:0-3136 GCA_049585095.1 Candidatus Tumulicola sp.
GCCATCAGGATGATGTCGCGATCGACAAGCACGTTGAAAAGATAACCTGGCGGCACTTCAAGGGTCGGCGGGATTTCCAATTGCCGCTGCGTGAGCTGGATGCTCGTGTTGCCGATCTGCTGTCCGAAGGCGCCCGCGATGGTTTGCCCAACACTCGGCGCTGCGTAGAGGCTCGATGACTGCTGCGGCTGGCTGAGCTGCGCGCCCGCGCCGATGATGCTGAGCAGCAGCGCGGACGTGAAGACCTTATTGAGGTGCTCATCGACGTTGGCGCCAAAACCGGCGTACCCAGCCTCGTCGGTCCCAGGCATGCCAAGGAGGTCGACGCTCGAGCCGTCGGGATAGAGCAGTCTCGTCCATGCAACAAGAACGCGGCGTTGGCCCTGGACGATCCGGTTATCGTAGGTGCCGACGAGTCTCGTGCCGCGTGGAATAAGGAGACAGCGCCCGGTGACGCTGTCGAAGACGTCGTTGCGCACTTGCGCGACGATCGTGCCGGGAAGATCCGCGTTGATCCCCGTGAGCAGGACCGCCGGAATAACGCTCCCGGCGTGGAGCTCATACGGCGACGGATCGTCTTGGCGTGCCGCGAAGATTCGGTCGCGCGAAGCGCCTGCAGCCGAGGTCAGAAAGGCATCCCGCTCGTCTTGACTTTCAGACGCTCGCGGTTGCGATGCATTTCCTGCGAGCTCGGAAACAGCACCGGGCGATGGCACAGCGCCGGGTGCCGGCTGCGTCGCACCTGAAAGCTCCCGCGTTCCGCTCTCGTTAAGGCGCACCATGGCCGGCGCTGCTTGCGCCGCATCGAGCAACGCCCGGCGCCGTTCTGCCAGCTCGTGCGCCAGCTGCTCTGCCTGCATCTGCGTAGCGGAGATTGGCGCGAGTGCCGGCACGTGCACGGAGTTCTCAGCCTGTTTGAGCAGCGGTGGAACCTCTGCGGGAACCGGAAGCACGGGAAGGCGCAGCGCTGAGGGCTGGGCGTCGGGAATCGCGTTCCACCACGGCCTTTGCTGCTCGGAAGCTTTCGTCAGGTTTGCTGCGGAGTTGAGATTCGAAGCGCGGCGGTGCCCCGCTGTCGATATGCCGTAGACGATCAGGCCAACGAGTCCGGCGAGCAACAGCGCTGCCATGAACCCGGCTTTCGCACTGATCTTGATGACCCCGAGAACTGGGCCGCGCCAAGCTTTTTCGACGAGCTCGACCGGCGAGGAGACGTGTTTTGGATCCATGATTTAGCCCCCGCGCGTCACGAGCGCCCGACGCTGGTGCTTGCCGCTGCCCTCGACGAGCGCGACGCCCGCCGGCACGCCGTCAACGACGTAGTAGAGGCCGGTGAAGCGGTAGTTGACGAGCGTATCGCTGCCGTCGCTGCCGATTGCGAAGAGCACCGGAACCTCGCGCATGCCTTGAGGCATTTGCAGATAGGTGTGCCTGCCGTCATTGAAGGCGCGCACCGGTTGCAGGTCGCGGTCGCCGCTCATGCGGTAGTTGAAATCGAGCCTGTCGATCGCCGTGTCCGGCAGCGGCGTGTCGGATCGCGCACCGCGCCCACCCGCAGCGGCCGAAAATGATTGCTGCGGGTCTTGCGGATAGAGAAAACCGATCCGAGCCATAGGGAAGTTGTAACTTGACACGAGCGTCAGGTAGTATGTGCGCCGATTCGTCGTCACGATGAGGTTCGTGCGCAGACCGGCTTCGGTCGGCTTTACGAGCACGTGAGGTGTCGCGCCATCGCCGCCGCCGCTCGACGCCGGCGCAATGAGCCAGCGCACCGAGTCGCCGACGGCGACGTTGACGATCGTCTCCCCCGGTTCAAGTACGAGATCGCAAACGAAGAGCGGCTTGCAGCGCAACGTTGGCGGTGTACGCTCGCCGAAGGGATAGCGCAGTACGCCGTCGGGTCCGGCGATCGGCCCGGCATAGGCAACCGCCGGGACGAGCGCACAGGTAAGAAGAGCGAAGATTTTGATCTGTCGCAGCATTGGTCATTCCTCACAAAAAGCGATGAAGGGTTACAGGTGTTGGGTCCAACTGATGCCGGTCACGTAGAGCCCAAGCGGGTTGCTCAGGACGCCCCGTTCATCCGTTGGCGGATCAAACGCGACGGTGACGCTGGCAAGCCAGTGCGTTGTGGCGAGGTTGCGACCTTGCAGGTCGCGCCCATCCTCGCTCCATTGAATCTGATAGGTTTGTGTGCTGATCGGCAGCACCGCATCGACGCTGACCGCAACGGTGCGGTTTTGGTTAAATGGCGAGTGCTGCCGGTAGTAGTCGTTGAGAAAGCGCGTCGCGGTCGCCGCGGTCATGGCATAGGACCGCGAGAGCGCGGCCTTCTGCGCGAGCGGGTCGGAGCTGACCGAGCGCACGTCGACGATCCAGGCCGCGAGTTGCGCCTTGATCACGCGGACATCGGCCGGTGTGGCGCGATCCGCGCGGGCGACTGCGACGGCGTCGCCGAGCTTGTCAACCTCGACGACGTAAGGCACGACTTTGCTTTGTGCACCTTGCCAGACCACTCCGATCGCGAGCACGAGCGATAGGGCGAGGGCCCCAAAGGCGGCCCATCGCCAGCTGCGAGCGCGTGCGATGTAGTCGCCGTAGCGTTCGTTCCACTCCCGGCGTGCCGAGAGATAAGGAGTTTCCAGTGCCGCCGCATCGGCGGCGTGTTCGCTTGTTTTCATATGTTCACTCACTCATTCAGGATGTTTGAAGCGAATCTCGACGTTGCCGTCGGCGGAGTCGTCGGGCACTGGCGGCTGTCGAAAGAGCATCGGATTGATGCCGCGCGGTGCGTTGGTTGGATCGCTGCGCACGTCACTCTCTTCGGCTTGGGTAACCTCGCGAGCGTCGTCGGCGGCAACGGTCGCGTCGCTCGCGCGCGTTGCGGCGACTTCTTCTTCGGTGACCTCGGACTCAGTCGAATCGTCGGATTCGCTGACCGCATCAGCGGCGTCCGCGATTTCGTCGTCGCGATCCGAGGTCGCGCTGCTCGCAAACGTGCCCGATTCGCGCGCGTAACTGTCGGGATCATACGGGCTTCCAACCTGCCCGGAACGCCCGTTTCCGGGCCCGCCGGTATCGAGGAGGCGCGCGCTCTCGACATCGCCGACGTCGCCGGCCGCGCGCACGGTTTCAG
>JBAUZB010000322.1:0-9289 GCA_049585095.1 Candidatus Tumulicola sp.
CCACACGGGTTTGGCGGAGAACTCCGGCGGCTTCGGGCGCGAAGCGCCGGCGCGTCGGATAGCCTCCTTACGCGGCCGTTCTCCGGTTACGGTTTGCAGGACCAGTTGCGTTTCGATCGTCGCGATGGTGCGCGCGCGGCTAACGATCGGCGGCACCGGAGTCGGCAACGGCGTCGGCGTAACGGCGATGCGAGCGATGGTTACGCGCGCGACGACTTCATGCGCCGGCGGCGGGGTCGCGACCGGCGCGGGGATTAAACCGGCGACCACTTCGTGCAGCGCGATCGCAATCGCGAATGCGACCAGCAGCCGCCGAACGTCCGAATTCCCAAAAAAGGCGCCGAGCCATCCGCGCTGGGACGACTCGGCGCGTCGTAAGCGTCCGATGTTCTTATCCGAGTGTCGTTTTAGGGGTTGGCATTATACGTTTGGACGTACCACTGCTTGAATTGGTCGTAGGTCGGATAGTAGCCGTACTTGTGGTAGAACCAATCGCGATAGGCGTCTTGACGACGTGCCACCTCTTGTTGCTGTTCCCGTCTCTTCCGTTCGTTGCGGGCATACGTCGTGACTAGGAATACGCCCGCGACGCTGAAGATGATGATGTTGCGCGTACTTGCGGCACCGTCGGCGAGAGCCGGCGCGGCGGTTCCGGCCGCCATCGCCGCCATCAAAACGACCGCAAGGGCTCGCTGCTTCATGTTCGATCCTTTCCATGCGGCATCGAACCCACGTTCCGGTAACGAAGAGGCGCGGTGCACCGTTCCTCGAACCCCGTTCCTCGTGGAGATCGAAGCCCTCATTCGAGCGATCCCGGATTTTCCGATTCCCGGGATCCTTTTCCGTGACATTACCCCGTTGTTGAAAGATAAGCAAGGCTTTCGGCAGGCAATCGACCTCTTCGTCGACCGTTTCAAGGGCCGGAATATCGATTACGTCGTGGGCGTCGAGGCGCGCGGATACATTTTTGGTGCGCCGGTGGCGTACGCAATCGGCGCGGGGTTCGTTCCAATTCGTAAGCCGGGCAAGCTTCCGCACGACAAACTCGGTGAGGACTACGCGCTGGAATACGGTACGAACCGCCTGGAAATTCACGCGGATGCGCTGGGTCGCGGAGATCGCGTCGTCGTCATCGACGATTTACTGGCGACCGGTGGCACCGCGGGCGCGACGCTGCGGCTGCTCCAGCGCCTTGGCGCCCACGTCGAAGCATTCGGATTTCTTCTCGAACTCGCCGCACTCAACGGACGCGACGCCCTGCCGGGCGTCGAGGTCGTCACGTTCGTGAGCTACTAGGGCCAACCGTCATGCACGCACGATGTTTCCGACACGCAATCGTTGCGCTGGTCCTGGCGGGTACGTTGGCCGCTCCGGCGCTGGGGCGTCCGAGCGCGACCCCGACGCCGGCACCGACACCGACGCCCGTGGCCGACCCCAGCGTTACCAAAATCGCGCGCCAGCAATTCGTTGCCTGGCAAGCCGGCAACGTCAATCGCGCCCTGTACGCGCCGGAAGTAGTGGCGAAGCTGACCGATGCAAAGATCAACGACGTGGCGCACGCCCTCTCGGCGCTGGGTCCACTGACCGACACCGTCTTTATCGGGCCGTTCTCGGCTGCCGACATCCCGCCCGACGCTCACGGCTACATCTACCAGATGCGCTGCAGCGACGGCAACATTTATCTTTGGATGATTCTCGACGCCAGCGGAAAGATCGCGACGGTATTCTTCAAGGACAAGCTCGACGTCGAAACGATCGAGCGCCCGGGCGCTGCGGGTCCCGCATCCCCTCAGCCCCGGTAGGGGCCCTAGCACTGGGCGGCCCACGCGGTATAATGGGCGGATACTGCCATGACCATCCTCGAGCTGATCGACCGCGTTCACCAATACGACCCCTCGGCAGACGGGGCGTGGCTCACGCGCGTCTACGAGCTTGCCGATGCGGCTCACGAGGGGCAGCGACGCGCTTCGGGCGAGTCCTATATCGAACACCCGCTGGCGGTGGCCGGCGTGCTGGCCGAACTCGAGATGGACCGCGAGACCATTGCCGCGGCCTTGCTGCACGACGTCGTCGAGGACACGTCGATTACGAGCGAGCAAGTCGCGGCACAGGTCGGCGACGAGATCGCCCAGCTCGTCGACGGCGTCACCAAATTGACGCGGATTCCGTATCAATCGAAAGAAGACGCGCAGGTCGAGAATCTTCGAAAAATGTTCATGGCGATGGCGAAAGACATCCGCGTCATCATCATCAAACTCGCGGACCGGCTACACAACATGCGAACGCTCGCGAGCCTTCCTCCCGCAAAGCAACAGGCGATCGCCCGCGAAACTCTCGATATCTACGCGCCGATCGCGCACCGCTTGGGCATCTGGAAGATCAAATGGGAAATCGAGGACAATTGCTTGCGCTACCTCGATCCCGAGCCGTACCGCGAAATCGTCGAACTGGTCGCCAAGACGCGACGCGAGCGCGAAGCCGACGTTCAGCAAGCGATCGTACGACTCCGCGAAGACTTCAAGTCAATGAAGATCAATGCGGAGATTCAGGGGCGTCCGAAACACTTTTACTCGATCTACGCCAAGATCAAATCCGGGCGCGACTTCTCGACGATTTACGATCTCACCGCCATTCGAATCATCGTCGATTCGGTGAAGGACTGCTATGGGGCGCTAGGAGCCGTCCACGCGCTTTGGACTCCGCTTCCCGGGCGGTTCAAAGACTACATCGCAATGCCGAAACCGAACATGTATCAGTCGTTGCACACCACCGTCGTCGGCCCCACCGGCGAACCGCTCGAAATCCAGATTCGCACGTGGGACATGCATCGAACCAGCGAGTACGGCATCGCGGCGCACTGGCGTTACAAAGAAGGTGGGAAAGCCGACCAGTTCGAGAACAAGCTGTCGTGGCTGCGGGCCCTGCTCGAGTGGCAGAAGGATATGCGCGACTCGCGCGTGTTCATGGAAAATCTCAAGCTCGACCTTTTCGACTCGCAGGTGTTCGTGTTCTCTCCACGCGGCGACGTGTATTCGATGCCGGCCGGCGGTACGCCGCTCGACTTCGCCTATTCGGTGCACACCGACGTCGGCAACCACTGCGTCGGGGCGAAGGTAAACGGCCGAATCGTGCCGCTCGACTCCCAGCTCAATAACGGCGATATCTGCGAGATTTTGGTCAACAAGACCAGCGGCCGGCCTTCACTCGACTGGCTTTCCATCGCACGGACGTCGAGCGCAAAGCACAAGATCAAGCAGTGGTTTCGCAAGGAGCGGCGTGAAGAAAACGTCTTGGCCGGACAGGAAGCGCTCGAGCACGAACTCGCTCGCGCCGGCGTTCGAGTCGATACGGCGCGCGGCGAGCTGATCGACCGGATCGCCACGCGGCTCAACTACGCGACGCCGGCGGATCTGTATGCGGCGATCGGATTCGGCGACGCTTCGGCTCAAGCCGTCGCCAATCGCCTGCGCGACGAAGTTCGCAGCAGCAACGTCGTCGATCTCACCAAAATCGGTCGCCGCCCGACGGTACGCCGGGGCGTGCGCAAATCCAGCGGCGTTCGAATCGCCGGCGTCGACGACGTGCTCGTGCGCCTCTCGAAATGCTGTTCGCCGGTGCCGGGCGATCCGATCATCGGCTACGTCACGATCGGTCGGGGCGTCAGCATCCACCGTGCCGATTGCCCCAACGTCGCCTACATGAACGCAACCCCGGAGCGCATTCTTCAAGCCCAATGGATGACCGGCGCCGACCTCACCCATGCCGTCGAAATCGAAGTCGAAGCCGAAGATCGCTCGCAACTGCTGCAAGACATCATGGCGGTGTTTGCAGAGTTGAAAACGCAGGTGAACTCCGTCACCGCGCGGGTTCGCCGCGACGGTTTGGCGGTGTCGAGTCTCACGCTGCAGATCCGCGATCTCGACCACCTGCACAAGATCCTCACGAAGCTGGAATCGCTCAAGAACGTTCGCCGGGTCTATCGCGTCACCAAGCGCGAGCGCGTCGCTCCTTAGGCCACTCGGGTTTTTCGACCTCGTTGACCAGCGCTCAGGTCCTGATTCCGGGTGCGGCGGCGCTCGTGGCCGGAGCGATGAACAGCGTCGCCGGCGGCGGCAGCTTCGTTTCGTTTCCGGCGCTCTTGTTCGCCGGCGTGTCGCCGATTTCGGCCAACGCGACCAACAATGCCGCGATGTGGGTCGGCACGATCGGCAGCGCGCGCGGATATAAAGAAGAAGTTGCCGCGCATCGCGGCTTGCTGTTGCCGTTGATTGCCGTCAGCACCGTGGGGGCCCTAATCGGAGCCGTCGCCCTGCTGGTCACGCCGCCGGCGCTGTTTCAGCGGATGATCCCGTGGCTGCTGCTGTTCGCGACCGTCGTCTTTACCGTCAGCCCGTGGCTGACGCGGCGGCCGGTCGGAGCGCCGCGCCACGCACCGTGGCAAATTGCGGTGCAGTTCGTCGTCGCGATCTACGGGGGCTACTTCGGCGCCGGCATGGGCATCCTGATGCTCGCAGTTCTGGCGTTCTCCGGGCTTCCTAACCTCAACGCGCAGAACGCGATCAAAAACGTGCTATCGGTCTCGATCAACGGCGTCGCCTTGATTCCTTTCGTCATCGCGCGCGTCGTCGATTGGCGTTTCGCCGTTCCGATGGCGGTCATCGCGCTGCTCGGCGGCTACTTCGGCGCGCGTTTCTTTCGTCGGGTGCCGCAGCGGGCGTCGCGGGCCGCGGTCATCGCGATCGGCACGGTGGTGACGCTGGCATTTTTCCGAATCGCCGGCTGACCGGCGCCGGTCAATCGATGGCGCTGATCGGTTCTTCGGCGAACTCTTCGCGCGGCACCGGCTTGGTTTCGGCGCCGCGGTGGAAGCCGCCCAACCGCGGTTCGATGTGTTCCGCGGCCCACAGGTACAGCGCCGGGACCACGATCAGCGAGAGCGTCGTCGAAACCGCGAGTCCGCCGATCACGACCACGCCGAGCGGCGCCTGCGTTTGGCTGCCGGCTTCGATGCCCAGGGCGATCGGCGTCATGCCGCCGATCGTCGCAAACGTCGTCATGAGAATCGGACGCAGGCGCATCGGTGCGGCGTGCAGCACGGCGTCGCGGGCGTTCATGCCTCGCTCGCGCAGCTGATTGCTGAACTCGACGACGAGAATCGCGTTCTTCACCACGATTCCGACGAGCATCAGCACGCCGATGAACGCGGTGAGCCCGAAGGCCATCGGCGCAAACGGCTGACGACCGATCGCATCGGCGGCCTCCCAGATCAAATTCCGGAAGAATATGCCGAATACGACGCCTGCCGACGCCAGCGGAACCGCGATCATGATCACCAGCGGGTGGAGCACCGATTCGAACTGCGCTGCCAGAAGCATGTAGATGAGGATGACCGCGAGGGCGACGATGAGCCCGAGACTCGAAAAGGTCTGACCCTGTTGCAGCACCTGCGGCCCGAATGCCCAGTAATATCCCGCCGGCAAAGCGATGGAATTCATGACCTTCGTCGACTGCGCGACCGCATCTCCAAGCGGAATGTTCAAGCCGGCGTTGATATCGATCTCGCGCTGCTTGTTCTGGCGCGTTATCTGAGAGGGGCCGGTGCCGAAGACGATTTGCGCGATCTCCGCTAGAGGCATGGTCTGCAGGGTATAAATTCCGGTCGGACCCGCCGCCGTGTTGAGCGAGAGGCTGCCGTTCGTCCCGGCGGAGATCGGCGCGGCGGCCGCGTTGTTGACGACCAGCCCGCTCGGCACGGTCGCGACCGGCACCATCAGGTTTTGAATCGCTTGCAAGCTGCGCCGCTGATCCGGCGGAAGCTGAACTTCGATCGGATACTGCGTGCCGTTGATCTGCATGTAGGAGGCCGTTTGACCGGCGGTCGCAATGTCGACGACCTGCGAAATCGTTTGCGTGCTGATGCCGAGTTGCGCGGCCATCGCTCGGTTGACGCTGACGTCGATCTCAGGCTGGGCGTTGGTGATGCCGGGTTGCGGCGGCTGCAAGCCCGGAATCGCCGTTTGAAGCTTCGGAATGGCCGTGAATTCCGCGAGGTTGTACAGCGTGTTGACGTTTGGTCCGAAGATTTGAATCTGAAGCGCGTCTTGTCCGCGCGCAATGATGTTCTGAACGATATCGACGGTGCGGCCGAACACCTGGAGACCCGGAATCGGCTGGCCGAATCGCGCGCGCAGCTCTTTGATCTGCTCGGCGGAGAACGACGTCGATGCCCGCCCGCGCCCTCCGGAGGCCGAGCGCGAGCCGGTCAGCGCTGCGGTCCATTGCGTCACGAAGCGCTGAGCTTGATTCCCCAGGACCCCGGGCTGGAGCGTCACCGATAGGCTCGCGATATTCGTGACCTGCGTTCCGCCGACCGGCCCGTTTTGCCCGACCAGCGAACCGACGTCGACGACCCGCGAATCCTTGCGCATCCGGTTTTCGACGTCGGTTGCGACGGCGTTGGTGACCGACAGTGCGGTCCCCGTCGGCATCTGAAGGTTGAAGCGAGCGAAGCTGGAGTTCGATGGGGGGAACAGTTCGGTTTTTACCGCTCCGAGCGCAACCGCAACCAGCGTCACCGCAAAGACGCCGCCCGCGACCGCCAACACCAACCCCGGCCGGTCGACGGCTCGCGTCAGGACCCGGGTATACCATCGCGCGAAGCGCTCGTATCGTTGATCGAAGGCATGTGAAAAGCGCGCGTACGCTCCGCGGCGGTCGCCGTTTGACGCGCCGTTGGTGCGAGTACCCGGGCGTTTTCGCAAAATAACCGAAGCGAGCATCGGGACCTGGGTGACCGCGACGACCAGGGACAACGCAACCGCAACCATCACCATGACGGCAAAGGGCGTAAAGAGCAAGCCTTGCAGTCCGGGGATCAAAACCAGCGGAACGAAAACCGTAATGACCGTGATCGACGACGCGAGTACCGCGGAAAGGATCTCCGCCGTCGCGGTTTCCGACGCTTCCATCGGCGTTTGCCCGCGCGCCATGTGCCGGTAGATATTTTCGATGACCACGATCGCGTCGTCGACGATCAAGCCGACGGCAAGCGCCAACCCTCCCAAGGTCATGATGTTCAACGAATAGCCGAATACGTAGGCGGCGAAGAGCGTACCGAGGATTGAAACCGGCAGGGATACGGCGACGATCAGCGTCGAGCGCCAGGAGTGCAGGAAGAGCAGAATGACCAATATCGCGAGCACCGCTCCGTACAATGCGGTATGCTCCAGCGCCGAAATCGCTTCGCGGATGAACCCCTGCTGGTCGAACACCACGCCGAAATGCATTCCCGGGTAGCGGTCTTCGAGCTGCTTGATCTTGGCGTACACTCCCACCGACGTCGCGACGATGTTCGCATTCGGTTGGGCGTTGATCGTGATGCCGACGGCGGGCGTGCCGTTGAGGCGTTGGAACGTCCGCTGCTCCAATATCGAATCGCTGACTTTCGCGACCTGGTCGAGACGAATCGGCGCGCCGTTCTTGGTGGTGACGATCAACTGACCGGTTTGCTCGGCGGACTGCAGGAGTGCGCTCGCCCGCACGAGGTATTCGCTTTTCCCGACTTGCACGATGCCGGCCGGAAGGTTGATGTTCTCCTCGGCGACGCGCTGCATGATTTGCTGGAGAGAAATGCCGTTGATCGCGAGCGCGTCGGAGCTCGGTTCGATCATGATGGCGCGCTGCTGGTCGTTGCCGACGGTCACCGCGGCGACGCCGTCGATCGAGGAGAACTCGTCCCCGAGCTGATTGGTGAACAGATCCCCTAAATCGCGGAGCGTCATGTTCGAGTCGGTCACGAACATGCGTACCACCGGCAGCGAGTTGGAATCGAATTTCGTGATGACCGGCTGCTGCAGGTTGGGATCGTTGGGTAACGTGCCCCAGATCCGCGAGACCTGCTCTTGCACGTCGACCGCGGCGGTATCGATGTTCGTTCCGAAGTAAAACTGCGCGGTGACCTGCGTGTTGCCTTCGGAACTGCTCGAATTGATCTGCTGGATACCGTTGACGCGGCTAACCGCGTTTTCGATCGGCCGCGTGATCAGCGTCTCCATTTGCTCGGGGCCGACGTTCGGATAGGTGACCGACACGGTCACGACCGGCTGGGTGAAGTTTGGAAGCAGGGCAATGGCCAGTCGCGGAAACGCGAAGAAGCCGAGCACGATGATCGCCAGGGCGATCATCGAAACGGCTACTCGGCGATGGACGGCAAACTTAGCAATCGGCACGGATACCCTGATGTTTCCTCGCGCGGGGAGTATCTACACCTTGGCCTCCCCCGAGCGGCGCTCCCTTGGTCCAGGCTAGCGCAGCCGGCTTCGAACTCCCTGGGGAACGTCCGGCAGGCCAGCGAGCGCCGCACCCAGGGTCATTGCTGACGGCGCGAAACGTGTGATAGGATGCGGGGGTTCCGGGGCCGTTCGAGGCGCCGCGACCCACCCGCTGCCCGCCGCGTGAGGCGGGCCGCTCGCTTCTGCGGGCGTCCGTAGATGGGGAATCATGACCGATTACGAGGTAACCTACATTCTGCGACCCTCCCTCGAAGAGAACGAGGTCGAGGAGCGCGCCAACGCGATCGCCGATATCGTCAAGAACCAGCACGGCGAAGTCGTGAGCGTTGAAAAGTTGGGCAAGAAGCGGCTCGCTTATGAGATCGACGACGTGCGCGAAGGCAACTATGTCGTGATGCAATTCAAGAGCGACGGCGCCGGATCGAAGGAACTCGAGCGGCTCCTGAAGCTGCACCAAGACGTCCTTCGCGCGCTGACGGTGAAGCTCGACGCCAAGATGATCGCCCATATGGCGGCAGTGGCGGCGGCTACGCCGCCGGCGCCGCCGCCGGTTTATTAGACCCCATCGCCTATTGCAACCCGTTCCAGCTAGCGAAAGAGAGTAAGCGATGGCAGGCTCGTACAACCGCGTCATCCTGGTCGGCAACCTAACGCGCGACCCGGAAATTCGTTACACCCAGTCCGGGAAGGGAGTGACGAAGTTCACCCTCGCGGTAAACAATCCGCGTAACAAGGAAGAAACGACGTTCGTCGATATCGTCGCGTGGGATCGGCTCGGCGAAACATGCAATACCTATCTCAAGAAGGGCATGAATACGCTGGTCGAAGGGCGCCTCGTGATCCGCTCCTACGACGACAAGGACGGCAACAAACGCAAAGCCACCGAGGTCGTCATCGACAACATGCAAATGCTCGGCTCGCGCCGCGACGGCGGCGCCACCGGCGGCTCGGATGAGGGCGGCGAATTCGGCGGCGACCACAACGGCGGAAACCGCGGC
>JBAUZB010000323.1:0-40448 GCA_049585095.1 Candidatus Tumulicola sp.
CGACGATGCCCGGCGGTACTACGCTCGGGCACGCAGCCTGATCGACGTCGGCTCGGTGGTCTACGTCCGGTTGACGCAGAAGCTTCGCGCCGCCGGGGGATAGGCAGGGCGCCGCGCAGCGGCGAAGCGGGGCGGCCTCTGTGATCGTGCGACCGGTTTTGTGCCGGCCGTTTATCGGCCGTCAGCAAGAACTCGCCTATCTCCGCGAGCGGCGCCTGGAAGCGGGCTTATCGCACGGCGGGATGGTGCTGATTTCCGGCGATGCCGGCGTCGGCAAGTCGCGCTTGGTTTCGGAGTTTTGCAAGTCGCTCGCGTACTCGCGCTGGAAGATCGGCTACGGCGCGTGCTTGGAGTTCGCGAGCCGGCCGTACGGTCCGATTCTCGAAGTATTGGATCAAGCCGGCGGGGCGCCGTTCGAACTCGGTGCGGCCGCAACCAAATACGAGCAGTTCGATGCGATCGCCGATCATCTGGCGACGATTGCTTCGCGATCGGCGTTGATCGCGGTCGTCGAGGATTTGCACTGGGCGGATGCGGCGACCCTCGATCTGCTGGCGTACCTCGGAGCGAAACTCCATCGCATGCGCGTGTTGCTGGTGGCGTCGGTTCGAGCCGACGAACTCCATCCCGATCGTCCCGCCACCGGCGCGGCCGAAAAAATTGCGCGCAACGCGCGCGCCGGCCGCATCGAGCTCGGGCCGTTGCGCGGCGTCGACTTGCGCGCGTTTATCGATGAGGCGCTCGCGGATATCCCGTTGCCCGAAGAGACACGCCGTGCGGTCGCTCTCGCCGGCGACGGCAACCCGTTCTTCACCGAAGAACTGCTGAAAAGCGCCGTTGAACGAAACTCGGCGCGCGCCGAAGCGCGAAGCGAACGCGAGTTGCCGCAAACCGTTCGGGCCACGCTGCTGGAACGCTTGCGCCCGTTCGACGAAGCCGAACGCCGCGTCATGACGCAAGCGGCGGTGATCGGCCGGACCTTCGGTTTGGAGCTGCTGGCGGCAACGCTCGAAACCGAGCCGAGCAGTTTGCTCCCGGCACTCCGGCGTGCCCGCGATTTCCAACTCGTCGAAGAGGTCAAACCCGACGTCTTTCGGTTTCGCCACGGCTTAACGCGCGATGCGATCTACCATGAATTTCTCGGCGCCGAGTTGCAGCCGCGGCATCGCACGATCGCGCTCGCGCTCGAAGAAGCGCCGGCGGAGCAACGTTCGATCGAGGCGCTCGCCTATCACTGGTGGGCGGCCAAAGACGCCGCGCAAGCGATTCGGTACAACCAGCTAGCGGGTGACGCCGCGGCAGGGATCCACGCACGCGAGGATGCGATCGCCTTCTACGAGCGCGCGCTTGAATTCGACATGGACGCCGGCGCGCGCGGATTAGCCGTCAAGAAAATTGCCGATTGCCGCCTGGCGTTGAGCTGGACGAAAGAAGCGCAGGCGACGTATGCGGCGGCCGCCGACATCTTTCGAGCGGCCGGCGATTACGAACGCGAAGCCGCGTGCCGCGTGACGGCGGCGATCACGGCGTACGGTATCGGATTGCGCGACCCGACCGGGCCGCTCGAGGCGATGCTGACGCGGCTCGACGCCGACGAGTACCGTGCGCGCAGTCGCGTCCAGCTCGGACTCGCGTGGCTTGCGGCAACGTTTTGGTTCCCGACTCGCGCCGCGCGCCTTCTGGAACTGGTCGACCGGCGCGCGCTGACCGACGCCGCCGATATTGCGCTGCGCTTCCACAACGTCGCGGCGTTCGTTGCCATGACGCTTGGCGACGTCGACGTTTTTCGCCGCGAGCTGACGGCGTGGATTTCCGCCGCCGAAGCCGGCGGCTCGCTCTCGACGGTCACCGGCGCCTGCATCAACGGCGCCATGTGTTTTTCGTTTTTCGGGCTGCATGAAGAAGCGCAAGAGAACGTCGAGCGAGCGATGCAGCTGGCGCGCGAGGCGCACAGCCGTCACAGCCAGGAGACGGTGCACGCGTTCGCATCGCTGTGTTATCTGATGCGCGGCGACCTGGTGCAAGCACGCGCCGAACTCGAGGCGGTTTCGGCGTCGAGCGACAATCGCGTCAACATCACGTTTGCGACCGCGTGGGGAACGGTGGTCGGTGCGGCGCTCGACGACCGCGCACTCGTCGAAAAGTGGTTCGACGGGTTTGAAGCGACGATTGCGCTCAAACCCGAAGTCGAATGCGGCGGCGGATTCGCCGAGATCATGGTGCGCCGCGGCCGCCACCGCGACGCCGCCGCGTTGCTGCACCGGGCGCTCCCCGAATGTGAGTTGATGCGCGGCAACGTGATCACGCTGCTGGCGGTCGGCCGCTACGGCGCCGCCGCCGACCGCGAACGCGCACGCGTCTATCTCGAGCGCGCGGCGGAGGGGCCGGTGGAATTGCCGGAGCGTCCCGCGCTGGCCTTGTTCGACGCGATCGAATGCCGGCGAGCCGGACGCGCCGATGAAGCGGTTGCGTTAGCGCGCGACGCGGCCGACGGTTTCCGGCGCTTGCGGATGCCGCTTCTCGAAGCGCAGGCGCTCGAACTGGCCGGCGAGTTCGAAGCTGCGCTGGCACTTTTTCGGCGCTGCGGCGCCACCTACGACGTTCGCCGCCTTGCGAGCAACCGCGGAATCGAGGACGACGCGCTCTCCGGGAACGCGACGGAAGCGCTGAAGATGCTATCCGCGCGCGAATGCGAGATCGCCACGCTGGCCGCCGGCGGTCAGTCGAATCTGGAAATTGCGCGGCGCCTATCGATCACTCACAAAACGGTGGAAAAGCATTTGGCATCGGCCTACCAGAAGCTGCACATCACGTCACGCGCGCAACTCGGCGCGTTCGTGAAGCCCCATTGGAGCGCTGCGGGAAACGGCATGCCGGAAGCGCAACACTAGCCGGCGATGAATCTCGAGTGGAACGGCCGGGAAACGATTCCCGCCGCCAAGAGCGCCGTTTGGGCGTTCGTCAACGACCCGGCGAAAATTGCCGCATGCATTCCCGAATTGACCGACGTACAGATCCGCGATGCCCGTTCGTTCGACGCGAAGGTGCCGCTCGAAGCGGGTCCGGTGCGGGGAAAGATCGGCTTGAAGGTCGTCCTGGAGCCGAGTGCGGACGGCAATCACATCGACATCAAAATCAGCGGCGGCGGCCTTGGGAGTTCGGTCAATTTGGTTGCCGGCGCGGATTTGGCGGCGGAGAGCGACGCGGTGACGTCGCTGACATGGAAATCGACGGCATCGCTGCGCGGACCGATCGCGGCCGCCGCGCGGATGCTGAACGAGAACGTGCATTGGGTGATTGCCACGACGTTTGAAAACGTCACCAAGCACCTGAGCGGCGGCGCCGCGTAGTAGTTGACGACGAACGCCGGCGGTAAATTCGGGTGAAGGCCGCCGTCGTTACTGCCGGCGGCGCCGCCCCGCAATGGACGGATTTCCCCGATCCGGCGTTGGTGCCGGGCGAAATGCTCGTTTCGGTCAGCGCGGCGGCGTTGAGTCCGCTGGCGCGAGCGCGCGCTTCCGGGCAACACTATAGTGCGACGAATGCGGCGACGTTCGTCGCCGGCGTCGATGGAGTGGGGCGCCTGCAAGACGGTCGCCGCGTTTATTTCGCCTTCGTGCGCACGCCGTTCGGCGCGATGGCGCAGGTCGCGCCGGCTCGCGCCGACTGCATCGTTCCGGTTCCCGAGGATGTCGACGACGTAACCGCGGCTGCGATCGCGAATCCGGCGATGTCGTCGTGGCCCGCGCTGTGCGACCGTGCCGGTTTTCAACCGGGCGAGTCGGTCTTGATCAATGGCGCAACCGGTGCTGCGGGGCGACTGGCGGTGCAGATTGCCAAGCATCTCGGCGCAAAAAACGTGGTCGCAACCGGACGCAACGCGGAGCAGCTCGAACGCGCGGCCGCACTGGGAGCGGACCGGACGATACCGCTCGAGCCCGACGACGGGCTCGACGATGCGCTCCATGCGGCGCTCGTCGACTGCGACATTGCGATCGTATTGGATTACCTCTGGGGCGTGTCCGCGCAACGTTTGCTTGCAGCGATTGCGCGAAATGCGGCCGAACCGGCGGCTCCGCGCATTCGATTCGTTCAAATCGGCGCGGTTTCGGGCTCGGAGATTTCGCTCGACGCCAGCGTGCTGCGCGGCTCCGGCGTCGAACTTCTCGGCAGCGGTCTTCGCAGCGTGCCCCAGGCGCGGCTCGTAAGCCGCATCGGTGAAGCGCTGGCCGCAGTGGTTCCGGCGAAGTTTGAAGTCGACGCGACCGCGCGGCCGATGGTGGACGTGCAGGCCGCCTGGAACGACGATACCGGCGGTCAGCGTCTGGTATTCGTCCTCGATTCGCATCCCTGATTCGCCGCCCACGCTCTAGAGTTTCAGAGTTCTTTCACTCGCCTTTGGCACGATGATGGGCAAGCCGAACCGCGGCGAAGTGTTTGCGAAAGGTGAATGCCATGCGATGGTGCGTTCCGGCGGCGGTGACGATGGCAAGCGTAGCGGCCGTAGTGCTCGGAAGCTGCGCCGGATCGAGCGACGGCGTCGTATTCGGGTTCAAGCCGCAAAACCGAGTGAATGATCCGCCGGTGTGCTCGATCGAAAATCAGAATTTCGACCATAGCCAGATCGGCGCCGATGCCGCCGGCACTTTGTACGTGGCTAATATGGAGACCGGCGTTGTGCGCGAATACTTGCCGGACTGCAGAAAACTCAACTGACGTCAACAGCCGACGAGCAGCTCGATGGAGACGAGCCGATCTTGCCGGAACGTAAAACTCTGAAACTGTCCGCAGGCGTCGCCGCCGGGCTTCGTCGGCGAGCCTTTCATCGTGGTATACGAGAGGGTCGTGAGGCCCGGCTGCCCTTTGGTGGCGTGCGGACGAGCAGTTCCGTAGATCCGCTCGACTTGCGTCGCGGTCATGCCGAGCGTAACGCCGCGCGCGGTATGAACGCCGCTGAGATCGGCGTTTCCGACCGTCTTTGGCGGTTTCGCGACGCCCGCGGTCAGCGCGTAACCGCGCCACGCACAGCATCCTTTGTTATACAGAACGATCCGATGCGCGCGGTCGTACACGACGTAACCTTTGATCGGCTCGGCGGTGCCGTAGACGAAGAAGGTTCCGTTCTTCACCTGCGGGCAGGCGCTTCCGGCATAATAAAAGCTTTGTTTCGGCTCGGTCGGCGTACGCGTGCTGCCGCAAATGAAATAGTCGTACTGACTCACGATGGTCGTTTGATTCTTCGACCACGCGTCGAACCCGATCTCCGGATCGGGAAGCCACGCTCCTAGCGCAGGGCTCCATGCAGCGCCGAACGCTTTTGCCGGATCCGCGGCGCCTTGCGCGGTGAAAACGATGGACGCCGCGACCGCCAACGTCAAAACGACGGCCCCAACGCTGAAACCGAAGACTTTCATGCCGGGAAGCCTGCGACGACGCTGGCGCCCGCGCCTGCCCAAGCGTTTTCCCAAGCATGGATTCCGGCGCATTCGGTGGAACCTCGTTGATGGTTGCTAACGAGGGCGCCGAAGTCTTACACTTGACGGAGTCGCACACGCAAGGAGGTCATGCATGGCTCAAGAGTCCAACCTTCCATCGCTTCAGGAGCTCGTTGCGTCGGTCAGTGGCGCGAACGTCCGGTCGTCGGAGCTCTGCGAGTGCTGGCCCGGCACGCGTCGATTTCTCAACGGTTTGCTAGCAGCTACCGATAATGCCTTCTTAAAAGAGGCGATACAGCTTACGATCGATCTCGGAAACGAAATGTGCGGCATCCAGTGGGTGATTGAAAACTACAGCCCCATCGGCTTGAAGTTCGAAACAAAACCGGACAAGGACAAGGGTGTCCGCGGCATCCAGATCACGTCGGCCGAACCCTCTCCCTCGGCCCCGACTGCGCCCGACGGGTATTCGCAGCTAACGGTCTTACACACCGCTTACGTCAGCGGGTACGATGAGAATGGCTGCAAGCACGATAATTCCGGTGACACCCATACGGACATCTACGTCTACACCAAAAACATCCCTTAGCGATTCTCTACCGGCGATGCCGGGGCTTGCAGCAAAGCTCCGGCAATCGCTTTCCAGTTCATCGTGCTGACCGAGCTGAAAAGGACCTCGAAATTGTCGCCCGCGTTCTTTCGCAGTGCAGCCTCGAGCTCTTCGCCGCCGAACAGCGCCTGCGAGCGGTAAGAATATCGGTCGCGGAGCGCTCGCGCGGCGGCCAAACTCTTAATCGACTCGTCATCACGGCCTCCGCTGAAGAGGACGAAAGAAAATACTTCGAGCGATCGAATGACATTGTTATGTTCTTCGGATTCGACCGAAAGAGCCAGGCTTTCGCGGACGATATCGATGGCTTCGGCCGTCGCGCCCTGGCGCGCACGCACCTCGGCTAAAGAATTCAAGTCCTCGACGCGGCGCGCGCTTCCCAACGACGTCTGGATCGAAAGTGCCTGCCTGATAAACGCTTCGGCTTCCGATAGTCGATCGTAGCGCAGCGCAAGAATCCCGCGCAGGCCTAAGGCCAAAGCCGTAAGTTCGACTTCCGTCACGATTGGGATTAGATGCTCTGCTCTTTCGAGCAGATCGTTGCAACGCAGCAGCTCCCGGCTCTCGACGAGCGCATTGATCAAGTTGAGGACCGTTATGAGACTGCTTCGCTTGTCGCCCGCGGCATCGAAGAGCGCGAGTGCTTCACCGTACTGCGAGACCGCCTTGGCAATGTTTCCACGCCGATTCTCGGTAACCGCGAGGCTGTGCAAGGCCTCAGCTTCCATCAGCTTGTCGCCCCGATGCGCGGCTATCGTCTGGAGATGAGACGCGTACCGCGTGGCTTCGTCGTAGTCGTCCTGGCAAGCGGCAAAGAATGCTGCGAATCTTAGCACCCGCGCAAAGAGTGTCGCAGTCTCCGGAAACTCGGCCAGGAATCGAGCCAGCCACAGCCGCCCTTCCGTCAGTTGCGACCGGTCTTGCCAATACGCAGCCAAACTACAAATCAACTGACCGGCATTCGCAACCTTCTCATGGAGGGCCCATTCCAGTGCGGCCCGGCAATTTCCAATGTCGGTCGCAATAGCGTTGATCCAGTTACCGTGCCTCAGCGTCGAGCGAACGTCGCCGCCGCCGGCGACCAGGCCTAAGAAAAACCGGTAATGACGCTGATGCATCGAAGCGCAGCGCGGCTCCACCGACGCTCGTCTTTCGGCGAAGTGCCGAATGACGTCGAGCATCTGATAGCGCGGGGAAGCTCCTGACGCCCGCGTCGAGACTAAAGACTTTTCAATCAGCGATTGGAGCAGATCCAGCGTGCAGGCGGCCGAATCGTCTCGGATACCTATGGCTTCGCATGCCTCGAGGCTAAACCCATCGACGAAAATCGAGAGCGATTCAAAGAAGACCTTCTCGTCATCCGTCAGAAGCCGGTAGCTCCAGTCGATGGTCGATTCGAGCGTTCGGTGACGGTCGTTCAGCTTGCTGCGCGACGACAGCAGATCGAGGCTAGGCGACAGCCTTCGGTTCAACTGTTCCACGGTGAGGACGGTCACCCGCGCCGCTGCAAGCTCGATGGCAAGCGGAATATTTTCCAGCCGGCGGCATAGGGAGATCACGTCGGCGGTGTCGGCGTCTCCAACTACAAAGTCCGGCACGGCTTCTCGTGCGCGCTCGAGGAATAGCAGCGTGCTATCGCGCGTCGAGAGTGCCGTGGCATCCGAGTCGGCGTCAGGGCCTGACATCGGCGCGAGGCGATACACTTGCTCGCCGGGTACGTGTAACGGTTCCCGGCTCGTCACGACGACGGAGAGCAGCGGGCAGCCCTCGAGAAGCGGCTTTACGGTTGATGCGACGGCTTCTAAGAGGTGCTCGGCGTTATCAACGACCAGCAAGAGTTGGCGGTCTTTGAGGTATCGCAGCAGTGTATCCGAGAGTAGCTCGTGCGAGGACTCTTTGGCGTTGAGTTGCGCGCAGAAGGATTGCGCGACGAGCGAAGGATCGTTCACGCCGCTCAGGTCGATAAACCACGCGCCGTCTTTGTACTCCCCAATGGCGCCGGCAGCCAGCTGGAGGCTCAGACGCGTTTTCCCCATGCCGCCGGCACCGGTTATCGTCAGCAGACGATGTGCGCGCAAAAGCGAGCTCAGCTCCGACAACTCGGATTCACGTCCGATGAAGGTCGAGATTTGACAGGGTAAGTTATTCGCTCGCGAGTCGACCGAGCGCAATGGCGGAAAGTCTGCACGCAGCCCTTCTGCGATCGCTTGGTATATCGTTTCGGCCTCTCGGAGATCCCTCAAGCGATGACGGCCGAGATCCCGAAGCTCGATCTCTTTGGTCGAACCGCTGGTTAACGACTCGGCGGTAACCGAAGAAACGAGGATTTGATCGCCATAAGCGACCGACATGATCCGAGCCGTCCGATTGACGGTGGGGCCAAAATAATCGCCGTCGCGCTCCACGGCGCTTCCGGTATGGATGCCCATTCGCACGCGGAGCGCACCGAGTTGCTTGGGCCACGGGTGCCGTTGAAGCGAGCGTTGCGCGGACGTAGCCGCCACCAAAGCGGCTCCCGAATTCGTGAAAACACAGCAAAAAGCGTCGCCCACGGTCTTGAATACGCGGCCGCCATTCTCGAGGGTTGCCTGATTCATGATTTGGTCGTGATCGGCGAGCGCATTCGTCATATCGTCGGGACGCCGTTCCCAGAGGATCGCGCTGCCTTCAATATCTGAAAAAAGAAAGCTCAACGCCAAGCCTGGGGTCGTTCCGGGGAGCAGCGCCATGCCGGCTACCATGCGTCACCGGCAAGCAAAGTTCCCATATTTTAGAGACGGAACGGCCATGCGACCGTCTCGCTCCAACAAGAAAAAAGTAGGTCTTTTCCGAGGAGCTTGCCCGAAGATGCGGGAGCTCGATTGCGGGCTGAGCGCGATCTTGCACGGTTCGCTCAGGTCGGTGGCCGCGCCGGTGATGTTACGTATCGGTGCGACGTTCCCGTTGGCGCCTGCCGCGAAGACGAGAATGCTATCGGCGCCGGCATCGCTGACGACGATTTCGCCAGCGGCGTCAGAACATAGCAGAGCCTTCCAAGGTTTTCCGGCGCTTGTGCTACTTGGGCCAACGGCGGCGAGCTAGGCGAGTGACGCGGTGGTGAATGCATCGCATGCGTGCTCGTTGGCTTGTCGCTGCCGTATGACCCTGGAGATGCTCGCGGTGGCCGAGCACGGGGAAGTCCAGCTACCTTGAAGAAAGCAGGCAAGGACAGGTCCGTAGTATTAGATGGGAAGAGAGCACCCATGGACGAAATAGTCAAGCGGGCAATATTTGTCGGGGGCGCGCTTTCGGCGTTCGTGCTATTCTTCGCTGGCTACGATGTTGCCGGTCGCGCATATCCGGCAAGACCGCTGCTTTTCGCAGCGGGTACCGGAGTGCTGGCTATCACAGCAGGGTTGCTTTACTTCCTCGGTAGGACTAAGTCCGCCCCGGAAAGCCGCGACGCTGCCAAAGGTCCGCACGATCGATGAAGCTACTTTCGGGATTGATCGCTGCGGTGACACTCGCTGCATCCCCACTACCGGTCCCCGCAGCCAACAGCCAAACCGAATACGTCCTTCCCGACCCGCCCTACGTACAGAGCGAGTGCAAACGATTGGCACTCGAATACAGCAAGGTTCAATCGCTTGTAGGAGCACACGGCGAGGTCGCTGCTGCGTGCAGCCAATATAAGGGCGATGGCGACGCGTGGTTTGCGCAGATCAAGGACGCGCGCGACGAGATCGACGGATACGACCCCCATCCGGAGTTGCACGATTATCAGGCGCTAACGCCTTCACAAGTCGTCCCGAGAAAAGCTAACGCGCCGTATGTCCTATTCCTTGCGCCCGACTACGGATGGGTAAAGGCGAACCGCAGCAACCTTACTGATCTGCACGGCGCATTTGTGAATTTCGGTCACGCGATCGGCGGGGACGGTCTTGCGATCTGGTTTACGCAAAACGGCGACCCGGCCACCATCGATGTCGCCCGAAGCGCGCGCTATTGCGCGCAAAATTTTCACTTTGGATCGCATTTCGGTCTCTCTATAAACTCCGGCCCGTACGTCGTTATCACTGGAACGCGACCCGATCAATGGACGACGGCAAACGATGTCGTTATCCTCAAGCTCTCAGGTTTAACGCAACGGCAGATTATTTCGCTACTCAACGAACTCGAACAGCAGCTTCTCGAGGGGAGGAAGGTCGATGAAGGGCGCTTGCTCTTTACGGAGGTCGAGTATCGCCTCACAACGCTCGCACAGCAGCATGCGAACGTGCTTCACGCGATGGTGATGTTCATATTTAAGGGTCCCGCGGCAATAACGCCAGGCACGTAATATGCATCTTCGCTGCATTTTGGCGCTCACGGTTCTGGCGACGTGGCTTGCAGGCTGCGCCGCACGGGCTAACGATCAGGGAGCTGGCTTTCAGGGGTTCTTCGCGCAAACGTTTCCCCTTGCATTAGAAGATTTCCACAGTGTCCAAGGAGCTCCGGTTCGGTTTGCGCAGAACACTTATGTGGCCACCGTTCAGACCGATTCTAGCGAATTCACCTCTTGCGAAATCGAGCGGTCCGGCAGCACCTTCATGAGCTGCACTTTAGCGAAGTACAATGGCAGCCGCTGGTCGGATGCAGCTCGCGCCATCCAAGCCGCGTTGCCGGCCGGCTTTAGGCCATTCAACATATCGCTAACTCCCACGAGCCGTCACGCCGTTTGGGTGCGAAGCTCGGACTGCATGGCGGTTCATCTCGTCGAAGATTTTGCAAACCAGCCGCTTCACGTCTGGGTAGAGCAGATGCTGAAAGTAGCCGCACATCCAACGCCGATCGACGCCAGCTCGGCGCCGGTCCCAATCTTTCCAGATGCGAAGGCCAGCCAAGTTTTAGGCGTCGGGCTCGTCGTCGCCGGCGACGCCGCGCATAGCTACGTCGTCACTGCGGCGAGCCCGCGACCAGCGGGGCCGCTCTTTCTCGGTAATCCGTTAGCTCCCGGCGGCTGGTGGCGTATCGTAGCGGCATCGGTCGTGGCATACGATGCAGGCACGGGTCTTACGCTGCTTTCTGCAGCGCCGCTCGCGATTCGCCCTGGGGCGCTCGAAGCCACTCCGTTGCAAGGTGCACCGCTGTCCTTGCTGCGCTACTCATTCTGCTCTTATCAAGAGATGCCAGACGCCGTTTCTTGTACGCCGGACGTCGATGCCGGCATCGTCGTCGCGGTGCACTCTCGATACGAGCAATTCGAACATTCAATGACGAATGAGGTGTTCGATGCCGACGGCGCGCCGATTGCCGATTCGGAAACGCATCGGGTCGCCGGCATTGCGCTCGGACCAAACCTCTTGGGGGGCGCCGGCAGCTCCGTTGCCATCAGCGCCGCAGGCATCTCCAGCTTTATTCGTCGCGAGGCACCGGCCGTTGCCTCACTCCAGCCGGCGGCGGAAGGCAGCGCGATCGATCCCAACGCGCGAATAGTGACTCGAGCAAGGCATTCTATCGTCAGTATCCGTGTCTTCGATCCATATCATCCGCGCGTTCAAATGGCTGGGACGGGTGTCGAAGTGCAGCAGGAGCGTGCCGGCGCTCTCGTCCTCTCAGCTGCACACGTGTTGCCGAGCCCCAAGCCGGCGGCAGGATATCGCGTCACCGTCACCGCGTTCGATTCCTCGCCGCTTCAAGCAGAAGTGCGCAAGGTCGACCTTAAACACGATCTCGCGCTGTTCTACGTTGCAGATCTCCACCTCGCCGCATTACCCGTCGCCATCGCGACGCTGCCCGGAACCAAGGTCGCGAGCCTCGGCTTTAGTGAACTCGATTCAAGAAATTTCAACGACGATAGTCCGGAACTCATGGAAGGCACGGTCGGCACCGTAGATCAAGCGAGCGGTTTCGTCGACTACGATCTTGCGACATCGCAGGGTTTTAGTGGAGGCCCGGTCTTCGATCTCGATCACGGATCGCTCGTGGGTCTCGTGCATGGCGCAGTTCGTGAAGGCGTCGGCGGCTACGAGGGCATCGGTGCGGCCGTGATCAGAGCTTTCATCCCACCGGACCCGCCGGACCCGTCCGACCCGCCGCTTGAAAGCGCGCCCGTCGCGCGAGTCGCGGCCTCGCTTGCGCTAATCGACTGCCCGTCGTCCGCGTTAACACCCGCGCACGAAACGGGCGTCGTCGTCGCATCCGATTCCCGCCATTCCTACATCGCGACGGCACCGGTGCACTTTTGTCAACCGGTCGTGCACATTGGCGGTAATCAGCAGAGGTCTTACAATGCCCGCGAGGTTTCGGAAAACGCAATGGCAGATTTCGACGCTGGAACTATCGTTGGTCTAAGTGATAACGTGGATCTCTTGGTCATCAACGTCGGCGGCTTGCGCCCAATAACACTTGCTCCGACCGCATCGTCGACATCTCACGCGTACGTTCTGAGCTATGCCGCGTCAGCGCTCGCGCAGTACAAGGGTGCAACCGTCGTACCGCCGAGAGTTGATGAAGCGCAAGTCGACACGAGCTCTCCGTATTTTGAATCCAACAACGGTATCGGCGAAGGCGGCGCCATCCTGGATGCCGGCTATACGCACTTGCTTGGAATCGTGTCGTTGAATACGGCGATGCAGTCGCTTGGTAGCTTCGATGCGCATGGCAGGCCATTGCCGCCGCCGCCACCGGATACCAGAGTGCGCTATAGTTTCGCCAGCGCATCGGCCATCGATCACCGTTTGCTGTTCAGCGTCGACGATGTCCCGTACAAGCAGGCGCATCCTCTGCCGACCAGGTTTCCTGTCGGCACGGTCCTCGCAGTGATGCAGCAAGGTCGGCTCTCTGGTTCGCCTGGAGATTACACTGGATTTTCAAATGCGGTGGCGCTTGGCTCCAAGGGCGGCCGATCGTATTTCGTTTCGTCACTGCTTCCATCCGATCTGAATCGACTATCCTTGGCATTCACCGACGGCAGCGGTCTGACTCAAAGACTCGACGCCCAGTTGGTCGCAAACGACACGACTACGAGTCTCGCTCTGCTCTCAACGGCGCAAGTCTCGCCTACGATCCCACGCTGGGCGCCTACCGTCAAAACGAGTTCCAAGGTGCTGGTGCCGTACTATTCCTTTTGCTTTTGGGAGCCGTCACGCGCGGCTTCGATGCACGTCCGAGCCTACGTGCTACCCGCGTGCCGGTATCAGGCGTATTGGACGTCGCTAGCTCCGGGAAGGATCGGAGATTCTCTTGCCATTGGCGCCCCAGGGATTGTAATCGGAAGGGCCTGTCAAGGTGCGCCGGTTATCAACCCGCAGACCTTTCGCTTTGAGGGGCTGGCGAACGACTGTACGTTCGGCGTCGATACAGCCCGCGTTGCCACATTTCTCAATGCTAATGGGTGGACGATCGACACGCGCTGACGCGCGTGCTGACCCGGGGGCGCGGCCGTTCCGGCGTTGTACGTATGTCAAGTCGCCCTGTGGCTAATTGTCGCGCAAGGTAGCTGCTCTCCGCCGAGTGTTTCCTGAGGGGCGGCGCGTCTCTCGCCCAGAAGTCAACGTTTGATGCTTGATCGTTCGCGAATGAAAGCTCTCCAGAACGCCCCGTGGCCGAGTGATGATCGGCTGACGGCGGCGGTTCGCGTTATCGGCCGAGTTAAGGATTTCACCGTCGTCTACGGCCCATTCTTTGGCTTGCCTGAGCCGAAGGCCGAGGTCGTATTAGTCGGCCTAACGCCTGGCTACGCGCAATTGGCAGCCGCGACACGCGCTGTAAGGGAACACTCCGGGCTTGCACGAGATGGCGCGACAGTAAGCCGAAATGGCAGCCTGCTTCTTCCCATCAAGCGACAAAATTGCTGCAGCCTCTTTCCAGGGCCAGAAATCCGCGGACTTCGCGATCAAGACATGCCGCATATGGCGCATGGCGGTTGTGGATCACCTCGAGCGCAATGGATTCGAGCGAGGTCTCGATCGAGCCAAACATCATCGCGCTCACGTTCTCGGACATATTCGACAAAGTCGCGAACCCAATCAGAATAGGGTTCTCGTGACTTGCGTTCGCGCAAGAACCGAGCCGCAGCCTCCCGTGCAACTGAAAGGGCAAGCGATGAGAATGCCTTGCCGTCTTTTTGCCCTTTCATAAAATCGTCGGGCGTTCTAAAGCAGTTCTTTCCCCCACTTCACGAAACCCCCATAGGCATGTATGTGTCTCCCGATGTGGCCGAGGAGTCTTAAGATTTGTGAGTGACAGAGATCGAGAAGTTTCGGCTTTGTGCGAGCGTAGTCGCGCAAGTATCGTTCGATCAGATGTGCCGTTCGTGAATCGATGCTTTCGATTCGCTCTTTCTTGATTTTAAGTGGCGTTACCAACATCTTGATCCGCTTGTAGTACACCCAGGCGAGAGCGCCTCGTAGGTACGCGTCGTTCGAATCCTCAGCTAGCTTGGCTCTACCCACCTTCTCCGCTTCGTCCAAGCGGCCGGCCTTTCGTAGATCGTGTACTTCGCGCCAGACTTCGGTGACGCGTCGCCATCAAGTCTTCCGAGGAGTTGCCCGCGCAATGAGTGGTTGAGCACGCAACTGCCATCGCAGTAAAGGACTAAGAACGTTGGCGGCAAAACGTGGTTGTGGTCGGAACACAGTGCCAAGCACGAGTGCCAGAAGTACCTCGAAGAGGATGATCGTCCCGGTCTAATTTGATCGATCCAAACGAGATTGTTGCGAAGCGCGATCGCGACTTTGATGGACCTAGCGGTTTCGCGCAGAAGCAACCGCGCAGAATCTAGCTACTGACGCAACCTGCGATCTCCGCCGTCGTCGCGCCCGACTTTGAGCGATGCTCACCGACGGGGGCGTCGAAACGGCTCATGTGAACAGGCATTTCGATGGACCTTCGACGGCAAAGCGGCGCGCCATGAAAGCCGCCACCCAGAGTCCTCCTAAGAATTGCCCGTCTTGCGTCGGTCGCCGGTGCTAGTCCTGCGAGGAGGCGCTATTCCAACAGGGATGGCCGCGCCCCGTCCGTGCTTGGGGTGTGGCGCCACTATGGCCGGAGCCCAGAAACGCGCGCCCCCGAGACCGTTATCATGCGCGGACGCATCGCTTGACGCCCTTCGCGTCAAACGACTGCTGGAAGGCTGGAGGGGGTTTTGCCCACAGTGTCTGTTGATGCGCTTTATTTCGCTATTGAGGCACCCTAGTGGCGCGCATGAAGCCGCGTCTATCTGACGCCGAACTCAGACAAGTTCAGTCTCGAGCGGAAGCTAAATTCTATAAATGGTGTACGGAACAGCTAGACGATACTTTCATAGTTCTACATAGCCGCGAGTGGATTAATCGCGACGAGCGTGGGGCGCACGAAGGTGAAACTGACTTCACGATTTGTAGCGCTGATAGCGGTCTTATCGTAATCGAAGTCAAAGGCGGCTGGGTTCGCATCGATGACGATAGACAATGGTACTCCTTAGACCGAAACTCCGTAGCGCACAGGATCAAGAACCCGTTTGGGCAGGCGCGCGATCAGCGGCATGAATTTGAGAAGGCCCTGGAGTGCGACGGTGCTTGGCGCAAGGGAGGTAGCAGGGTCACAGTTGGATATGCCGTGTTCTTTCCCAACGTCATCGATGCGACCTCGCTCGTCGACATTCAGGAGCGTCCGCGTGCACTGATTGGAGGTTCGCAGGCATCGACCCAAGTTGTAAGCGGCGGCCTAGACCTACCATAAGAAAGTAATGCCGCAGCGACGCCGAACCCGCATTTCATGAGCGACAAGTCCCTTGATGAAACGGCCTTCCCGCAAATCGTTCTTGAGAATATCGGCTCCTATGTCTATCGTCTCATTGATCCCCGGAACGGTCAAACGTTCTACGTCGGTAAGGGCACAGGAAATCGGCTGTTTGAACACGTGGCAGAGGCTGCTTCTCTACCAGACCTCGCATCATTAAAACTAGGTCGCATTAGAGAAATCGAGGCATCGGGGAATACGGTTCGCCACATCGTCCATAGACATGGTCTTTCCGATGGTGAGGCGCTAGTTGTTGAGTCAGCACTGATTGACGCTTATCAAGATTTGTCGAACGCACGAGTTGGTCATGCCGCCTACTCGAGGGGTGTGATGACGGTGGGAGAGCTCATTTCAACGTATGATCACGGCGTCGCAGAGATTGATGTACCGGCAGTCTTGCTTAACCTGAACCGCCAGTTCGACCGTGCATTGACGCAGGAGCAACTCTACGAACGCACTCGTGGCTATTGGGCGATGAACCCGGATAAGCATCCGAAAGTACAATACGGCATGGCGGTGGCCTACGGAGTTATCCGCGAAGTTTACCAAATCGAGCGTTGGGAGCGGTCGCCGGTGGGCGATATAGTAGAGAGTGATCTTCGTCGCACCGACACCAGCGATAGACGGAGTACCATTCGCTGTGCCTTCGTTGGTTCTGTGGCAACGAGCATTCGCGAACACTACGTGTATAAATCCGTTCCCGTAGGTTCGCAAAATCCCGTACGCTGGGTAAACTGCTGATTGTAGAAGGTGCCTCTCTTATGAGCGGAGTCACATCGTGGCCGAGTGGATTCCCCGTGTCGCAGACGACCGGGATTCCTACTAGGAAGGATGATCAGCGGCTTTATCGGACAGTCCCGCGGCAACATTCTATCAAAGCCGCGCGGGCGTTCGTGGGTATGCAGAATTGACGTAGGCGACACTCTGCCAAAATGCGTCGCGTTGCGCTGACAAGAAACCCGGCAAACGCAGTGTCATGCGGGTTTCCGATTGGTGGAGATGCGGGACTCGAACCCCCTACCCCTTACATGCGAATCATAGACGTGTCTTCCGGGGAGCTCGGACGGTAGGTAGAGCGCGGACTGATCTAGTGCCGGGCAGTGGTTTTCTCTGCTTCGGCTAGCAGCGGAGCTTCCCGTTCGGCGGACAATCCGGCGACGCGATGGTCTGGTGATTGCGCGGCCCAATCGAGAATTGCTCGGATCGTGTCCGCCACCGCGCGGTATTTAAGACCGGCCCTCACAGCAGCGGCATTGCTCACTTGCAGTATCCCGGCATAGGCAGCATCGTTCAGCCAGAGCGGCATGTCGGTCCACGCGGCAACTCCATTGCGATCGAGGAACTCGCGGTCGACCCAAACGGCGCGGGCCGGTGATGCGTTGCGTTCCGCCGCGACGCGCGCGCATGCTTCGAGCATGTGCTCCATCGTCAGAGTGCCGAGTGGGCCCACCATGTTGTACGTACCAAAAACGTCGTTCGCGAGCGCGCGTTCGGCAAAGCGTGCGATGTCTGCTGCGTCAATGAGCTGTACGGGGCGCTCCTTCGGCAACGGGGCGAGGTATGCTCCGCCGCGCAGCAGGCGTTTGCACCAATAGGTAAACCGTCCCGACGGGTCCCACTTCCCGACGATCAAACCCGGCCGCAGCAGTATCGCATTGTCGGTAAAGCGCTCGAGCACGAGTCGCTCGCAGATCGCCTTTTTACCGCCGTACGCCTGCCCTTCGTCAGCGCTATCGAACGTCTCAATGGTGCGGCAATCCTCGCGGATGCCGGGTTTCGATAGGTCCTCGTACACGTTCACCGTGGATACGAAGAGATACCGCTTCGTGTGCAACTCGCGCGAGCGGCGCACTTGATCGGGTTCGGAAGCTGCGATGTCGACGACGGCGTCCCATAGATCGTCGTCAATCAGGCCGAGATCGTCGTTGCGTTCGCCGAAGCGTTCCTCAACGCCGGCAGGCAGATCACACATTGTCCTGCCGCGATGAAATGCGACGACGGCGTGGCCGCATTCGGCAAATCGCTCGACCATGTGCCGTCCCAGGAACTTCGTGCCGCCGAGCACGAGAATTTTCATGATTGCACAGTCGCCGTTTCTTGCCTAAGAGCGTCCGCTACCCCTCGGCGAGCCGGGGCGAGCCGCTGCGGTCAGCTTTTGGTCATGCCGCGCGCCAGGCAGCGCGGTCGCGATTTTGGAACCAAGGGGCCTCTGCGCTCAGTCACGAGAAAGGTTTGAAAATGCACGCACACCGTCTTTTAAGCGCGTTCGCGCTCGTTGCCGGCTCCGCCGTGGCGGCGGGATGCTCGAGCGGCCATATCGTTCCATCCGGAGCTTCGGGTGCTGCGCCGCCGAGCGCGCGAATGGGATGGCTGTCTCCAGAAGCGAACCACGGCAGTCAGCTCTACGTCGCCGATCAGTCCAATCAACGCGTCGCGATATTCTCTCAGCATAGCGGGGAACCCACGGGCCAAATCACCGACGCGATCGCCGGCCCCGACGGGTTGTATGTCGATCCTAGCGGCACGCTCTACGTTTGCAACTTCGGCGCGGGGACGGTGACCGAGTATCCGCGAGGTCAGACGACGCACTCGAAGACGCTGACCGGCACCATCGGTCCCAAGTACGTCGTTAAAGGGCACGACGGCACCGTGTACGTCTCCGATTTCGGCGACGGCTCGAACAGCCACCTGTACGAATACGCCCACGGGAGTACGACCCCCACCACGACTATTCCGTTCGCAACGTTTCCGGCCGGCGTCGCGCTCGATACGCACAACAAACTCTACGTTGCCTACAACGATTCCAACAACAACGATATCGAAGTACTGAAGTTCAGCCCCGGATCGACCAAGGGAAAGAACCTCGGCATCCACATCAAGTTCGACAACGCGGGCGGCCTCGCGTTCGACAATGCAGGCGATCTGCTGCTCGACGATCAGAGTCTGCCGGGAGTCGACGTCTTTCCGCCGGGGGCGACCGTGCCGTCGCAACAGATCAAAGGCTTCAGTCTCGCCTACCAAATCGCGCTCAACCATACGGACACGCACCTTTTCGTGAGCGATCCGTTCGGCCCGTCGGTTGCGGAAGTGGCGTACCCGTCCGGAACGCCGATTCGGACCTTCTCGAGCGGTTTATCGGGAGCGTTCGGCGTTGCGACGAGCCCGGACAGTCCCTACTAAACGCCCGTCAGAGTTCGCCGAGCTGGCGCGGCTCTTGCGCCGGCTCGACGATCCCGAATCCGTGCGCCGCAATCCACTGGTGCGTGGCGCGTTCAGCAGACCGCGGGCCGGCATCGCAGCCGTCGACGAAAACGTAATGCTGCTGCGAATCCGCGCCGCGGTGCTGTCGGCGGTAGCAACGCTCAACACGGGCCTCAACGCGCGCAACGTGCACTACGCGCGGCAGCGAGCGATCGTCACGCGGTGCGACTTGCGCGGAGAAAAGCACGCCGCGGTGGCGGTCGATCTGGGCGTCTCGCTGCGCGAGTTCTATCGCGAGCGGCGTCGCGCTTTCGAGCGTCTGCTGGGCACCCTGCAGTCGAACTTGCGCGCATCGCAGCAGCCGGTGCGCACGTTGCCGACTCGCTTCGAGCTCGATCTCGATCGCGTCGCCAACTTTCGGCTGGTTGGGGCGTTCGGCGCCGCGTTCGAGCTGCTCGAACGTATCGCGAGCGAGGCAACCGATCCCGGCGACGGCGTGCGAGCTTGGTGCTACGGCGTCGAAATCGCGAGCGACATCGGCGATAACGAGCGCGCTCGGCGACTCTTTGCGCGAGCGATGCAGCATGCTCGGGGAATGGCCTACGGTTTGGCGCCGATCGCCGAGGTTAATATGGAGATGGCGTCCGCGTACGTGGCCTGGAACGCGTGCAGCGATTTGGCCGGCGCGAGCGTGCACCTCGAGCGGGCCGCGGAGGCCGCCGAACGGTTACCGCCCACGAGCGAACGCGATCACGTTCGGGTGGCAGCCGGCGCGCTATTTCATCGCGCGGAGTTGTCGTGTCTGCGCGGCGATCCGGCGGCGGCGCTCCATACGCTTGGCCACGTCCGCAAGCTCCTCGACCGATTGCAGCACAAACCCAACGAACTGCTCGGCCGGCTCTTTCTCGAGCTCAGCGTGGTTCACACGCTCGTCGCCGGCGGTATGCCGCGTGCGGTCGAGTATGCGCTCGAAGCGCTCGATATCTTCGAATGCGAGCGTCACGCCGAAGGCGTCGCGGTCGCGAGCGGACTGCTGTGCGTCGCGCTAACGGAGGCCGGCGAATTCGAACCGGCATTGGCACTTGGAGAGATGGCGCTCGAGACGGCGCGCACCCTGGCGATTCCGACGGTCATTGCCGACAGTGCGCTGGTGCTGGCGCAGGCGCATGCACTCGGCGGAGATCCTCACATCGGTTTGACGCTGGCGCGCGAAGCTGCGGCGCTGGGGAATACCGCGCTCTTTGCCGTACGCGCGCCGTTGGCGATGGCCGAAGCGCACCTGGCGTTGGGCGCTCCGGAACCCGCACTTGCATACGCCGGCGAAGCCGCGCGCTACGCGTCGGAACGCGCGATGGAGCGCTACACCGGGACGGCCGCGCGAATCGCTGCCGATGCCTACGCCACGCTCGATATGCCGTTACAAGCGCGCGAGCAGGCCGACCTCGCACTTTGCCTTCTGTCGGCGCACGGTCATCCGCACTCGCTCGCACGCGCGTATGCAACCGCGCAGCGCCTCGGCATCGGTGGCCCGGCACTGCGCCTCGCGCAAGAACTCCGCGAAACGCTGCGAGTGCCCGATTCTCGCGCGCAGCTGGCGGCGCGCCGATCGACGCTTCGTCAGAAGGGTTAGTCTTCGAACGCCGTACAATTTCATCGCACGCGATAAACGGGGAAGCGGCCTTAGCGGTCGAGAAACGGGTCGCCATGCGTGCACGAGATTTATCCGTGGTCGTGAGATCGCTTCGAGCGGTTTTAGTAGTCGCGCTATTGGGATTTTTTGCTGCATGTAGTGGTTCCACCGGTACGGCGAGCGGCAGCACACCCGCGCCCGCTCCGGCAACGGGTGTGACGGTCTACGCACAGGGGGCGACGGGGAATGCGCCTCCGCTGCGTAGCATCGCGGGGCCAACTACCGGATTGCAGTTCCCGAGCGCCATCGCGGTCGACGCGAGCAGGAACCGGTACGTCGCGGATCGCGCCGCCGACAGCGTTTCAGTGTTCGCCGGAAATGCCCTCGGCAATGCCGCGCCGTTCCGGACGATTGGCGGGTCGCGCACGCGCCTCGCCCTTCCGACTGGTATCGCGCTCGATAGGTCGGGCGATGTGTATGTGGTTAACCGATCGGGCAATACGATTACGGTGTACCGTCCGGCCGCTAATGGGAACGCCAGGCCGAATCGCACGATCGCGGGGTCGGCGACGGAGCTCAACGGGCCGACGAGCATTGCCCTCGACGAGCAGCAAAATATCTACGTTACGAATCTCGGCGAGCAGAGCGTCGCGGAGTTCGCGCCGGCTGCGAACGGCAACGTCGCACCGCTTCGCGTCATACGCGGGAAACGAACGAGGCTCACGGGGGCGTTCGGGATCACCGTCGATCGGGCCGGGACCGTTTACGTCGTGAACTCCGACGACAACGGTATCGAAGGCGTGCTTATTTTTGGTGCGACCGCGAAGGGCAACGTCGCGCCCAGTCGCATCATCGCCGGTTCCGCGACGGAACTCGAGACGCCGAGCGGCGTTGCCGTCGACGCAAGCGGGAGAATCTTCGTTTCCGACCACGGCGGGAACAGTACCGTCGGAGCGATTCGCGTATATGCAAAGGATGCGAAAGGCAACGCCGCGCCGACGTACGCGATCGCCGGAAGCGCCACGCGTTTACGACCGTATGGTCTTACGATTGCGCCGAGCGGAGAGATCAACGCCGTCAACAAAACGGAGTGAGCCTTTGCTGCCACGCCTTGAGCGGCCGGCCATCGGCCGACGCAGTTAGTCGGAAGGTGCAGCATTTTTTCGCCCGCGCACGAACGTTGCGCCGATGATCGTGCTGCTGGGCGTGCTCGTGGTCGTCGTCGGCTTTGCGCTGCGGTTCAATCCGTTGCTCGTGGTCACCGTCGCGGGCGTCACCTCGGCGTTACTGGGAGGTTTGAGCCCGCTGCATGTGCTCGATGCGTTCGGGACCGGCTTTGCGTCGAGCCGCTCGGTCAGCATTGCGTTTATCGTGCTGCCGGTCATCGGGCTCTTGGAGCGCTACGGACTGCAGCAGCGTGCGAAAATGCTCATCTCGCAGGCGGCGGCGCTGACGGCGGGACGCATCCTGCTGCTGTATCTCTTCGTTCGCCAACTTGCCGCCGCGGTCGGCCTCACCGGCATCGGTGGAACGGCACAGATGGTGCGTCCGGTGATCTATCCGATGGCCGAAGGCGCGGCGATGCGCGTGCATGGCCACGTGCCGGCGCGCGTCACGGAGACGATCAAAGCCCACGCCGCCGCGGCCGATACGGTTGGCGCGTTCTTCGGCGAGGATTGCTTCGTCGCGATCGGCTCGGTGTTGCTGATTACGGGTTACGTCGACGCCAGCTATCACCTCAAGCTCGATCCGCTTGCGATCGCGATCTGGGCGATTCCGACGGCAATTGCGGCGTTCCTAATCCATGGCTTCCGGCTGTTGCGCCTCGACGGCCGGCTGGCTGCGATTGCCGGCGCGGAGACTGGACCGAAGTCGCGATGATCTCCGCCGACTGGATTTACTGGGTTCTCGGAGCGTTTTTCTTTCTCGTTGGCGTCGAGATCGCGTTCGACCGCACGCATCGCAAGCGATGGACGAACGCCACGTTCTGGTGTTTGCTCGGTGCGTCGCTCTGTTACGGCAGCTTCGTTCCGAAGGCGCCGGCGTGGCTGCTCGGCATTGCGGTGATCGCGATGGCGCTCATCGCGGGCTTCGGCCTCACCGGTTCCGGCGACGTGCGCACGACGAACGAAGCGCAACGCGTCGAAAGCGCGAAGCGGAAGGGCAACTCGCTGTTCATTCCTGCGCTGACGATTCCGGCGGTTACGGTGCTGGTATCGCTCGGGGCGAGCCGGATCGTCGTAGGAGGGTGGCCGCTGCTGGCGCCGGCCTCGCAGACGCTGATCGGCCTTGGCATTGCAACGATCGTCGCGCTGGTCGTTGCTTACGTATTGCTGCGCCCGAAGCCGCCAACGGTCGCGCTGAGTGAAGGGCGGCGGCTGCTCGAGTCGATCGGTTGGGCCGCGTTACTTCCGCAGATGCTCGCGACCCTCGGGCTGCTGTTCACGCAGGCCGGCGTCGGGACGCAGGTAGGTGCAATCGCGCAGCATTTGGTGCCGGAGCATTCGCGGTTCTTTGGCGTTCTCGTCTACGCATTGGGGATGGCCGGCTTTACGATCATCATGGGCAATGCGTTTGCGGCCTTTCCGATCATGACGGCCGCGATCGGGTGGCCGCTGCTCGTCGAGCGGATGGGGGCGCATCCGGCGCCGCTCTTTGCGATCGCGATGCTATCGGGCTTTTGCGGAACGCTCTGCACGCCGATGGCGGCGAACTTTAACCTCGTGCCGCCCGCGCTGCTCGAGATGCGCGATAAATACGGACAAATCAAGGTCCAGATACCGACGGCGATCGCGCTGCTGGGGGTTAACGTCGTTTTTATGCTGGTTTTTCCGTTTCGGTGACGAGTCTCGCCGAGGCCCTGGCGCCGCGCATCGCGCCGGTGTTGCTTGTGAATCTCACGACGCGTTATCCGTACCACGATTCGCATCTGTTCGAAGACGGCGACGCGCCGCACGACCCGTTGGTTGCGCACCCGGCGTTCGGCAACTCGTTCGATTGGCATTCCAGCGTGCATTCGCACTGGACGGCGCTCCAGGTGGCCGCGCAAGGGTATCCGGAGCTGGCCGGCGTGGTGGTGCGGAATCTTCGCCCGGAGAACGTCGTAGCCGAAGCGGCCTATCTGCACCGACGAAAGATGTACGAACGGCCGTACGGCTGGGCATGGGCGCTTTTGCTAGCCGCGGCGGCGCAGGCTTCGCCACTGACCGCGAGCGAGAGCGCGGCGGAGTTGCGCGCAATGGGTGAGGTCATCGCCGGCGCCGCACTGCGCTGGCTCGAGATCTTGCCGCTGCCGGTCCGTCACGGCGTTCACTCCAACACCGCCTTTGCGATGGGCTTGATGCACGACGCGTGCGACGCGCTCAATCTTCCGAGGCTGAAAGTTGCAGTCGAACGGCGTGCGCGCGAATGGTTCGGAAACGACCACGCGTGGCCTGCGGCATGGGAACGTAGCGGAAACGACTTCCTTTCGCCGGTGCTCGCCGAAGCCGACCTCATGCGCCGCGTGCTCGATCGGCGGGCGTTTGCGGTGTGGTGGAAGGGATTGATCCCCGACCTCTCGCCACAATCGCCGCTGCTTTCGGCCGCGGACGTGCCTAACGTCGCGGACGGGCACATCGTGCATCTGCACGGTCTCAATCTCTCTCGCGCAGCAGCGCTTGCATCTATCTCGCGTGTGCTCGGGGATTCGATGCTGCTCGAAAGCGCACGAGAGCTTTACGAAGCGAGCGCAGGCCGCGCGGCCATCGGCAGTTACAGCGAACTCCACTGGTTGCCTACTTTTGCCTGGATGGCAGCCACCGCGATCGACGCGGGCGAGGCGCCGCGTTAAGGAAGCCGCCGGACGAATGTACGAGTGGTGCGTAAGACGCTCGAGCTAGCGTCGTTCCGGCACACGAAAGGCTTGCGCTTCGACGAAGATTTCCTTTACCGCCGGATACCGATTGCGAATAGCCACTTCGACGGCTTTTATCGCCGCGGGAACGTCCGCACCGGAGAGGCTCGGATCGAAGCGTAAGTCGAGATTCAGCAAGAGATTCCCGGGCGCCATCTGAGCGGAAAGAATGCGGTGGACGGACGCGACGCGCGGATCGTCTTTCAGCAGCGCGCGGATCCCTTCGAGAATCTCTTTGTCCGCACTTTCCCCGACCAGCAAGCTTCGCGTTTTGTTCATGAGAACCACCGCCGTCGTTATCAGCAGCAGCCCGATGAGCACCGAAGCGATTGCGTCGAAATGATACGAAGGGAATACCGTCGCAAGGATCGTCCCAACGACGAGCGCGATGAGCAGCCCCAAGATCGCCGCGGTATCTTCGAAGAGCACGACGAACAGGCCGGGATCCTTGCTGCGCCGCGCCGCGGAAAACGGTGAAATGCCGGGATATTCCTTGCGGATGCCGCGATACGCGACCAGCCACGACACGGTTTCGAACACGAGTGCGAAGCCGAGGACGGCGTAGTTGATGACGACGTTTTGCAGCTCGTGCGGTTCGGAAAACCGGCTTATTCCTTCGGCGATGGCCGCAACGCCGCCCGCGCCGAAAATCACGACGGCAACGACGAGCGACCAGAAATAAATTTCGCGGCCGTAGCCGAACGGATGTCTTTCGTCCGCGGCCTTCGCCGATCGATGCATGCCGATCAGCAGGAGCGCCGAGTTGCCGGCGTCGACGAAGGAGTGAATCGCCTCTGCCGTCATTGCCGCGCTGCCGGTGAACAGGCTCGCGGCGTACTTAACGATGGCAATCGCCACGTTTACGAGGATGGCGACGATGACGGTTCGCGGCGATTCCAACCCGCTGGGTTGTTCCAGAGGCTCAGCCTGCACGGCGGCTAGAGCTCGAACTTCGTCGGCGGCACCTTGCGGACGCAGCTCGTGTCGGCCTTGGTCAGCGCGGTAAAGAACGACCGCGTGATGGCATAGGCGCATGCGTTTGCGGCTGCGGAGGGGCTGCCGAACGCGACATGCGCGACGTTGGGGATCGTCACCACGACCGAGTTGGGCAGATTCTTCGCGACGTAAGAGCCGAACGACGCTGCCGTTTGAGCGTCGTATTGCGAGTTGATGACGAGCACCGGCAAGCGGCTTTGGGTTGCCGCTCGCACCAACGGCGAAACCGCCGGCACGTTCCAGTCGCGGCAGTTCTCGCGCATGAAGGGCAAAGTTCCGTTTCGTAAGACGGACGCCGGGAACGTGGGAAATGCGCGCCGTCCGGCCGCAACGACACTCTGCTCCGTTTCGTATGGCACCCACTCGCCGCACGTGACGCCGTAAAAAAGACCGTTGCCGAGAACGCCGATGTTGCCGGCGCCGGTTCGCAGCGCCGCCCAGGTCGAAGCGATCGGGGCCGGATTGCCGTGGGCAAGCGCGTCGATCGCCGCGGGAACCTTCGCCGCGAGATGCGTTCCCGGCGAAACCGTCCACTGCAGCAGCATGCCGCCGCTGATCTTGACGCTCACCTTGCCGGACTGGCCGGGAACTGCAACGGTGACCGTTTTCGGCGAAGCTTCGTATTGGCTGACAAGCCGGCGGAACGTCGCGCCGATGTCGCCATAGCGTTTGCGGCACGGCGCCTGCCGGCGACACGCATCGAACACGGCGTTGATGCCCTCGCCGGCGCTGGTCCAGGCCGCCCCGCCTCCCGCGAGCGACGGGGGAAAGACGCCATCGATCGCAACCGACCGGATACCGCCGGGAAGATCTCGCAAATACGTGAGCGCGACGTCGGTTCCGTACGATATGCCGTAAAGGTTCCACTTCGCGATGTGCAGCGCGACGCGCAGATCGTCGTAATCGGCTGCGCTCTCCAAGGTGTTGTAGGCGCCGAGATCGGAGGTTTTGGCGGCGAGTTCTCGGCGACACTCGAGCGTCGCGACGGAGTACGCTTTTCCGGCAGCATCCGAGTCGGCCGGCATGTTCAGTGTGTCCTCAGTCCAGCGGTCGACCGTTGGGCACGCCAGCCGCGGTTGCGCGGTGTACGTGCCGCGCTGCGACATGAAGATGACGTCGCGATCGGCGTTCAACTTGCCGGACGTGGCCATTGGAATCTCGGTGATCGCGTCGTCGCCGGGGCCGCCGGCTAGCCAAACGATGGGATCGCTTTTCTTTTGCACCGACGCCGCCGCGACGATAGTGACGGAGAGCCGGATCTTCGGCGAGTCGGCACGGTGCCGGTTTTCGGGAACGATGAGCTGCCCGCAGCGCGCCTTTTTCAACTCGGCAATAGGCTTCGGCGGTGCGGGGCACGGACCGGGAACGAAAACGGGCGTTGCCGAGGGTTCATTGCTAGTACTGGCTGCGCTCGCGGGCAATGCCAAGAAAACGCAAGCGGCTAAAACGGGCCAGAGCAATAGTTTCATTTTGTTAGTGCTCGCGATTCAGCCCCGCGGCGTCGAAGTCAAGACGCAAAACGCCAATCGAAGAAAAACAAACTGATGCAAAGGTCGAGTACGCGCAAAGAGTCTTCCTTCCTGGCTCGGCTGGCGTCTCTCGGCTCGTTCGGCGACGCTTCGCTTGTTGATACAGCCCTCCAGTGTTATGATGCCGGCAGCCAACCAGGTGCCGGGTAGGTTTGTGGGAAAGGCGGTCGTGTTTTCCCACGCTGGACTCTTACAGGCGAGGCATCGTTGTGCTTAACGGGGGGAACATGCAATCAAGATTGGGCCCAGCGGTTACTGCCTTCACCATCATGGCGTTGGCCGGGTGTTCCGGCACCAGTCAATCAAGTCTTACTCCGGGCAGTGGGTCGCTCATGCCGTCGGCACGATCGCAGCCTATAGTCGGCGTGTCGCACGCGCATTCGCCGTTGACCGAAACCGTACTCTATAGCTTCTGCCAGATCGCGTCCTGCGCAGACGGCGCATTCCCAACCGCTGGCCTAACCAACGTGAGCGGTACGCTCTACGGCACAACCTATTACGGTGGTGATGCAGCATATGCCGGCACGGTCTTTAGCATCACGGCCTCGGGCGAGGAAACCGTGGTCCATTCCTTTGGCAGCGGCAGCGACGGAACAGACCCATATGGCGGCCTGATCAACGCTGGCGGCACGCTCTACGGAACAACCCACTACGGTGGTGGAAGCAGCGAGTACGGCACGGTCTTTAGCGTAACGCCCGGCGGCATCTATAGCCTCCTTCGCAGCTTTACCTGGAACGACGGCGCGAACCCGTGGGCCGGGCTTGCCAGCGTGCACGGCACGCTATACGGTGCTACCACAGTCGGTGGTGAAAGTGGCTTCGGTACGATCTTCAGCATTACGAAATCCGGCCGCTATAACACGCTCTACGGCTTTGCTAAACAGGGCGACTGCCCATTTGCCAGCATGATTAACGTAGGCGGCGTCCTGTACGGCACGACCTATAGCTGTAATCGTCCCGGGCACGGGAACGGTACGGTCTTCAAGATCACAACCTCCGGCACCAGAACCTTGCTCCACAGGTTCGCGGGCGGTAGCGACGGCGCTCGCTCGGGTGCCCCCTTGACCGACGTCGGTGGCGTGTTGTACGGCACGACCGATTATGGAGGCACGGGGTCCTGTTCGGCACACCACCAAAGCGGATGCGGCACGGTCTTTACGATCGATCCGTCCACGGGCGCGGAAGCGGTACTCTACAGCTTCAAAGGCGGGACGGATGGGGTGAATCCTAGTGGGCTCACAAACGTTCGTGGCACGCTCTATGGCACGACCTATTACGGTGGCACGGGTTGCAAGCGTAAAGGGTGCGGCACCATCTTCAAGATCACGACCTCCGGCACCGAAACGGTGCTCCATCGCTTCGCAGGCGATTCTTCTGACGGTCAAAACCCAATAGGCGACTTGATCAACCTGGGCGGTGTGCTGTATGGCACGACTCAGAATGGTGGCGCACACGGCTGGGGCACGGTCTTCTCGTTGTCGGGATTCTGATGGGTCGCGCTTTTAGCACATTGAGCCGCTCGCAACACATGGGCGGCTCTTCCTTTGTGATACGGCGTTACGTCTTGCGCGTCGCCAGTACCACTCGGCTGCAGAGCGTACGATCTTCGCATTAGGCGGCGGATATCTCGCGAAAGCCGACGTGATCGTTTGGTGGCCAACTACTCGAGGTGTCTCAGGGCTATCTAAGCCCTCAGCACGTGTTTAGTTTCCGATTCCGCGACCTCGATATGCCGGTGGAGCACATCAAGGCGATTCTCAATGCCGGTGATGTCGATCGGCGGAACGCCTTGATCGTCGAGCACCTCAGACAAATGGAATCGACGCTCGAAAGTCACGCGACGTTCGACGTGAGAGCGGTAGAGAGAGTGGGCGACACCCTCGTCGTAGCGACTCTCGTATCCGGCACGTTTTTGGGGTCACCCCTGCCGATCGATCATGCATTCGTCGTCTCGAGCCGCAAGATCCGCCGTTTGGTGATCGGTTGACGCAGGGTCTGGAATTCGAGGGGAAACGGTGTCTTCGTGTTGCGGTTGGTCGGCGATACCGCGTGCCGCCTCGCCGTCGCCAAGCTCGCGGCGCTTGATCTCTTCGAGCAGGCTCACGATCAGCACGGATCGACGTTGGGGGGCCGGGCTCACGCCGCGCGAGCCCGGCTTGCGATTCCGTTTGGCTCCGATGACTATTCCTTCGAACGCGGGTTGAAGGCGACGCCGGGGAAGGTTGAGATCTTCTTGTTGAAGCTGTACTGGAACGTCAACGCATACGGCGTGTACTGGTAGACGTCGACTTCGTGGTCGCGCACGTTGCCGGCGGCGAACTCGGTGTTGTTCTGATTGAGCTTGCCAGAGAAGCTCTCGTTTTTGAGTGCGAACGGTCCGCCGACCAACGTGCAGGCCGGGTTGCAGCCGCTGTAGACGTAGAGGCTCTGTCCGTCGACGTCGATCGAGACGATGTTTCCGTTGTTGTCGATGTCGAGACTGCCGTACGAACGGTTCACGAACCCTTTCGCGATCTTGCCTCGTCCAGAACAACCCGCGAAGTAAAGGAGCTCGGGAAAGACGTCCTTGTTCCAGACGGAGGCCCAGCAATCGCCGTTCGGCGCCATCGCGACGCCACCGACTTTATAGACCGTGTGATTGGTGAGGTTCTTGGTGCAGCCGGCGGCAATCGTGCAAACAAGAACACTTCCCGGCCGCTGATGTCCTTTCTTATTCGCGTCGAAAAGATTGGCGACAACGATGTTGCCGTTGATGGCATCGTTGCTCGCCGCGTCGGCCGGATATCCATAGGGGTCGCTGATCGAGCCGACCTGCGTTCCGCACATCTGCGGGCCTTGGAACACGAGGATGTTGCCGGTGCCGCCGATATCCGGGACGATCAGATTTCCGTTACCGTCGACGGCGATGTCGTCGGGATAGAGTCCCGATAACGTGCACTTCGGGCCCCGGTTGTGCTCGTTCATCGCCGGAAAGCCATAGACGGCACCCGATTGGCCGACGTACAGACCGCTCGTGAATGCATCGTCGAGCGGCGGCGCGATCCCCGGCGCGCCGGCGCGCGCAGAGTCAGCGGGTGAGCCGCCGCCGGCGCAGGCGGAGAGCGTGCCGGCGGCACTCACGAGGGCAAGGGAAAGTACAAACCAACGCATTGAGTCCTCCTTTGAAGTCGAGATCGTCGAGCGCCGTATGCCCGCTGGTGGCCGGCACTGAGCGCCCGCTGTATGACCGTAGCGGCGGCGCGAAAATCCATCGTAAAAGTGCGGGCGCGAGCCCATTGCCAAGGAGTTTGTGCCGGCCAACTACTTAACGTGAACTATTTCGTGGGCATTCTTTCGGCGGCCTGAGGGGATCGTATAGCCTGCCGCGGGGATTGCGATCTGCTCGGTGCCTGGGCCGCTCATCCCGGTAGCGATGCCCGTCGGGGTGCTCGCGCTCGTGAACGGAGGCGTAAACTCCGCGACGTAACTTTCGCTATAGGGACCGCCGCCAGGGCGATTCAGAACGTAAAGGTTGCCGGCCACCGAGATTGCGAGATCGGTAGGAACATCCACTTGCGATGTGATGGTTGCCGCTGGGCCCGACGTGTAGGGCGGACCCGAGATTACCCCCGCAGGAGCGGCGGTGTAGGGCGGCTGAAATTCGACGACCCAGGCCGTGGAGCCATTGTTGTTGTCCGTGAATATATCGCCGTGGGAATCGAAAGCGACGAGATTGGGATCCACCAGTCCGCTGGTAATTATCTCGGTCGGTTGCGGGGTTGGCCCTAGCGGAAGTGTGAATGCCAAAATTCGGTTATTGACCGAGTCCACGGTAAAGAGCTGTTGGGGACCGTATGACCCTGAAGCTCTCCGAAGGACCGATGGAGATCTCTTCGAGGAGCCGCCATTTGCGTCCGGATCGAAAGCAATCGCATCGGGATCAAGGCCCACAGACACGCTGAACTGACCGCTCGGCCTAACGATTACTACGGTATCGTTGCGGACGTTTGAAACGTAGAGATTCCCCGAGACGTCGAACGCCAGGGCGTTCGGATAGTCGAGCCCACTCGTGATCGTGCGAATTGGTCGTTTGCCGCGCGGTGAATACTCGGAGACCGCATTGGCGAATTCGCGGATGCGGTGCAGAGCGCGATGCCGGCGGCAGCTCCTTTAAGCTGCAATCTCATGTGCTGATCCTTTCGCTCGGGTGGGTGGGGGAAAAGAAAATCTACGCGTGCGGCCCCTCCTTGGCGCTACCGTGCCGCGGCTCCGAAAATCCATCGTAAAAGTGCGGGCGCGAGCCCATCGCCAAGGAGTTTGTGCCGGTTGCGAGCCGAAATGCCGGGATGATGGCGCGAATGAGCGCGATTGCCGCTGTGCTCCTCGCGATCTTTGCACTGGGGGCGCTGGCGCCGTTTCCCCTGCGCTTCGCGGCGCCGTTGTACGGCGAGCTAGATTTTTCAACCGCGCCCGACGGCACGGTGACCAAAGCGGGTCTCGCCACCGGGCTGCGGCCCGGCGACAAGATCGAATGGGCCAAGGTTCCGTTAGGCGACCGCCACGGGAGCGTTCGCCGCCCGATGGCCGGCACGACCGTCGTCTACCCTTTCCTGCGCGACGGCGTGGAGCACCACGCGCGCCTTCGCTCCTCCACGATTGCGACCGATACGCGGCTCGCCGACAAGATCGTGGTAACGGCGAAGGTCGCCGCCTGGATCTTCTTCGTGTTGTTGGCGCTCGCGATCGTTCTCAAGCGCCCGTCGCCGATGACATGGGGCTTCTACATCTACGCCCTCGGAAACACCGAGGATAGCGCTTCGGGTCTCTCGCTGCTCCCAACGATACCGTTCCACGTCGTAGAGTTTGGCGCGATGCTGCTGTCGCTCGTGTCGGGCGTGGGCCTCATGCTCTTCGCGCTGCGCTTTCCGGACGATCGTGTGGACGGCTGGCGGCGAACAGCGCAGCGCGCAATCCCGTGGCTCGTGATCGCCTACGCGGCGCTCGCGGCTTGGTACACGTACGGCATCATGACGATGACGCTCGATTGGACGACCGCCAGCCGGTTAGGCCTTCTCGCTCCGCTGCCGCCCTACGTGGTGGCGTGGATCGCGCTGATCGAATCCTACCGCCGCAGCGCCGGCGCGAATCGCTTGCGCCTGCGCTGGGCGATCGCCGGCGTGTTTGTCGGCACGCTACTGCCCGGCCTCGCGATACCGCTCCAAGGGCTGACGGCCGGCGCCACCTTCACGCAATCCGAGAGCTTTGCCGCCTTTGCCAACATCGCGATCCCCCTGCTGATGGGGTACGCGATCGTGCGACACCGCGTCATCAACGTCGAGTTCATCCTCAACCGCGCGCTCGTGCTGGGCGCGGTTGCTGGGCTGCTCGCCGGCGCCTTCGTGCTGCTCGATTGGCTCTTTACAAACTACCTCACGCAGACTCGCTGGCAGATCGCCGTCGGCGTCGGCGTTGCTTTCGCGTTAGGGTGGAGTGCTCGTAGCGGAAGGCGGATGCTGATCGGCACGATCGATTCCGTTTTTTTCCCGAAGCGGCACGCGGTAATGCGATCGATGCACGAGCTTCGGATCGCGCTCGAGACGGCGCCCGACCAGAACAGCGTGAATCAATTCGTGGTGGAAGGTGCTCAGATACTACAGCTCGACTCCGCGGCGATCTTCGCGCGAATGCCGGACGGCGGCTTCGTCCGGGAGGCGGCCATCGGATGGAGCCCGGGAACGGCGTGGCATTTGCTCGCCGACGATCCTATCGTCGCGCGACTCGAAGAGCGCGCCCGCCGTCCCACACGCGTAACCGAGGAGGCGTGGAGCGACGTGCGCGTGCCCGTGGGAACCGGACGGCCTATCCTGGCGGTGCCGATCGGATCGGCGCGTTCAGCGTTCGCGCTCTTCGGGGCTCACGCGGACGGCCGCGACATCGATCCCGACGAAACGCGCGGGCTTGCGGATCTGTGTCTCGCGGCCGCGGCCATGCGCGCCGCGTGATAGCGATCGCTGCGCGATCGCGCCCGCGCTGCGATAACGCCGTCCCCGCATTCCTCCGCAACGGAGGCCAACAAGGCGAAGGCGCAGTCGCAGTCGAGCGGCATCGCATTCGCGCGTTCCTCGAGATCGTCCAGCGCCGTGCGCAGTACGGCGCGCGCGCTTCTTTCCGGTCGACGGCACGCCGCGAAGGCTGCGGTCCATAGCGCCGGCGAGTCGGTAGCGAAGAGCAGGAGACTCGGCGTCTGCAGTTCCGGGAACAGTGCCGTGCTCGAAGCATCGCCGGATTCTAATCGGGCGCGCGATGCGAGCTTGGCGGCGGCGGAGCGATACGCCGCGACCGAAGAGAGCAGCGAAACCTCCAGGCATCGGTCTGCCGCGGCTAACGCATCGCCCCAGCGCTTCTCTGCCACGGCGACGAGGCCGGTTACGTAATGGACCGTGAAGCGCACGAGGAAGATGGGATGCGACGGATCGGGCGGCGCGCTATCGCGCCGTTCGGCGAGCCGCCCCACGAGACGATCCGCTTCGGCGAGCAGGCGATTCGCTTCATCGAAGCGCTCCACCGAACAGTAGAACCAGGCCGTCATGCATTGCAGCCTGGCATACGCGGCCGCGCTGGCGGCTTCGGCGATCGGCACCGCGCGTGCGATCTGTTCGCCCGCATCGCCGAAATGCCACCACGAGATCTGCGCGCGCAGCAAAGATTCCGCCGCGGCATATTCAACGACACGGTCGTTGCACGCAGCGGCGCGCGCGGCGCCTTCGACCGCGAACTTGACGGCATCGTCGAACGAACCGGCGGCACAAGCCGCGGCGGAGATGTGAACGTCGGCTTTGGCCTCGAGCGCCACCATCGAGGTCTCGATGCTCAGCCTGCGCGCTTCGACCGCATCCGCCAGACGTTGGTTCGGATCGCCCAGCACGGCGAGGAGCGCCGCCCGCGAAACCAGGGCTCGTGCGATCACCCGACCCTCGCCGACGGCCCGAGCGGCGCGCACGGCATCGTCGACGGCTCCCGCCGCGAGATCAAACGCGCCGGTCTGGACCGCCGCTTCGGCGATGATGATATTGAGCTCGGCTCGCAACACATGCGCCTCGCGCGACGACGGCAGACGCTCCAGACACAAGACGCCATCGGCGCAGCTTTGCAGCGCGTCGTGGAACGCATAGGCATCCATCGCGCTTCGGGCCGCCTGCACGTGCGCGTGGGCGGCTCGAACCACCGCGCCGGCTGCCTGCAGATGGCGTGCCATGCTCGAGCGTGCTTCGAATGCGGCATCGGTTTCGTAGAGTCGTGCGAACTCGCGGTGCAGCGCGACGCGCCGTCCCGCGTTGAGCAGCGTCGCCGCCACCTCGCGCACGACGTCGTGCAGGAACGCAAAACGGCTGAGGGCCGGATGCTCTCCGATCAAGGCGAAGCCGAGTAACCGGTCGAGTGCATCGAGGACGATGGCTTCGTCGTAACCGAGCGCTCTCGCTAATTCCTCCGCGTTCGCCGACGGCTCGAGCGCTAATGCGCAGGCGACCACGGCCGCATCGTCACCGGCCGCCCGTAAGCGCGCTTCGATCGAAGCCCGCAGATCCCGCGGCAACTCCAAGTGCGCACTCAAATCTCGCGTCACGCGCCAGCGCCCGCGATTGCGATCTAACGTCTTGTCGCGGACGAGCGATTCGAGCAGCGAGACCAAGAAGAGCGGATGACCGCCCGAGCGTGCAAATAGCACCTCGCTAAGCTGCGCCGAAGCTTCGTTCAGCGTCAGCGTGAGCGCGGTGTCGACGTCTTCGCGCGCGAGCGGTCCCAGATCGATGCGCTCGCCGACGTAGGGCTCCATCAGAGCGCCGACCCCAACAAGCCCCTCCGGCCGCATCGCGACGATGAGCCCGAACGCACTTTGGCGCGCAAGCCGCGACAGTTCGACGAGCGTCGCAAGCGCGTCGCCCCGAAGCGTATGGGCATCGTCGACGAAGAGGATCGCCGATCGGGCCAGCCCCCGCACGATCGTCGATGCTACCAGCCCGGGCACGTCGAATGCGGTAGCCGCATCCTGGTCGAGGCGCGTTCCCGTGACGCGATGATAAAGCGCACCCCAAACGGCGGCGACTCCGGAATCCTCGACCGCGGCGACGGCGAGGGATTCGCAGCCCAAGTTCGATGCCCGATCGCTCGCGCGCTTGAGAAGCGCGGTCTTCCCGATGCCGGGTTCGCCGACAATCATTGCCGCATACGTGCGTCCGGCCGCCAGTTCGGTGAAACCATGCTCGAGATTCACCAACTCGGAACGCCGCGCGACGAATGGCAGCGAGATCGCGCTTTCTCGTTCGTCGCGGAGCGCACCGAAGCGCGCGACGAGCGCCGGCGAAGGCTCGAGAGCGGCCTCGGCCATGGCGGCCAGGTAACGCGCGAAGAGCTCCCGAGCGGATGTCAGCCGTTGCGCTTGCAGTTCGCCGTCGAGTAGCACGGCGTACGCGTCTTCGTCGTAGGGATTGCGCGCGATCAACTGGCGCGCGGCCTTAGTATCGGCGGCCTCCCGAATGAGCCGCGCGAGCGCCGCTTCGAAGAGCGCGGCGTAATGCTCGCGCTGCTCGATGGCCCATGTCTCATAGTTGCCGTCGAGAAAGTCGCCGGCATACAGCTCGACGGCGGCTCGCCAGTCCGATTCCGCATTAGATCGCGAGTGTTCCTCAAGCTCCTTCGCGTCGGCGGAAACGGCGAAGTTGAAGTGCACGAACGTTCGATCCGCGCCGATCACGCCATCCGGATCGGATCCCGCGTCGCGGAGCGCGCGCCGGATGGTGGAGAGCGCGGTACGCAGCCCCTCGCGTCCGCGCGCCGGCTCGAACTCACCCCAGAACAACTCGACGAGCCGTTCGCGGGGTATTTCACTCCCATCGTTGAGTGCCAAGTATGCGAGAAGCGCCCGCGCCTTGAGCGTGGGAAGCGGCGCGAGTGCAACATCGTCGACGATAAACTCGAATCGGCCCAACGTCCGAAGCCGAGCGCGCATCACCAACGCTTCTACGCGCCTGCCGAAGAGTCCAGCCCGGCTATCCTCTGCGGCGGACCGCACGGGAAATACACGAAGGGCGATCCGACTCAACGATCGCCCTTCGTTTAACCGCGCCGCGAGCGGGCGGAGCTTTAGGGCTTAAAGCCCATCTCCGGGACGTGGGTTAACCCGGTTTGGTTACTTTCCGGACGGCGGCAGTAAAGTACGCCGAAATCCATGGTGCGGTTTTCGCATATTCGAAAAGAATGTACAGCAGTTAAGTTTGCGGTTATAATCTTCGGTATAAGTTCCTGCGGCGCCCATCCCAGTTATTTACCCGACCGCGGAGTCGTTGTTAGCGCATAAACCACACGCTTCCGTCTTCCGCCGAAAGGGAATGCGCGAAAAGGAATTGTTCGCGCACCAAAGAGAGAATCCAAAACGCGGCACGGCTAGAGCGGACGCTTCCTCACGCCTTCCACGAGAATCTCAACGATGTCCGTTACAATGGGTTCCGTTGGAGATTTCGGCGCCTGATGGCGCCAATTCATGGCGGCGCCAGCGAGTGCCGAAGCGATCAGCATCGACGGGCGATGCCCGAAGGCCGGTGTCAAGAAGGCGGTTAGCTCGGTCTCCATGGTGCGTTGGACCTGGGACTCAAAATCGCGATCGATTCGACATTTTTTCTTCGACGCGATATAGGCGAAGACGTTGCTGCCGACCACCAGCAACATCGATTGAACGCTTTTAATGTTGAGCGGATCGCCCTCGACGAGACGCGCAGCAAAGTCCTCCCGAACCAAAGCATCGAGTAGGGCGAACTTATCGGTATAGTGCAGGTAGAACGTCGCGCGATTTATCGTAGCCCGTTCGGCGATGTCCTGCACGGTGATTGCTTCGAAACTCTTCACAGCAATAAGTGATGTCAGCGCGTCGCGGATCAGCTTGCGCGTTCGCGTTACCCGCGGATCGGCGCGCAACGAGCGTTTTGCTACCTGGTTAATCGTCAATCTCTCGCTCTCGTCGAAAAAGCAACATTTTGGCCGATCTGTCGCTTGACCATTATTCGCGACGATTGTATCATAAACGACATGAATCGATTATACGACATGTGTCGTGAATCAAGCAAGAGCAACCAGCTTCCATAAGGACCTTTCATGTCTAACAAACTCGATCTCTCGAAGGAAGTCGCCGGTCGCCGTGCCCTAGTCACCGGAGGCACGCGGGGCAACGGCGCGGCCATCGCGCAGCGCCTTCTCGATGCCGGCGCCAAAGTCGTAATCGCTGCGCGTGCGCGTAACGACGACATGCCCGTGGAGATGACGTTCGTGTCCGGCGACGTCGCCACGAGCGAAGGAGTGGACGCAATCGCTACAAAGGCGCTCACGGCGCTCGGCGGCCTCGATATTCTCGTGAACAACGCGGGGGGTGGGAGCGCTTTTATGGGAGGGTCATGGACGATTCCCGACAAGGAGTGGCACGACAACTTTGCGCTCAACCTCTTCGCCGCGATCCGCCTTACGAACGCAGTTCTCCCGGAACTCCGTGCATCCAAGGCCGCAGCCGTCGTGAACATCTCCTCGGCGGCCGCGACGATGCCGTTTGGCGCCTTTGCGCAGTACGGCGCCGCAAAGGCAGCGCTCGAGTACTACTCGCGCACGCTCGCGATGGAACTCGCGCCGAACGGCATCCGTGTGAACGTCGTGTCGCCCGGCGTTATCGCAACGCCGGGTTCCGCCGAGTTTGCCGAGACGACTCCGGGATTTTCAACCGATGTTTGGATCCAGAATATCCCGTTGGGTCGAATCGGCGATCCTGAGGACATCGCTGAGGTCGTCGCGCTCCTCGCATCGGATCGCGGGAAGTTCATAACCGGCGCGAATTACCGCGTCGATGGCGGAATGACGGCGCGCTGACGAACGTGCGCTTCCAACATGGGTCATGTCGATCGATCGTCTTTCCATCTGCTGCAAACAAAGAAGGCTCTGGAATGTCGCGCGTCATGAAACACCAGCATGCGCGTGCCTTCCTGGGCGGCAAACGTTCCATTTCTTAACGGTGTTTTCGCGCTTGCGGGCATGCGTTTCGATCGCATCGTCTGCGGGGACACGACTTGATACATTACGAGGAGCTACGGACATGAAAATACAGCTTGGCGCGGTCTGGCATTTTAGCCTCGCCGTCAGAGACCCGGAGAAAAGCGCGCAGTTTTGGACCAAGAACTTCGATCTGCAGGAAATGTTCCGGTCCGATGAGGCCGTCGCGCTGACGAACGACGCGATGATCATAGGGTTCCTCAAAGGTACACCACATCCGGACACGATGGACCATTTGTCGTTTCGCCTCGACAGTATGGGGGCGCTGCGCGAAGCGCTCGAGACGTTGAAGAAAAATGGCGCAGAAGTGGAAGATCCGGGCGACGAGATCGGCCCCACAAGCTCGGGCTCGCCGAATATGGGCCTTTGGTTTCATGATCCAGACGGGTATCGCTGGGAGCTCTCGGTTCAGAATGGTGCCCGCGAGAGCTAACGAGCATTGCTGACGAAGCGGCAGGCCGCCGACATCGAGCGATGGCCCAGACTCTCGAATCGCTTGGCCCAATGCTCATCGAGGCACGAATAAGACGTTCAAAGACGATTGGGTCTTCGCCATCACAGTTCGAAACGGGAAACTGACGAACATCCGGGAGTATGTCGACACGCAAGCACTAGCGCGGGCCTCCGAGATCGACGCGAGCCAGGCCTTAACCAATCGACGCGGTTCAGCGTAGGTTCCAGGCACTAAGTGTTAATTACAATAACCGTGATATAGCGAATAATCGGTATAACGCGTTGCAGCGGTACAGAGACACCCCACGTTCTTAAGGGTGCCCAGCGGCGCGCCGCGACGAAGGCTAGTCGACCTCTCGCGCGTTGAGGTGAATGAGTTCTCCGTTTACGCCGCTGCTGGCGTCGCTCGCGTGGAATGCCAGGATATCGGCGACCTCCGCTGGCGTCGCGGCGGCGGCAAAGTCCGCCTCGTTAAGATACTCGCGAGATGCTTCGGTACCGACGGTGCCGAGAATCACGGCGTTCGAGACGATCCCGTCAGCCTTGTGCTCGCGCGCGATTGCTCGCATGAGCACATTCACGCCGGCCTTCCCGGCGCCCATGATGCCAAAGCGAGGCTGGGGCGTCAGAGAGCTGCCCGCGGTCACCGCGACGAGCCGGCCGCGCGATCTCGCTCCCTGAGCCATCGGCTGCTTGAGCACGTGCCGGAGCAGCGGAACGAACAGGTTGTAAGCGACAAGAAGGTTGTTGCGAACGCTCGTTTCCATGTCGTCGTATGTCGACTCGACGATGCTCGTGAACGCACTTCCCCCTCCTGCGAGACTGATGACCCCATCCACGCGTCCATGCCAACCCAGCGCGGTTTTGGCAAGGCGCGTTCCAGAGTCTGCGTCGGACAGATCCGCTTCGACGATCCGAACGCGAGCATGGGCATCCGGATCTAGGTTACCAAGCAGAGCCTCGCCACGAGATTTCGATCGAGAGATGAGCACCACGTAGGCGCCGCGCGCCGAAAGAACCCGAAGCGTCTCTCCGCCGACGCGACCGGTTGCGCCCGCAAGAACCACGACGTCGCCCCCTAAGTTTTCCATAAATCGTTCCTTTCTCGCCGCACTACGGCTTCGCTATCGCTGGTTCGCCGCCGCCCGCATAGATCGCGAGCGGGCGTGCGATGAATTCGTTGACGGGCGTTGTCACCCGCGTGTTTGGGCCGAGCCTAACGACGGCGCCGTTGAGCCACGGCAACTCGAGGCGCAGACTACTCAGGGGCCTACCGCCGCTGGTTCGATCTCGCAACTCGCCGCTATGTTTTCGCCTCGCCGACCTCGATGAGGTGGCCGTCGGGATCGTGCAAGTAGCACCGTGTCTCGACCTCATGAACCTTCGGCTCGGTGAGGAACTCCGCGCCGAGACCCTTCCAACGTTCGTAACACTTCAAGCCGCTGCTGCGCCGCGCCGAGTTACCCGACGGACTTTCACTCGCTGCGCCATTCCTCCGACTCATTCCTCATTGAGGAGGGCGCCGACCCCATTTTGTTCGCGCGTCGGAACGGGCATGTCTACGCGCATGGTGCTCGACCGTTTCGGTCACATGTTCGAGGGAGCACGCCGACAGGCAGCCGAAACGATGGATCGCGTTTTTGACAACGTCAGATTGGTCGTCAAATGGTCGTCAAAAAATCGGATGCAGTTGCGAAAAATCAAACGCCGGCAAGCCTTATGAAGTCGGCGCGTTTCTTGGTGGAGATGCGGGGACTCGAACCCCGGACCCCTTACATGCGAAGCAAGTGCTCTACCAGCTGAGCTACATCCCCACGGGCCGCCGGAGGATTATACGCGGGTAGGTCGGCACCTTCCACCTATGATGGTCGGGAAAGCGGAAGCGGTTTTCGGA
>JBAUZB010000324.1:0-2038 GCA_049585095.1 Candidatus Tumulicola sp.
GCTCCACGGTCGCTCGCCGGTTTTCGTCCCATCGCAACCGGTCTTTCGGGCGGCGTAACGCTGCTCGGAACGGCGGCGACGGTCGCGGGCGCAATCGTGGTGGCATCGGTTTCGCAATTCGCCGCCGTGGCCGCCTTTTGGCCGGTGGCGATCGGCGGCGTGGCCGGTGCACTCGTGGACTCGCTTCTCGGCGCGACGCTGCAGGCGCAGCGCTGGTGTTCCCAATGCGCGCGTCCGTGCGAAACCGGCGTCCATCGGTGCGGCTCGCAAACCGCGCTGCGCCGCGGACTCCAATGGGTTGAGAACGATGCGGTCAACGTGGCCGCAACCTTGACTGGGGCGCTCATCGCCGGATCGCTGGCGGCGTTTGCAGCGAAGTCGCGATGACCTATCCGCGGGTCTACTCGCGCAAGAACGTCGCGCACTTGCGTCGCTTGAGCAAACGCTCGCAGGCCGAGCCGCATGCCGTTCTTCCACCGTTGCCGAACGCTCGATACGATATCGCGTACGTCGATCCGCCGTGGTATTACTACGGAAGCCCGACCAAGGACGCCGCCGCCGGGAAGCACTACCCGCTGATGTCGCTCGAAGACCTGGCGGCGATCGACGTACGCCGCATTCTCAACAAGCAGGCCGCGGCATTCGTCTGGGCGACGTGTCCACGCTTGCAATTCGCGATCAAGCTCATCGAAGCGTGGGGATTGCACTATCGCGGCGTCGCGTACGTCTGGGTGAAAGTCAACAAGCGCGGTAAGATCATCTCCGGCCAAGGCATCACGCCGACGTTCACCAAGCCGACGACGGAACTGCTTCTGGTCGCGACCACCATGGCGACCGGGCGCCCGTTTCCGATTCTCGACCTCGGCCAAGCGCAAGTCGTGCTGCATCCGCGCGGCGCCCACAGTGAAAAACCTCACGTCTTCCGCGATCTCATCGAACGGCTCTGCGGCAACCGCTCGCGCATCGAGCTGTTCGCCCGCGTGCGCACGCCGAACTGGGACGCCTGGGGTGCCGAACTCTAATCGTTCTTTTCGTTTAAGCGCGGGAGTGCACCGGGTACGCGATGAGCATGAAAACCTTAACACGCATCATCGTCGCGAGCCTCGCGCTCGCCGCCCTCGTCGCGCCGGCGTCGCTCTCGATTCCGGCGTCCGCCCAAGCCTATCCGGCCTACGGATATCCCACCTACACCACGTGGCAACCCGGTTGGGATGCCGATCGGTACGACCGGCAGCACGTCATGCTCGGCGTGGTTACCGGCTTTTCGCCCTACCGGCTCACCGTGCAACGGCGTAACGGCGTCGTACAAACCGTCGACCTGAAAAACGGAACGATCATCTATCCCACCGGTGCAACGCCGTCTCCCGGAGAGCGCGTCGCTCTCGTCGGTCGCTACAGCTACGGCACGTTCGTCGCCAAGCGCGTGATCTTGCGTTCGTAAGCGGCATCACACCCGCACCTGGCGCTCGACGGTTCTGCGCGTCACCTCGCCTCCGAACCCGGAAAGCCGGGTTCGGATTGGCGTCGATCAGCGCGTCCCGTACTTCTCGTATAAATATGCAATAATCGCGTCGTCGTCGTCGGCGATTTTTGCGTCGCCGTCGGTCATCGAGGGAACGCCGGTGACCCCGAAAATTGCTTTCAGGTCAGTGCGGTCGTTCTGGGCGTTCGGAACATTGACGATTTCGTAATCGAGTCCGAGCCCGGCGAGCGCGTGGCGAACCCGAGCGCAGTAGCCGCACCAGGGCGTTTGGTACAACACGATGTTTGTGCCGTTCATGAGCGCTCAAATCGGGTCACGCCCCGGGGCGGTTGCGCGTTGGGTGGCGAAGAGAGTCTCCGGAGGAACACGATGGTCGCGGCGGCAGCACCTGGGGCACCGATGGGACGAGCGCTGCTCGCCTCGCTGGGAATCCACGGGCTGGTGGCGCTGCTCGTTCCGGCGCTTGCCTGGACGCTGACCTCGGCAGCCCCCGTCGAAACCATCAGCTTCACCCGCGTCGCGCACATCGAGATCCAGCCGCGCGAGCCTTCGCGC
>JBAUZB010000325.1:0-2545 GCA_049585095.1 Candidatus Tumulicola sp.
AATTCGGCGTGCGCGTTTCGCAGCGCCCGCTCGCCCGCATCGCGCGCTTCGGCGAGGGTCGCATCGTGCTCCCGCGCCGCCTGCGCATCGGCGCGAGCCCGGATGAGTTCGGCATCGCGTGCGGCAACGTCGATTTCGCTTTGAAGCAGGTCGAGCGTTGCTTTCGCTTCGTCGCGATGTCGTTCGGCCTCCGCGATTTGTTTGTTGTAGCGCTCTTGCGCGGCCATAATCGCCGGTTGAAGGAACTTGAACCAGAGCCACGCGAGCACGCACAGAAAGAGTACCGACGACGCGACTTGACTCCAGACGGCGATCTGGACGTAGATCGAGTTCTGGCTCACTTCGCGGCCGTTCCGAGCGTGCGCTCGATCATGACGTCGGCCAGTTGCTTCACGAGCCGTTCTTCGTTGGTCCGCGCCTTATCCAACTCGGCCTTAGCGTTGCGCTGCGCTTCCTCCACCGTCGATTGCACCTGCGCAGAGAGGCGCGATGCCAGCTCGGACGTCTCGTTCGAAGCATCTGCCCGGGATTTGGCAATTTTCTGCTCGGCTTCGCACCGCGCCTCGGCTCGGATGCGTTCCGCTCGCTCGCGCAGCGCCTTGGCATCGCTCTGATACTTCGCATAGTCCGAAACGACGCCGTCGATGTACTCGCGCCGCTTGCGAATCGCTCGCCCGACCGGACGTAAGAACAACACGTTCAGCAACGCGAAAAAAATCGCAAAGTTGAACAGCTGGACCCAGAACGTGCCGTCGAGTGAGAGAAACATGCTTCGGCTGCGGTACTAATGGCCTGCGAGGCTTGCGTACAGGCCGCTCGGAACCCCCACGACCACGAGCAACATGTAAAACGCCAAACCGAGCCCGATGATCGGAAACGCTTCCAGAACGCCGACGCCGAGAAAGAGAAACACGAAGATGTTCGGGCGCGCCTCCGGCTGACGGGCGATCGCCTCGACGGCTTTGCTTGCCACGATGCCGTCGCCGATCGCCGAGCCGAACGCAACGCCGGTGACGATGAGGCCGAAGGCCAGCAGCGTGAAGGCTGCAACTAACGCTTGAGATGTCAAGAGCTTATCCTTTCCATGGAGTCACAAATTTCCTAATGGTCCTCGCCCATCGCGAGCGAGAGATAGACGATCCCGAGCAGCGTAAAAACGAACGCCTGCACCGTACCGACGAAAAAATTGAAGAATTGAATGAAGAACGGCATGACTGCAACGGCATACGATAGGTTGAGCGGCCCCAACGTCACGTGAGCCAGGATGATCGAGGAAATGATAATGAAAAGCAACTCGCCGACGAAGATGTTGAAGAACAGGCGCGCCGCCAGCGTCGCCGGCCGCGCGAGTTCCTCGAGGGCGTTAATCGGGAAGAGCGGCCAAAACGGTTTGAAGAGGTGCCCGATCTGTTTGATGCCGTTCTGCCGAAAGCCGACAATCCACGTAAGGACAAACACCAGCAGCGCCAGCGGTACCGTGGTGTTGAGATCGGCCGTGGGCGACCCGCCGAAAGGAAGCCCGAACGCCTTGAACGGCAGCACCCCGAACTGATTGAGTAAGAAGATGAAGACGAAGAGTGCGATGAAGAACGGAACGAACGGCTCGCCGCGCTTCCCCAGCGTTCCGGTCGCGAGATCGGCGATGTAGTTGACCACCCCTTCGACCACGACCTGACGCTTCGTTTGGTACGCCGAACGATAGCTGGCGCCGACCCACGCGAAGATTGCGAGCGCGACGATCATGACGAGCCAGGTCGTCGCGATCGTATCGCCGTGCACCGCCCCGAGCACGGGAACGTGCCAGAGGATGTGTTCTCCGAGTTTTTCTTGCAAGTTACTCCAACAACGGACCGGCGGTTACTACCTGCTCATTTTGCGGCAAACGCGCCGTGGGCGTCGTACGCAAACATCGCGAGCGGAAGGAAAAATCCGGCGAAGTACCAGCCCATCGACCACCAGGGGCCGAGCATGGCGAACGCCACCGGGACTATACCGAAGACGCCGATTCGTACGAAACTACTTAACACGAAGCCGCCGACGCCGCGATGATCCACCAATCGCTCGCCGCTGCGCATCGTCCAGAGGGTGTTGAGCACTCCGCACAGTCCGCCGGCCCAAAGCGCGAAAACCGGATGGGGCAGCCAGCGGACGAGAGCGAGACCGAGAAAAGCAACGACGAGTAGGCTGCGAAGCGACCCCGACCGTTTGAGCGCCCGATACGTCGCAAGATCGGCCGCCGCTTCAGCGTCGCTGTAGCTACGCCGGGTGGGGAGGTTATCCTGCTCCGGCACCACGCCTCAGAGCGAGCGCAACAAGAGCCGAAAGGCGGAGTAACCGCCGAGCAGCAGGCCCGCCAGCAGGCCCCCCACCGCCCATAGCGGCTGGCCGGTTGTGCGCCCGATCCACACGCCGGCGAGCAGACAGAGGAGGGTGGCCGCCGCGAACGTCCCGCCGGCCGCCAACACCGGGACGACCGGATTCACTGCGAGGCCGCCGCCGGTTGCGTCGCGGTCTCCGCCGCGACGTCGAACGGCTGCGGGTAGGC
>JBAUZB010000326.1:0-9027 GCA_049585095.1 Candidatus Tumulicola sp.
GCCGCGGCGCGTATCGCAGCTTTCACCGGCGCGTACGCGCCGAACGCCGGGACCGGTACGCGCGCGACGCCCGATCCGACGAAGACGAGCGATCCGCGAACGCGCTCGAGATGCGGGAGAGCTGCGCGCGAAAGGCGCAGCGGCGCGGCGACATGCTGCTGCCACTGCGCTTCGATCTCCGCGTCGCTCTGCGCGAGAAGATCGCCGTGGGCGCCGCCGCCGGCGTTGTTGACGAGTACGTCGATGCGTCCGAAGGCGTGTGCCGCGGTTGCGACGATACGATCGGCGGCGTCGCGTACGCAGACGTCGACGACCAGCGCCTCGGCCGTTCCGCCGAAACCGCGAATCTCCCGTGCGACGGCGTCGAGACGCTCGGCGCGGCGCGCGACGAGCAACACGGCGTAACCTTCGCGCGCAGCCGCGAACGCGAGCGCGCGTCCAATGCCCGAACTCGCGCCGGTCACGATCATCGCGCGCACCGGGTCAGGCATGGTCGTCACAATAAGCGTCGTAGAGGTCGGCGATTCCCTGCGGAAGCGACGCGTAGTAGGCGGCTTCGTTGGTAACGATGGCGGGCGGCGGATCGATCGCGTCGCGCGCTTCGCCGGCAAAACGCGCTAGCATAGCGGCGACCGGTTTGGCGCTGCCGTCGGAGCGCACGATGCCGAAGTGCAGCTCGTGCGGCGCGCGGTCGAACGGCGGCATGCCGGCGAGCGCCGCATCGTAGTCCGCCCAGCACCACCAGAACGCACCCACTGCGCCGCGTGCGTGGAGCCGATCGAGGACGCCCGAACCGTAGTTTGCCATCTCGTCTTCGCTCAAACAGGCGTAGGGTGCGGCATTGGCCGGCAGCGGTTGCGTGGCCGGCACCGCGTCGCCGGGCAACGGCACGCGATCGTAGGGCGAAACGGTTCCCGGCGGGCACGTCGGATTCCCGAACTCGCTGAAGAGCACCCGCTGGCCGCTGCACGCCGCCTGCAGTTGCGCGAGAAAAGGAACGACGTTGGTGTCGAGCCGCCCGCGCGAAAACGCACTGTACACCGAATATCCGTGCATCGTTGCGAAATCCCACGGCCGCGCGATGCTCGAGGGCCGGAGATGCCGGTCGCGCTCGAGATCTTCGCCGTGCATGCCGCCGGTGACGTCGGCGTTCGACGCGGCCCGCAGCGCGTCGCTCAATCGGGCGCTCCAGCCGGCGGCATCCTGCGGCGTCGCCGGCTCGCGAAGATTTGAAAACTCGTTGCCCAAATCCCACGCAAACAGTGCCGGATGTCCGCGAACGCACGCCCCGGCTTCCCGCGCGAACGTCACCTGCGCCGCCAGCAGGCGTGGATCGGCGTAGAAGTCGCCGATGCCGTAGAGCGACGTGTTGCCGTTCGAAATCGTGCGAAACCGGCCGTGCGGCGTCGACGGGTCGAGCGACCACGACGGCAGCCAGTTGACGCCGCTCATATGACCGCAGAACAACGTCGGCATCGCCCGCAGGCCGCGGTCGTGCAACGCGTCCATCACGCTTTCAAAACGGCGCAACGCGGCGGTATCGATGCGATCCGGCGACGGTTGAAAGCTTTCCCACATGAGGAAGAAGCGTACCACGTCGAGACCCAGCGCCTTGATGCGTGCGGCGTCCTCGGCGATTTCTCCGAGATCGAAACGCTGCCACATGTACATGGCGCTGCGCCGCGGCCAGTAGTTGATGCCGAGAAGAAAACGCGACATACGGCACTCATTCGCCCTCGGGGAGCGCTCGCTCTGCTCGAAACCTTCGCGGCATGACAACGGCGGCGGCGGCGCGAAGCCGCTCGTCGATGGCCCAAGCGTCGAACGCATCGCCCAAGGTCGGCATCATCATGGGCAGCCGCTCCGACTGGGAAACGATGGAGCCGGCGCGCGCAACGCTGGCGGATCTCGCGATTTCCTGCGAGATGCGGGTCGTGTCGGCGCACCGGATGCCCGACGAAATGTTCGAGTACGCGGCATCGGCGCCGCAACGCGGCATCGCGGTGATCATCGCGGGCGCCGGAGGCGCCGCGCATCTTCCCGGGATGACCGCGGCCAAGACGTTGCTTCCGGTAATCGGCGTTCCGGTGCAGTCGAAAGCGCTGCACGGCGTCGATTCGCTGCTGTCGATCGCGCAAATGCCGCCGGGCGTGCCGGTCGCGACGATGGCCATCGGCGGCGCGGTCAACGCCGCGCTCTTTGCAGCCCGCATCATCGCGCTGAGCGACCCCGAGCTGGCGCAACGCTTATCCGCCTACGTCGCCACGATGCACGCCGCGGCCAAATCCAGCACGCCGGAGTGAGCGCAACCGCCGTCACCACGATCGGCGTGATCGGCGGCGGGCAACTCGGCCGCATGTTTGCGCTCGATGCCAAGCGCATGGGTTACGACGTGATCACGCTCGATCCGCAAGAACGGTCGCCCACCGGGCAGGTCGCCGACGAGCAAATCGTGGCGGCCTACGATGACGTGGCGGCCATCGAAGAGCTGGGACGGCGCAGCGACGTGGTGACGTACGAATTCGAAAACGTCGCGATTGCGTCGGTCGAGCATCTCGAACGGCTCGGCCACCGGGTCGCGCCGTCGAGCAGCGTGCTGCGCATCACCCAAGACCGGATTTTGGAAAAGCGTTTCGTTCGCGAATGCGGCGTTCCGACGGCGGCGTTCGAATCGGTCGAAACGGCCGGCGACGTCGCGCGGGCGGCAGCGACGGTCGGGTTTCCCGCGGTGTTGAAAACCGTCCGCGGCGGCTACGACGGAAAAGGCCAGTGGCGCGCGGCTTCCGTCGAAGAAGCCGAGGCGGCGTTTGCGGCGGGCGGCGGTGCGCCGTTGATCTTCGAACGATTCGTCGCGTTCTCGCGCGAGCTGAGCGTGGTCGCCACGCGCGGCGCCGGCGACGACGTCGTTACCTATCCGGCCGTCGAGAACCAGCACGACCGCGGCATTTTGGCGATGACGCTGGCGCCGGCGCGCGTGGAGCCCGCAATCGCGCAGCGCGCGCAAGCGATGGCCGCGACCATCGGACGGCGGTTGCGCATCGTGGGAACCTATTGCGTCGAATTCTTTCTCACCCAGCACGACGAGTTGCTGGTCAACGAAATCGCACCGCGTCCGCACAACAGCGGGCACTTTACGATCGACGTCACGCCGTGCTCGCAATACGAACAGCACGTCCGAGCGATTTGCGATCTACCACTGTCGCCGCCGCGGGTACTCGACAACGCCGTCATGATGAATATCCTCGGCGACGGCCGCGGCGACCGTCTCGCCGGAATTCCGGATTTGCTGAGCGACCCGTCGATCGTGCTGCACCTCTATGGAAAGCGGCACGCGGTCGCGCGCCGCAAGATGGGGCACTTCACGATGCTCGTCGACGGCGCGATCGACGACACTGCGATCGCGCACGCGCGCGCGGCGTTGAACAAGCTGCGCTGGGAGCGCGCGCTAGCGCCGGATTAACGGGATGACGTAGCGCGTCGCGGTGTGGGTTTCGCTGTAGGCGCTGATCTTGTTGTCGACCAAGCCGGCGGCAATCCCCGCGGCGCGAACTTGGCCGTCGGGCGGCGATGCGCCGCGGCCCTTCGGATGAAACGCCCAGAGCGCGCCATTCGGCTTTAAGCGGGTTGCGGCCGCGGCGATGCGCCGCAGGTCCGCGGGGCGGTCGATTCGCACGAAGATCAAATCGTAGATGCCGAGGAGCCGCGTGCTCGCGCTCTTGGCCAAACGAACGTTCAACTCTTCAACGAAGGTCTCGTCGTGCCGGCCCGACAGCCCAACGTGGGCGCCGGCCGTGACGCCGAGTTTGTCGAAAAGCGAGCGGTGGGAGTAATCGCGTTCGACGCGTTTCATGAGAATCGCAAGCTCCTTGGCTTCGGCGGGATCTCGGTGTAGGCCATCGGGCGGTCCCACCAATCGTGCGCCCGCATTCGCAACGTCGTCTCGCTCGGCGCCGGCGGCAGCCGTAGCTCGAGTGCCGTCGCATACGCGTCGAGATAACGGTCGATCATGCGCTCGACCGTGAATTCCGATTCGACGCGTGCGCGGCAGGCGCGGCGATCGAGCGAAGCCAGCCGCGGCACGGCGGCCACCGCTGCGTCGACCCCGTCGCACAAAAAACCGGTAACGCCGTCGAGGACGATTTCCGGAATCGAACCCATGCGCGCGCCCAGCACCGGCGTGCCGCACGCCATCGCTTCGATCATCGTCAGCCCAAAACGCTCCGGGCGCGTCGTCATGTGCACCAAGGCCAGCGCGCCCGACAGCAGTTCGTTGCGCGCCGAGCGTTCGACCGCACCGAGAAACTGCACCCGGTCGCCGTCGACGTGGGGCAGCACCTGCTCCCGAAAGTACGCCTCGTCTTGGGGTATTGCCGCCATTTTCAGCCGGATGCCGACTCGCCGCGCGATCTCGATCGCGAGATGCGCGCCTTTTTCCGGATGAAAGCGCCCGAGAAAGACGAGATAATCGCCGGGTTGTTCTTCGAACGTAAACTGGTTGGGATCGATTCCGTTGTAGGTGGTTGCGAGATAGTCGAGTCCGGGATCGCGATCCGAATTGGAAATCGAGCAGTAGAAGCTGCGCCACGCGCAGGCATAGTACGCCGCGAGAATGTGGGGCGACGAGAATCCGTGAATCGTGGTCAGCAGCGGAGGGGCGGTCGAACCCAGTGCGTAGGTCAACGGTTTCCAGTCGAAGTTGTTATGAATGAGATCGAACTCGTTGGCGCGGCGAAACAGCTCGCCGGCGTGCAACGCGCCGAACACCTCGCCGGAGAGCGCCGGGTCCTCGTTCAGCCCAACCGGAACCACCGACGCGAGCGTTCCCTCGAAGTGCGAGTTCCCGGTCGCGAAGAGCGTCACGTCGAGGCCGCGCCGGCGCATCCCGTCGGCGATGTCGAACGCGATCTGCTCCCAAGGGCCGTATCCGGCCGGCGGAGCGGGCCACGAGATCGAACCCAAAACGGCGAGGCGCAGTCCGGCAAGCGATGCAGCCACGGTCTTACCGGTCGTCGTCGACGACGTGCCGATCGGCCAGGCTTCGCGCGAGGTTCCACTGCGTGTTTTTGATGAGCCGCTCAAACGCCAGTTCGGTGAAGAACGGCACCGGCGCCGGCCGTGCGTAGTCGAACATGTCGCTCAAGTCGTCGCCGCCGAGATCGCGTTCTCCGAGCGTTCCGAGCGCCCAATTTTTTTCAATGAAACGTACGACTGCGGTGGTTTCACGTTCGGTATGTGAAACGTAGGGGACGAAGTTTTTCTTGCCGGGATCGTAGTTCGAACGGGCCCACGGCGAGATGACGACGATCGGCACCCGAAAGCCGTAACTCGTGCCGTTCGGTCCCGCGGGTGGGCGCACGTGATCGTACCATCCGCCGCTGTCGTCCCAGGTGAGAATGATCGCGGTGTCGCCGGCATAACGGCACGCGGTATTGCCCGATCGTGCGCTTTGCTCGACGGCCATGTAAATCGAGCCGACCCAGCCCGGGCCGCCGTTGCTCATCGACCCCGCGTGATCCGACGCCATCCAGGTCGGCGTCACGTAGGCGACTTGCGGCAATCGGCAGTGGGCGATGTCGCTCAACACGTCCGACATCGGCGTGTCGACGTTGGCCTGCCAATCCGGCCCGTAGCGGATATGCCGGATGGCGTCGTACACGTTGACCCACGCGTCGGCGACGGCATCGGCCGCGCCGGTATAGTATTTCCACGAAACGTGCGCGCGGTCGAGCAGATCGCCGATCGTCGGATTGTCGAAACACGGAAAAACGCCGGGCCTAATCTCGGTCTCTCCGTTTCCGAACAGCGGCACCGTCGTCGTCGGCTTCGAGTCGCATCCCCAGGTCAACAGCTCGGTCGGATCATCGGCCGCTTGACTTTGCGCGGTAACCAAAAACAGGTGTCCCGGGAACGTCGGCACCAGCCGCGGCGCGAAATTATTATCCGCCAAGGCGTAACGCTGTGCCAGCAGATGATAGATCGTGGTCTCGTACGCCGGCACGTACGCCAGTGGAAAGTTCGGAGGCCCGGCCGGAAAGCCGGGATCGGGGTACACCGGATCCTTGCCGAAGCCGTCCATCTTCCCGCCGTTCCACTCGGCCACCAGCGCCGCGTGGGTGTGCCGCGGATCGGCCGGATATTCGAACGGCGTAGCTTTCATCGCGATCGACTTGCCGTCGATGCGCGCCGTCTGCGTGACGTTCGCGCCGGGATACGGCTTGCCGCCGGCGATGATCGACGACGCAAAGAGATTGTCGGTGGTGCGATTCTCTTGAATCACGACGATCACGTGCGCGATCGGACTTCCCGCAACCGGCGCGCTGCCCGTCACCGGTGCGCTGGCCGTCACCGGTGCGCTGATGGGCGGCGGCGCGGCCGGCGTCATACGACGATCCCGCCTTTCATGACGGTTTTCGGCTCGCGCAACGCGCGCACGTCGTCGCCGGCGTCGCGATCCAGTAGCAGCAAATCGGCCGGTTCGCCGACGGCTAGAATTCCGCCGTGCAATCCGATCAGCTCGGCGGCGACGGCGGTGGCCGCGTGGAGCGCCTGCTGCGCCGTCATCCCGAGCATCGACCACATCAACTCGATTTCCAAGGCGTAGTTCTCGTGGTAGTTGTACGGCGTTCCGGCGTCGGAGCCGCCGGCGAAACGCACGCCGGCCTCGTACGCGCGCCGCAGGTTGGTCAACATCACCTCGTTCAGGCCGCGCGCTTTGTCGACCACGTACTGCGGCTGCGTGCCGTCTTCCAGGTGCGACATAATACATGTCGGTGCGCTCAGCGTGGGCACCAAATAGGTGCGGCGCTCCTTGAAGAGTGCGATGGCTTCGTCGTCGAGCAAGGTGCCGTGTTCGATCGAATCGATGCCGGCGCGCAGCGCGTTCTTGATGCCGAGCGTGCCGATGGCGTGCGCCGCCGCGCGCAGGCCGTGGCGATGCGCTTCGTCGACCGCGGCTTCGAGCTCGTCGGGCGTCAGCTGGGCGTTGCCCGGAACCGCGCCTTTGGTGAGCACGCCGCCGGTGGCGATGAGCTTGATGCAATCCGCTCCGGCAAAGAGCTGTTCGCGCACCGCTTTGCGCGCATCCCACGGCGAATCCACCATCCGGCCGATCGGCCAGCCGTGGCCGCCGGTCATGCAAAGCACCGCGCCGGCGCAGCGCATGCGCGGGCCGGGGATTTTGCCCGCGTCGATCGCGTCGCGAACGCTCTGCGCAAACCCGTTCGAGCAACCCACGTCGCGGATCGTCGTGATTCCGGCTTCCAGCGTCTTGCGCGCGTTGGCGACCGCGTTAAGCAGCCGTTGGTTCGGCGGCGTCGTCACGAACGCGCCCATCAGGTCGGGTTCGCCGCTGGCCTCGAGATGCGCGTGCGCGTTGACCAGTCCCGGCGTCACGCAGGCGGCCTGCAGGTCGCACTCGCCGGAGGCCGCGGTCAGCCCGGCGATGCGGCCGCTGCCGTCGATCACCAGATCGACGTTGCGCTTCGGCGGTTCCAACGTTCCATCGTAGAGCGTACCGGCACGGACGACCGTCATGGGCCGCCTATTCGTCCTGCCGGCGAAGCCGCCATTTGCGAGGATTCCATGGCTTGGAAGGCTTTGCTGGTGAGCGCGTGGCCGAGAACGCCGGCGATGTAGCGCGACGCGGCGCGAATTTGCGCCAGATCGACGCCGGTTTCGATCCCCATCTGATGCAGCATGTAGAGCACGTCTTCGGTGCCGACGTTGCCGGTAGCTCCGGGCGCGTACGGACAGCCGCCGAGTCCGCCGGCCGACGAATCGAACGAGGTGACGCCGCGTTGCAACGCCGCATAGACGTTGGCAAGCGCGGTGCCGCGCGTGTCGTGGAAGTGCATGGCGATGCGTTCGAGCGGAATCGTTTCGGCGAGCAGCGGGATCAACTCGTCGACCTGGCTGGGTACCCCGACGCCGATCGTGTCGCCGATCGACAGCGAATCGCAACCCATCTCCATCAGCTTGACGCTGACGTCGACGACGGCGCGCGGCGTCACCGTGTCGCCGAACGGCGAACCAAATGCCGTCGAAACGTAGCCGCGCACCCACATGCCGTCGTCCTTGGCGGCCCGCACGACGTCGCGAAACGTCTCCAGGGATTGGTCGATCGTCATGTTGATGTTGCGCTTGGTGAACGCTTCCGAAGCGGCCGTAAAAACCGCAATCGCATCGGCACCGGCGTCTTTCGCGCGCGCGTATCCCCGTAGGTTCGGCGTCAGAACCGGGTAGCGCACTCCCGGCGCCTTGCGAATTCGCGAAAACACGTCGGCGGCATCGGCCAGTTGCGGAATCGCCTTGGGGCTGACGAACGACGTCGCTTCGATCCAGCGCAATCCGGTCGCCGAAAGCAGGTCGATGTAGCGCACCTTCGCATCGGAGGAGACGATCTCGGACTCGTTTTGGAGTCCGTCGCGGGCTCCCATCTCGAAAATCGTAACGGATTTTGGCAACGTCATGCGGCGATCATTCCAGCTCGACCAGCGGCGTACCGCCGGCGACGATGTCGCCTTCCTTCACCAGCACCGCTTTCACCCGGGCGCCGGCCGAGGCTTCGATGCGGTGCTCCATCTTCATCGCCTCGAGCACCAGCAGCAGCGCGCGCTCTTCGACGGCGTCACCTTGGCGCACGGCGACTTTCACGATCTTTCCGGGCATCGGCGCGGTGACGCGCGCATCGCCCCCAGCGGCGCCATGCGCTGCCGTCGCCGACCCGGTTGCCGGCGGGTCGGCGAATCGAAACGCATGCGTGCCGCCGTCGACCTGCGCGACGATCTCCCCTTCGCGATAGCCGACGCTGCCGCCGAACGGGTTTCCATCGAACGTCGCGCGCACCGCGTCGCCGTAGCGTGTCGCCTGCAGCGTGCCGGCATACTCTCCGGAGAGCTGCCACACGTTGGGTTCGGCGGTTGCATCCGCGATCACATTTGCGATCGCGCTGTCGGGGTGTGCCAGGCGAAGCGGCATGCCGACGCCGCCGATGCGCCACGGCGCGACCCCGTCGGCGAGCACCGCGGC
>JBAUZB010000327.1:0-7023 GCA_049585095.1 Candidatus Tumulicola sp.
CTCCGCTCAGGGTGACATGGGGCTACTGGAACTCGAACTCCGCCAGGTTCTTTTCAATCTTCCGCTTGACGCGCTGTAAGGCGTTATCGATCGATTTCACGTGGCGACCGAGATCGCGCGCCATCTCTTGGTAGCTCTTCCCTTCCAGGTACGATTCGAGAACTTGCGATTCGAGCTCGGAGAGATTTTGGCGAATCCGCTGCCGGATATCGTCGGAAACCTCTTGCGTCACCACCAGCTCCTCGGGATCCGAGGTCTTCTGCGAGGCCATGACGTCGAGCAGCGTCCGTTCGCTGTCCTCATCGTAGATCGGTTTGTTGAGCGAGATGTATTGGTTGAGCGGGATGTGCTTCTGCCGCGTCGCCGTCTTGATGGCGGTGATGATCTGCCGCGTGATGCACAGTTCGGCGAACGCTCGAAAACTCGAGAGTTTGTCGGCCTTGAAGTCGCGGACCGCCTTGTACAAGCCGATCATGCCTTCTTGGATGATGTCTTCGCGATCCGCCCCGATCAAGAAATAGCTCTTGGCCTTGATGCGGACGAAGTTCTTGTACTTGTTGAGAAGGTATTCCATCGCAAGGTTGTCGCCGGTTTTTGCGATGGCTACGAGCTCTTCGTCGGCTCGCTCGTGGTACTCCAGACCATCCGTCACGGGATGGGTCATTGCCATAGTTACTGTCTGCCTTTTGGGTCCGTGTGCCGCCTGCGCAGGCCGTAGCCCATCGGGCGCGGCACATCACAGGTAAGTATAGGAGGGTACCCCTCCAGCGTCAAGGACGCGTGGCGGTCCTTCGCCCTTCGCCCTTTCGCCCTGCCCTTCGCCCTTCGACTGCGGCGCTTCGCGCCTCCGCTCAGGGTGACATGGGGCTCCGTTCAGGGGGTCATGGGGGGCTAGCGCAGGCCGATGATCCCGACGACCGCTCCGCCGAGAATGAGCAGCGCCGGGTTGATCTTCGTGCGGACGGTCGCGCCGAAGACGACCAGCGCGATCACCAGCGTCAGCCAGCCATGGATCGAGCCGCGTCCGAACGAGAGCAGGCCGGCCACCGCCAGGCCGATGGCAACGCAACCAAGGCCTTTCTGGATGGAGTCGCGCCACGGCCACCCGGCCAGACGATTCCAAATCCGGCCGACGGCGAACGTCAGGAATCCGGTGGGCAAGAAGAACGCGGTGGCGGCGATCAAGGCTCCCGGAAGCCAAGCGACTTTCACGCCGATACCGGCGACCATCATCATGTTCGGCCCGGGCGACATCTGACCGACCGAATAAATGTGGATCAGCTGCTCGGCCGTCATCCAATGATGCGTATCGACCACCAGCTTCTGCATCTCCGGATATGCTGCCATGCCGCCGCCGATCGTCAGCAGCGATAGGTAGGCGAAGACGCCGGCTAACGCAGGGAGCTCAGCCATTGCTCGGTGCTTTCTCTTTCGGGCTTGCGCGGGCGATGGGCGAAGATCGCCACCGCGCCCACCACGATCAAAACTTGCGGAACGGAAAACTTAAAGTGATTGACGCCGAGTACCGCGGCCAGAATGAAGAGCGCGTCGTAGAAACCCTTAACCGACTTCTTTCCGATTTGATACCAGGTCGCCGCAATCAAGCCGACCGCCGCCGCGGCGACACCATGAAGCCCCGCCGTCACGATCGGGCGACTAGCCTCGGCGGCAGCTAAGATTCCCGCAACGGTCATGAAAACGAAGGCCGGCGCACAGATGCCGAGCATGGCTGCAGCCGAACCAGCCGGTCCGCCCAGCCGGTCGCCGGCCAATATGGCCATATTCGTCGCATTCAAACCCGGGAGCGTATTGCTGATCGACGTCAGTTCGAGAAACTCAACGTCGGTCAACCATTTCTTTTTCGCCACCAGCGCGTTTCGTAAATACGCGACGACGCCGCCGCCGAAACTCGTAGCGCCGATTACCAGGAACGTCCAGAATAGTTCGCCGACTGCGACCTTCCGACCGGGGGGCGCAGCCGGCTTCGGGGAGGGCGCCGTTTCACTCATGGGCTTGCGGCGGGTTACCCTTCAGCCGGTAGACCAGCCCGGTCTTCGTCGTTCCGAGGAACAACCACCCCGACGCCACTTGCTGGAGCTTGATGAAGAGTTCTTCGACCCGCTGCTTGACCAGCTGGTCGACTTCGTCCATCCGCTCGAATCGCGTCTGATAGGCAAACTCTCCGCACATTACGGTGTGGTCGCCGAGCGAACGCCACAGCGAGATGTTGCATTTCGCGACCATTCCTTTGCCGAAATCGAGCATCCCGAGATCCATCAACACTTCCTCGACGAGCGTCGCATTGACCATCTCGACCTTCCCCTCCATCTCGCCGATCAGCCCGGCCAGTGCCGGAAGCCCGGTCGCAATGGTTTTCAGGTTCGTGCGATCGCCGGCGTGCACCGAACTGACCGGAAAGATGCAGTTGTGCGCGTACAACAGGCGATAGCTGCCGGTTTGATCTTTCAGCGGCAGCGCTTCCATCTTGAACTTGATGCGATACGGGCCGGCGATGTGCGGCCGCACGTCGACCGCCCGCGCTTTCTCGAGATCGTTGCTGCGATACTTGAAAACGATCTCCGGATCGCCGATCGGAAATCCGTCCTGATATTCGGTCCGGCGGCGCAGGATGAACGAGTTGTTGTAGAGCCGGAAATCGGCGGTGTCGACGAACATGACTTCCCGAATTCTCGGGCGCACCTTGGTCAAATCAAACGGGGCGTAGGAAACGCCTCGCACGCGCCCGGCGGCTTCTACCACCAAGTCGCTGAACATCTTGAAACCGCGCATCGAATCGAAGAAGTCCGGTTTCAGAATCAGCTTTGCGTCGAAAAACTGGACCTTTTCACCCGCGTCGCCTTGCTCGTAGTGCGGCTTGGCAACTTTGGACTTCCCGTTGGTCGGCTTCTCTTTTTTCTTGGTTTTCATCGCTGTGCTGCCTTTTTCGGTAGTTCGGTAGGGCAAGCGTAGTATAGAGTGCGGCGCATCGCGCTACCTGTTAAAGCGCGACTTTTTGAAAAGGTTATTCCTGCCGCTGGCGCAGCGCTTCATACATCAGGACGGCGGCCGCGACCGAAGCGTTCAGCGACGCCACCGCCCCGCGCATCGGAATCCGCACTAGGTAGTCGCATTCGCGCTTGACGAGTTGCGAGAGACCCGATCCTTCGGCGCCGATCACCAGGGCTAAGTCGCGATTGAGGTCGGCCTGCGTCATTTCGACGGCCGGCGAAGCCGAATCGGCTCCCACCACCCAAACGGCGGCCTTTTTCAACACCCGAATGGCGTCGGCGAGATTGGCGACGCGCGCGATCGGCAGGTGCGCGGCGGCGCCGGCCGCCGATTTGCGGACGGTCGCGTTGATTCCGGCCGAACGCCGGTCGGGCAGAATCACGGCATCGGCACCGGCACACTCGGCGGTGCGCACGATTGCCCCCACGTTATGCGGATCGGTCAAGTGATCGAGCACCACGAACAGGCGCTTTTCGCCGCGAGGAGCGGCGCCGAGAACGTCGCGCAGCGAGGCGTAGGCAAACGGCGGCGCGAGGGCGACGACGCCCTGATGCGCGCGCACCGGCAGCTTGGCGAAAAAGGCACGCGGCTCGAAACGCACCGGCAAGTTGGCTTCCTTCGCGCGACCCAGGAGTTCGCGTAACGCGCCGTCGCGCTTCCGATCGGCGGCGACGTGAATCGCGCGCAGCCGCTCGCCGGCCGCCAGCGCTTCCATCGTCGCGTGAATCCCGTAGACGACGTCGTCGAGGTCGAAGATTACTCCGCGGCGACGCTCCACGACGTCTCTTCCTTGGCGTCTTTCAAGGCGACGCCGCATCGGAGCAACGCGTCGCGCAAACGGTCCGACACCGCCCATTCTTTGCGCGCACGCGCCTCGCGCCGCATCGCGATGACGCGCTCGATCGCGCTTTCCGGGGTCGCACCGTCGAACCGTTCGTCCAGCGCCGCCTCCAACTGCGCGACGAAATCGCCGGGCAGCGACGGCGCGGATTCGTCGAGCCACGCGTCGCCGGGCACGATGCCGAGCAGCGTCAAGAGGTACGCAAACTCGAAGAGCGCTTCGCCGGGCCCGGACCGTTGGGCAACCTTTTCGACGTCGCCGGCAAACTCCAACATCACCGCGAGTGCCGCCGCGGTATTGATATCCGCGTCGAGTTCGGTTTCGATACGGGCGGCGTATCCGGTTCGCGTAAGATCGGTGGGGACCGGCTGCGACCGCTCGCGAAGCCAACGATAGGCTTTCTTGAGTTGTCGCAACGCAACCGCCGCGCCGGCGACCGACTCGTCGGTGAAATTCTTCACTTTGGCGTAACTGGTTTGCAGTAGCGACAGCCGGATCGCTTGCGGGTCGTGACGCCCGAGCAAGTCGGAAAGCGGCTCGTAATTCCCCAGCGATTTTGCCATCTTCTTGTTGTCGAAGAGCAACAGGCCGCCGTGGACCCAAAAATTTGCCATTGGGGGGTAGGCCATCAGCGGCTCGCTCTGGGCGATCTCGTTCTCGTGATGCGGGAAAATGAGATCCGCGCCGCCACCGTGGATATCGAAACCGGTTCCTTCCGGGTCCAGCAGCACCCGAGCCATCGCCGAACATTCGATGTGCCATCCAGGCCGGCCGTCGCCATACGGGTCGAACGGCCATTTGGGTTCGCCGGGCTTGGCAAACTTCCACAGCGCGAAGTCGAGTGGGTCTTCCTTCTGCTCGTCGATTTCGATGCGCGCGCCGGCTTCCAGCTCGTCGATATTGCGGTTGGAAAGCCGTCCGTAGCGCGGAAACGACGCCACGCGGTAGTAGATGCCGTCTTTCGAAACGTAGGCGTGGCCCGCGTCAACGAGTTCGCGAATCATCTGCTCGATTTGCGGGATGAAATCGGTCGCGTACGGTTCGAAATCGTATTCCAGCACGCCGAGTTTGCGCATGCTCGCTTTGAATTCGGCGTAGTAGCGATCGATGATGGCGTGGTAATCTTCGCCGGTCCTGCGCGCCTCGCTGATGCTGCGGTCGTCGATGTCGGTGACGTTTTGAACGAACGTCACGCGGTAACCGAGATGCGTGAGGTAACGGCGTAAGACATCGAAGAACAGGAACGAGCGAGCGTGACCCAAGTGGGCGCGCGCCGAAGGCGTCAAACCGCAAACGTAGATCCGAACCTGGCCGTCGCGCAGCGGTTCGAACGTTTCGACGGTGCGGGTTCGCGAGTTATAGAGCTTCAGATCACCCAGCTCCAGGACTCTTCGGGCGACTCTTGGCTTTCTTCGAGTTCGCTCACGCGTTGTTCGAGCCGCGCAACGACTTGTCGCAAGCGCGTGATGGCATCGGCCGTCGGATCGGGCATTTCCACTCGCGGCCGATCCGGTACCGCGCGAATCGGGTTGCCGTCTTGCGCGACGATGCGGGCCGGAACGCCGACGACGGTGGCATTGGCCGGCACGTCTTTTACCACCACCGATCCGCCGCCGACTTTGGCGTTGTCGCCCAGCGTGATCGCGCCGAGGACGGCGGAGTTGACGCCGACGGTCACGTTGCGGCCGAGCGTCGGGTGACGTTTCCCGTGCGAGAGACTGGTGCCGCCCAGCGTCACGCCCTGGTAGATCGTGCAGCCGTCGCCGACTTCACTCGTCTCGCCGATCACCACCCCCATCCCGTGATCGATGAAGACGCCTTTCCCGATCTTGGCGCGCGGGTGGATTTCGATGCCGGTGAAAAACCGGGCGACGTTCGAGAGAAAGCGCGGCAGCAACGGAACGCCGGCGATGGAGTGGATCAGCCGGTGGGCGACGATCGCGTGGAATCCCGAATACGAAAGCGCGACGTCGAGCCAGCCCCGTGCCGCCGGATCGCGCTCGACCGGGGCGAGCAAGTCGGAAACGAGAGTCTCCCACGGCGTGAACCTCATCGTCACTCCCCTAACCCCGGCTCCGCGCCGGGGGATTCTTCGCCGGCCAGAACCGGCGGGCGCCGGCCGTGAATCGGGCGGAAGGGCTTGCCGTCGGGACCAAAGGCGATCGGCTCCAGGCCGCGCCCGTGGAGGAGCCGTGAGTTGACCGCGCCGATGCGGATGAGAATTCGATCGTGACCGAGCAACGGGAAGAGCAGTTCGAGCGGCGCTCCGGTCTTACTTCCGGTCAACGCCATGCGCACGGCCGCCAATGCGTCATCCGCCGCAATTCCGAATTCCTCGGCGATCGCAGGCAGGTCGTGCATCAACGGAAGTCCGCGCAGCTCCGGCTGGTGGTCGACGTACTGGCCGACTGCGTCGAGGAAGTACAAGGCGTCGCGCGAGCGCAGACGCTCCAGTTCGAGCGCCGGCACGATGCACGATTCGTCGCGCAACGCCGTAATCGCCGGGAGGGCATCGTCGGTGCGCTCGAGCGTTTGCCCGTAGGCTTCGAGAAATGTTTCGATCCAGCGCAGGGCTGCGGGCGGCGCCGGATCCTCGAGAAAACCCCAGCGCTGCATGGCGGTTGCGAGTTCGGCGACCGGTGGTGCCGTCACCGCTTGGCACCGCGTTCTTCCAACGCGGCAACGGCGAAGGCGGCGATGCCGCTGCCGTCGCCGGTGTAGCCCATCCCCTCGCTGGTCTTGGCTTTCACGCTGACGCACGACGTCGCGATTCCGAGCCGGCTCGCGACGTTTTCGCGCATCCGCGCGACCAGCGGCGCCAGCTTCGGGCGATCGACGACGATCGTCGCGTCGACGTTGCAAATCGTGAATCCGGCGTCGCGCACGGCACCCGCGCACGCCGCAAGCAACTCCATCGAGTCGGCATCTTTCCATCGCGCATCGGTATCGGGAAAGCGTTCTCCCAGGTCGCCGAGTGCGGCCGCTCCGAGGAGCGCATCGGCGAGCGCGTGCGCCACGACGTCGGCATCGGAATGCCCGAGCGCGCCGCGTTCGAACGGCACCTCGACGCCGCCGAGCACGAGCTTGCGTCCCGCGACCAAGCGGTGCGCATCGAAGCCGTGTCCGGCGCGCATCGTCATGGTTGCGGCGCCGCCGGCAACGCGCGTTCGCGC
>JBAUZB010000328.1:0-3455 GCA_049585095.1 Candidatus Tumulicola sp.
ATCCTCGAGCCGCTTGGGACGCAGCGCCGCAAGGCCGCCGACGACGTCGTCGGGCAGCACGTATTTCACCGGCAAGTCTCGCTCGCGCGCGAGGCGGTCGCGCAGCCGCACCACTTCGTTGAGAATCCCCAACTCGCGCGGGTTCATGCGGATCGCACCCGGGATCTTCAAATAGGCGCGACGTTCGTTGGTGCGATAGCGCGCGGCATCGCCGAGATCGGCACATTCCTCGAGCGCCCACGCATAACGGCCGCGATCTTCCAGGCGCGCGCGCAACACGTCGTACATCGGCAACAAGTGAGCGACGTCGTCGACCAAGTATTCGAGCTGGCGGTCGGAGAACGGCCGCGCCGACCAGTCGCTGACGGTCTGCGACTTCGCCAGCCGCACGTGCTGCAAGTCGCGGACCAGATCTGCCAGCGAAATCTGCGTTCCGTAACCGAGGAACGCCGCTGCGACCTGCGTATCGAAAACGTGCGGCGGCACGATTCCGAAACGGTCGGCAAAGATCTTCAAGTCGGAAACGAGCGCGTGACCGACGACGGTGGTTTGCGTCAGCGCTTCGAGCAGAGGAGTGAGATCGCGAACCGCGAGCGGATCGACGATTGCGGCTCCGTCGTCGAAAGCGAGCTGCACTACCATCAGCCGCGGCGCGTAGCTGCGCTCCGCGTGAAACTCGGTGTCGAGGGCGACGCGTTCGGCGCCGCGGACGCGCGCGGCCACGAGGGCGAGCCCGCGAGAATCGTTGACGATGTCCGGCGCGTTCATGGTGCCGGCGACGGGGCCTCGTGACGGCGAAAACGGAAGTGCGGACAGCGGTGCGTTTCGCAATAATGGTGGAAGCGGTATTCGTAGCGATTGGTAACGCCGTGCACGAAGACCGTGACTCGATCGCCGAAGATCGACAGCACCGTGCAGATCGGTATGGCGATCGCGCACATCGTCCAGACGTGCACCCAGAGCGGCACTTTAAAGGCGGCCGCACTCGCGGTCGCAACCGTTCCGCCGAAGCCCGGAATGACGCGCACCGCAATGAGAAACGCCGGCGAACCGACGGGAAAGCGCTTTACCCAGGGAGGCAGCCGCTGCAGGTAGGCGTGCAAGTCGAGGAGCGACGAGGCCCGCTGGTTCACCCAATACCCTAAGATGGCGGCGAGCACCAAGCCGACCGCGTCGACGAGCGAACCCCGCAGCGGTCCGAAGATCGCCCCGTTCATGATCGCCAGGGCATCGGTCACCGAGAACGGGGCCGAGGCCACGACTGCGAAGACCGCGATTGCGAGCGGATAGGCCAACGGTCCCAAGGTCCGAATCTCGTGCTCGACGCGCGGCTGATACCGGATGACGAGGTACGCCAACGCGAACGAGCCGAGCAAGAGCCCCACTGCGGCGAAGCGCCGATAGAATCGAGTCAAACCGAAGCGAGCATGCTGCCGAAGGCGATAGTCACGTTACTCTGCGGTGTTGGTCTCTACACCTCGCTTTTCATGCTTTCGAAGGCGCGCTGCGCCGCGCGCGGCCGGCTAACCGAAGCCAGCGTGGTCGAAAGTCCTCGGGCCAGACTCTTCGGCGGCGTTCCGAACGCGCTGGTCGGCACCGTCTACTACGCGGCGCTGGGGGTCGGCATTTGGCTCGTGCGGACGCCGCTCGCGGCCGTCATCCTGCTGGCGGCCGTCGCCTTGGCCGCGCTGACGTCGCTCTTCTTGGCCTACTCGCTGGTCTTCATCACGCGCCGGCCATGCCCGTACTGCTGGAGCGCCCACGCCGTAAACTGGGCCCTGGCGATTCTCTGCTCCTGGTTGCTGGGAGCCGGCGTCTTGTCTTCGCACGGGTAATTCGGTAGAATCGGCATCTCCGGTCGAGGAACGGTGAGCAGCTTTCACCGCTGCCGTCGGAGGTGGAGTAGCCGGACGCAGCGTTAGTTCTGCGGCCGGCTCGAATGGCAGAAAGAGGGTGGCGCGATTGCGTCACCCTCCTGTCTTTCGAGACCGAGCCGATTGCGCGTCGCGCTACATCGACGCGGGTTTTCCCATCGCATTGAAGTGGTAGACCGTCGCGAGGTCGTGCATCGCCTGACTGAGCACCGCGTGGTAGTCGGCGTCGGCGGCCAGACCGTACTTGGCGTCGATATCGGTCATGACTTGCTCGTGAATCGGATGCGACACCGCGCGATCGAGCATCACCTCGACGTTGAATCCATGGCCCGTCTGACCGGCGGCCCAGAGTGCTCCGGCGAGGGCCTCACCGTTCTTGGGGTCGGGATTGGGCTGCGACGGCAGCGCGACGCCTTTCGCCTTGGCAATCTTCAACGAGTCGCTCACGACGAAGGGGAAAATGGTGACGAAGTTGGTGACTTTCGCCGCGCCGAATTTCGCTTTGAGCGCCGCCACTTCGGCATCGGTCTTATCGCCGGCCAGCACTTTCACCAACGTGAGCGTCGCAAAGTTGCTCGGGCCGCCGCCGGCGATCACCATCGAAAGCGTGACCGGAAGGGCCGGTTTGCCGGTATAGACGCCGGGACCCGAAAAGCGCGACGGCGCATCGGTGACCTGCGGCAGCCACGTCTCGGCGGCCGTTACCGGCACTATCGCCGACAAGAGCATGCCGGCACCGGCGAGCGCTGCAATCCAACGAGATTTCATGTTTCCTCCAGACAAAGAGAACGGGGCAATTCGCTGGAGTAACGGCGTATGGCCGTCTTTGGATTGCGATGCTCCGCGGCGTTAGCGGGTTCGCAACTCGTCGATCATGGCGCGGTACTGCGGCCGCTGCGTCGGCGCCGCGGCAAACCACGCGTCGAGCATTTCTTCGGCCACCGGTCCCGACGTCGCGCGCAAGCTGAGGCAGAGCACGTTGGCATCGTTCCACTCCCGGGAACCGGCCGCGGTTTGAACGTCGCCGCACAAGGCCGCCCCGACTCCGCGAACCTTATTGGCCGCGATGCTGACGCCGGTTCCGGTCCAGCAACAGACGATGCCGTACTCCGCGGTGCCCGCGGCCACCGCCTCGCCCACCGCTCGTCCGACCGCCGTCCAGGCATCGTCGCCGGCCGGAGCGGTCGCCGCGATGGCGCCGAAACGTTCGACGTCGTGACCGCGCGCTCGCAGCCATCGTTCGATGTTTCGGGAAGTTCGCCGGCGGCGTCGCTTCCGAGGGCTATCCGCATCCCCGCATCATAGCGTGACCGACGGCAGATTCGCCAGCCGGAGGACGCCTCGATGGAAAGCGCCGAACGCGGCAACGAACCGTGAAACTCACTCCCCGGCTGGCAGCGACCGTCATCCTCGCGCGACCGGCGCCGCCCGATTTCGAACTCTACATGACGCGACGAAGCCGGCACAGCGCCTTTGCCGCCGATGCATTCGTTTTTCCGGGCGGAACGGTCGATCCTGAGGATTTCTCGCCGGCAACGGCGGCGCGCACGCTCGGACTCGCGCGGGAACGCACCGCCGAAG
>JBAUZB010000329.1:0-22554 GCA_049585095.1 Candidatus Tumulicola sp.
CGCGCAGCGCAGGCGCACGCGACCGCAGTTCGTGCGCACGCTGCAGCGCCGGCTTCGCATGCGATCGCACGAGCTCCGCGAGCGATTGCAGCGCCTCCGCGAGCGGCTGCGCCTCCGCGAGTGATGGCAGCACCACCGCGTGCGATGGTACCTCCGCGTGCGATGGCGCCGCCTCCGCGAGCGATGGCGCCGCCACCGCGCCGGCCGCCCGCTAACCTCCTTTGAGTACGGTCGCTCCAATCAGGGTGACACTGCGCGCATGAGCGCATCAGGTGTTAGAGGTTCGCTGGAGTGCTGGGTTGTCGCCAATTTTGGGTGGTGCACACTCCGCGGTGGCGCGCAACTCAGCCGGCGAAAGGGCTCGAAAGAAAAGGACGCCGCGAGTAGATCTCCTTCGAATCCGGGCTGGTCGCGACCGCCTGTCCTCACGTTGTCGGCGGACGCGGTGCCAAACACTATTCGCCACATGCCATTGAGGGGTATCGCGGCCTCCTCCCTTGCGCGCTTTACGTATGAGTCTTTGGCATCTAGAACCGGACCAAGCCAATTGAAGGCCAGTTGGAACCACTGCGTGCCGACGCCCGGATTGGAATCATCCGTCGACTCAATCCGAGTCGATCATCTCGCGAAAATCCAGCACCAAAGCGCATGAAGAACGCGAGAAGTTGTGCGGGTGGGTGCGCCAGGACTCACGGTCCAAACTTCAGCGCATTCGGGCCGTCCACGCCTTGAGAGATCGTTCGCCGCAGTTTCTTGCCGCCGTGGCCGTAGACTGTCACGGTACTGTTGAGGCCGTTTGCGACAAAGAGATTGCCAGGGCCGTCAAATGCAAGCGCTAGCGGAGAGTCGACGCCCTGCGAGATAGTCCGCAGAACCGACGTACTTCCCGGGGCGTAGACGGTCACCGTGTTAACCTTATAGGCGTCATTTGCGACATAGAGATCACCTGCGTGGCTAAAGACCAGCGCATACGGTCCATTCAGGCCCTCGGAGATAGTCCGCAGCACCGACCCACTGCCCGGGGCGTAGACGGTAACGGTACTATTGAGGCCGTTTGCGACATAAAGATTCCCCAGGCCATCAAACGCCAGCGCATATGGAAAGTCCACGCCCTCGGAGATGGTCCGCAGCACTGATCCGCTTCCCGGGGCGTAGACCGTCACGGTGTTATTGTTGTTGTTTGCAACAAAGAGATTGCCCGAACCGTCAAATGCTAACGCATCTGGCTGGTTCACGCCTTGGGAGATCGTCCGAAGCACCGACCCGCTGCCAGAGGCATAGACCGTCACGGTGTTCGAAAAACGGTTTGCTACAAAGAGATTGCCGGACGTGTCAAATGTCAGCGCAACCGGATGGTTCACGCCCTGGGATATCTTCCGGAGCACAACTTTGCTGGCTACGGCGTAGACTGCCACCGTGCCGTTTCCGCCGTTACCTCCGAGATTTGCGACATAGAGGCTGCCAGAGCCATCAAACGCCAGCGCGTCCGGATGGTTCACGCCCTGGGAAACTTTCCGCAATACCGACGCAGTGCCGGGGGCGTAGACCGTCACGGTGTTACCATTATAGTTTACGACATAGAGATTGGAGCTTTCGGTTAGAGGCGGCGAGACAGACCCTGCGACGGATTGCCGCGCAGGGATCGGCGGCGCGACCAATGTCGGCGCCGACAGGGAGAGGCCATTACTGCCGCCGCTGCACGCGGCCAAGAGCGCCGCGCTGAGGCACACTCCGACGAGACTTCTGGAATATTTCATAAGTTGTCCTCGCATGAAAAGAATTAGCCGCAGAGGGCATAGACGGGTGTTCCTCGGCCGATTGAACGTTTCGGCGCGAGGTTGTCGTGGGCCTAGCGTTAGGTCGAAGCGAGACGCTGCAGCAGGGCGTGCGGGCCGTGCCTATCGGCACCGATGTCGCGCGGGATAGATTGTCACGTTCTCGTCCACTCTTTGAAACTGCAAGTTTACATTCGGCCTCAAGAACGGCCACAATGTAATTGCTCGTTGAAATGAAAGGGTCCCGGGTTCGTTGGGGAGGTCCACTAAAGCCGGGAGGTGCGGACCTATCGGCTGCCCATAGCGATGGAAGACGGCGGCACTTACGGCCCAATCGCTATAGCAGCCGGAAATTTCATGCCTTCGGAGATCGTCCTCAGCAGCCTCGTCTTTCCCGGAGCGTAGACGGTCACGGTGCTATTGGGTTCGTTTGTGACGCTGAGCGCACCGGAGCTGCCGATAGCCAGCCCGTCGGGAAAGTCCACGCCTTGGGAGATGGTCCGCAACACTGCGGTACCGCCCGGAGCGTAGACCGTCACGGTGCTGACTACGCTGTTTGCGACATAGAGATTACCGGAGCCGTCGAACGCCAGCGCTCGTGCCTCGGCCACGCCGTCCGAGATCGTCCGCAGCAGCTTCGTCTTTCCCGCGGCGTAGACGGTCACCGTGTTATTACCTTGGTTTACCACATAAGGATGGTTGGAGCCGTCCAACGCCAGTGCTACTGGCCCGGTCACGCCCTGCGAGATCGTCCGTAGCACCGATTTGCTGCCTGGAGCGTAGACGGTCGCGGTGCTGTTGCCGAAGTTTGCGACGTAGAGATTGCTGGACGCGTCCAACGCTACTGTCTTCGGCCCGCTCACGCCCTCTGAGATCGTCCGCAGTGGTTTCGTCTTTCCCGCGGCATAGACGGTCACGGTGCTGTTATGGCCATTTGCGACAAACAGACTGCCGGAGCCGCCGAACGCTAGTGAGTCCGGCCCATTTACGCCCTGCGAGATCGTCCGCAAAAGCGAACTGCTACCCGCGCCATAGACCGTCACGGTGCCGTCGCCCGTGCCGCCACATGGCGCGCCACAGTTTGCGACATAGAGATTGCCGGCGCTGTCAAACGCGAATGCCCACGGGTAGTTCAGACCCTCGGAGATCGTTCGCGACACCGACTTGCTGCCGGTGGCGTAAACGGTCACGGTATTAAGGCCGGGGTTTGCTACGTAGAGACTCGTGCCCGCAGGTGCGCGCAGCGATGGCGCGTTCAATTGAGGCGCGCTTCGGGTCACCGAACCTTGCCGCATCGCGGCTGACGGAGCGAGTTGCGAATCACCACTGCTACAGCCGGCCAGTAAAACAGTGGCCGCGCAAAGGCTCAGCGCGTCGCGCCCAAAAACTGAAATCTGCATCTGCCACGCTCCTTAGCCAGAACGCATTGGCGCCCAGCATTGCTATGTCAAGGCGCTACGGTTCCCATTGTAGCACACCCACTAAACGGTCGCTTTCGTTTGGCCGCATTGGCCTCGGCGTCGGCGGGAAGTCGACCGCTGAGGCGTAGGCGATACTCTTGGACTCGACAGGTGCGTGGTACTTGCGCGTCACGTCTTCGATCCAGGCTCGGATCGCGGACCGACCCCGATGTTCTTGACCCTCATCTTCGACGATTCCATTTTCGTCAAACGTCGCTAACATGGCATCGATGTCGTGCGCGTTTTGAGCCTTGAAGTGGGTTGGACTAAGGCGTGCCGGGACGCTCGAGGAAGTTCGTGAGGGCCGACATCGTTTCGGCCGGCTGCTCCTCCATAATCCAGTGGCCGGCGTTCTTCAGGACCACGACCGTCACGTCGGTCGCAATCAGCTTCGCTTGAGCGCCGAGCGCCACGCCGAGCGACTTCTCTCCGCCGATTGCGAGGACCGGAATGTTGAGTTTCGTGCGAGCAAGAGTTGCGAAGTCGGTTGCCGTCGCCGGAAAGGCCGAGAAGTAGGTAAAGCCGGCAGTCATCCGGCCCGGACGCGAATAGGCCTGCGTGTATTCCTCACGATTTAATTCTGGAATCGAGTGATTCTTGTCGGCGGCAAAGTCGTTCCAAAAATAGTCGAAGTACGTGCGTTCCCGACCGGTGACCAACGCCACCGGCGTTGGTCCGTAAAAACGGAAGTGCCAGATTCCGGGATCGTTGTAGATCGGTTCCCAACCTTCAACGCCAGGTAGAAACGCGTCCATGAGGGCCAGCTTGTCGACTTCCTGCGGGTACATTGCGGCATATGCGTAGGCGACCATCAGTCCGATGTCGTGTCCCACGACGAGAACCTTCGTGTAGCCGAGCGATCGAACGGCGTCTCGGATTCGCTGCGCCGACGTTTTCATGTCGAGCCCGGACGATGGTATTGACGAGTTACCGATACCGGGGAGGTCGGGAGCAATCACCGTGAACCGCGGTGCGAGCGCGATAGCGAGCGGTCTCCACATCCGCGAATCCTCGGCGTAGCCGTGAAGCAGGACCACCGCAGGCCCTTGACCTCCAACCGTGACGCCGATCGTCGCGCCGTTGACTTGGACTTCGCGAGTGCTGAAACCGGCACCGAAACGGAGGTCTGCCACGTTCAACTTCTTCTGCTCCTTTGCGCGGCGGACTTCGACGAACGTATCTCGATTGCATGCTCTCCACAAAGCAAGAGCCACCCGCACGGTGCAGGCGGCTCGTTGTTCACGCCGTGTGATTGCCGTAGGGCGATGACTATGGCGCCACTTTGAAAACGACTCCACAACGTCCGTGGCATCTGCTTTGTTTATCACCGCCGATGAAGGTCGTGCCGTACAGCGTACCCGAGGTATCCGCGGTTAGGCTTGCGCGTGGCTGTGCCCCTTCGGGTAAGCCTTTAAAGCTGTGGAGGATGGTTTCAGTGTAACCTGAGCCGGAAGGAGTAAGTTCGAATACGGTCCCGCAGCCGCATTTTATCGAGTCGCCTTTACCGCCGACGAAGGTCGTGCCGAAGAGATCGCCGCTAGCATCAGCAATGAGGCCATTCTGATCGTTCGGACGCACGCCGTCTCCGGGAGTAATGCTGAAGTTGTGGATGATCCTCTCGGCATAGCCCGATTTTGCAGGCGTAAGCTCGAAGACCGTACCACCGCCTAGTCCGCCGTTCGCACCACCGCCGAACAGGGTCGCGCCGAAAAGCGGGCGCGGACGTTTGTCGCCGCCACCTTTTCCGTCGAGCAGAGCGGCGCGCGGATTGCTGCCGTCATTCGCCCCGCCTTGAAAGCGGTAGAGGACTCTTTCGGCGCCTGAAGGCAGCACTTTGAACACGGTGCCACAACTGGTATCGCCGCTGGAAATCGGCTCGCATCCGCTAGTGCCGCCGCCGCCGTAGGTCGTGCCGTAAAGCGCACCCTTGGCATCGGCAATGAGCGTGTCCTTGGGAAACTCACCGTCGCTGCCGCCATGAAAACTGTAGACGATCTTTTCGCTGTAGCCGGAGCCAGAAGGCGTCAGTTTGAAAACGGTTCCGCAGCCGACCACGCCCGTAGAATCCGTGCAGGTGGTCGCCGCACCACCCGAGTTGGTCGTGCCGTAAAGCGCGCCGCTTTTGTCGAGAGAGAGATTCCCTAAAGGGGACACGCCGTCGGGGTGGCCTTGAAATGCATAGAGCACGTGTTCGCTATAGCCGGAACCGTTCGGCACCATTTCAAAGACGGTGCCGCATCCATAGGAAAGAGGACACGTCGAAGCGCCTCCGCCGCCGTCGGTGACGCCATACAGCACGCCACCGTTCCCCGCGATCAGCCCCGACTCCGAGCCTTGCCCATCGGCACCGCCTCGGAAGGAGTACAGAACCTGCTCGGAACCCGAAGACGATACCTCGTACACGGCTCCGGCGTTGTGCGTACCACCTTGGTTCGAAACTCCGTAGAACTCCCCGCTGCTGCCTGCCAGCAAGCCGCCAAACGCTCCTCCGGCATCGGGCTTCCCTTGAAAAACATAGAGGGTGCTCACGTTCGAAGGGTGCATCATGGCACCGGGCTGCGAGCGCAGCGACGGCGTGAGCCCGTTGCCCGAAGTGGGATTCGATTGGCCCGAACACCCGGCAAAAATAATAACGGTAAAGGCGATAGCCGCTACGGCTACTCGTGAGTGCATGGTTCCTCCGTTTAAGCACAACGATGCCGAGCCTTAAAGGGCGCAGCGTGGGAAAACACGATCACCTTCCCACGAACCTGGCCGGCACCTGGTTGGCTGCTCGCATCATATCACCGGGAGGGTCTACCCGCAAGCGTCGCGACGCGCGATCGGCAACCTCAAACCGAAACAGACTTCAGCTTCCCTTCATCAAGAAGTGACGATTTAAAGACCATTTGGTGACACGCCACCGCATCACCACATCACAAACGACGAGCCGCCCGCGTGTTGCGAGCGGCTCGTTGTTTTACGCCGGGTGATTGCAGAGTATGCTGCTATGGCGAGACTTTGAAAACGACTCCACACCGGGCGTGGCATCTGCTTTGTTTATCACCGCCCAGAAAGGTTGTGCCGTACAGCGTACCGGAGGCATCGGCCGTTAGGCTTGCTCGTACACTCCAGCCCTCGGGTGCGCCTTTGAAACTGTGGAGAAGGGTTTCAGTATAGCCTGAGCCGGAAGGAGTCAACTCGAATACTGTCCCGCACCCGCATTTTATAGAGCCGCCTTTTCCACCGCTGATGGTCGTGCCGAAGAGATCGCCGCTCGCATCGGCAATGAGGCCATCCTGATCGCTCGGGCCGTGGCCGTCTCCAGGAGTAATGCTGAAGTTGTGGATGATCCGCTCGGTATAGCCCGATTTTGCAGGCATAAGCTCAAAAGCCGTACCACATCCATAGTTGCACGCCGTCGTGCTGCCACCGAACTGGGTCACGCCGAAAAGCGGGCGTGGGCGCTTGTCTCCGCCACTTTTTCCGTCGAGCAGCGCGGCGCGCGGATTGCCGCCGTCCGCTCCGCCTTGAAAGCGATAGAGAATTTTTTCGGCACCAGAAGGCAGCAGTTTAAACACGGTGCCGCAGCTGGTGTCACCGGTGGAAATCGGGTAGCATCCGCTGGTGCCGCCGCCGAACTGGGTCGTGCCGTAGAGCGCGCCCTTGGCGTCGGCAATCAGCGTGCCTTTCGGATTTTCACCGTCGCTGCCACCTTGAAAACTGTACAGTATCTTCTCGCTGAAGCCGGAGCCGGCGGGCGTCAGCTTAAATACGGTTCCGCAACCACCGACGCCCAAAACAGAAATGCACGTGGCAGTGGTAGCCGTACCACCGTAATTCGTCGTGCCGTAGAGTGCACCGCTTTTGTCGAGAAGGAGACTCCCGATAGGGGATACGCCGTCGGGCGGCCCTTTGAACGCATAGAGCACGTGTTCGCTGTAACCCGAACCGTTCGGCACCATTTCAAAAACGGTGCCGCATCCATAGGAAATGGGACACGTCGAATTGCTTCCACCGTAGAGGGTGACTCCGTACAGAACGCCGCCGCTCCCAGCGATCAGGTCCGACTCCGAGCCCGACCCGTCACTACCGCCCTTGAAAGAGTACAAAACCTGTTCGGCACCCGACGACGAGACCTGATACACCGCTCCTCTGTTTTTCGTTCCACCTTGGAACGAAGCTCCGTAGAATTCTCCGTTGCTGCCTGCCAGCAAACCGCCGAACGCTCCTCCAGCGTCGGGCTTGCCTTGAAAAACATAGAGGGTGCTTTCTTGACCCACGTTTGAAGGTTGCATCAGGGCACCGGGCTGCGACCGCAGCGATGGCGTAAGCCCGTTGCCCGAAGTGGGATTCGATTGGCTCGAACACCCGGCAAGAATAATGACGGTAAAGGCGATAGCCGCTGCGGCTATTCGTGAGTGCATGTTTCCTCCGTTTAAGCACAACGACACCGAGCCCAATAAAGGTCCAGTTGGGAACGCACGATTGCCTTCCCATAGCCCTAGCCGGCGCCTGGTTGGCTGGAGGCATCATACCACGCCATCGCAGAGCAGGCCCGCCGAAGCGAGCCTGCTCTTTCGATTTCTACGGCAGCTTCGATCGAGGCGCTGTCGTTAGTACTGCCCGGACGGGTTGGTCGCGACGCCGAGTGCCGCACGGACCTGCTGGTAGGTTGTAACGGTTCCCCCGTTTGCAGGCCCCTGAAGGATCTTATTCTTACCGACGTCCGCGATATAGAGGACGCCGCTCGCTCCGCCAGCGCTCGGGGCAACCTGGTCGACGGGATTCTCCGAACGAGGGTTGTGGTGGAACGCGTACGGCGAACACGTGCACGGTGTAAACGTCAGCGGGCCGATCGGCGGACCGTTTACCGTCCAGGTGTAGACCTTTTGCGTCCTGTTCTGTGGGGCGTTGGTGGCCGCGCTGAGCGTCTGGTCGGCGGGAGAGTTGATGCGCGAATAGAGGCCGGTCCAGTAAGAAGCGCTTCCAAGCCCGGAGTCGACGAGCGTTTGGCCCGGCAATCCGACGAAGCTGCTGGCGAGGTAGTCGATCTTTTGACCGATCCCGCTCTGGCCGTCGACGACGAAGAAGTTTCCGGCGCTGTCGAATGCGCACCACGTTTGCCGCATCAGTTGGCCGGTAGCGTCGCCGGTGGGTTGGCTTCCGCTCGGCGCGTTGGGTTGGAAGAACTCGACGTTTCCTTGCGCGCTCTGCTGAATGGTCCCGACTCCGACGACTCCTGCGCTGCTCACGCAGACGCCCCAGGGTTGGTAGTTCGTGGTTCCCAGCGTCGTGCTCAGCCACTTGACGTAGTTGCCATTGTAGTCGAAGACGACGATGCGGCTGTTGAGGAGATCTGCGACGTAGACATAATTCGGGCTGCTGCCGACCGCAACGGTGTATAGCCCCTGAAAGTTTAGACCGTTCGCTGCGTGGATGGTAACGCAGGGAGGCGAATTGGCAGCCGTATATCCGTAGATTTTTTCTACGTTTGCCGTTACCCATACGGTGGGCATGCAATTCGCTGGATGTGCGCCGCCGTGCTGCCGGTTCTGCGCGGCCGTCGGCGCCGATCCGGGCGGCGGTGCAAACTGATTTCCGGCTTTGCTGCAGCCGCTCAAAAGGGCTACTGCGCATACGGCAACGCTCGCCGGCTTAAAGACCTTCGAGGCTCTCATGAAGTGCTCCAATCCTTCTAGTGTCCGCCCGATTCACTCGTGCGGTCCGCGAATGCGGTTAGGAGCAATTACAAAGCCGAATCAAGGGCTTGCGTAAGGGCTCCCGGGTAACAAGTACGCCGGTGGCCCGGCCTCGGCCTGGTTGCGTATTTGTCACTCAACTCCAGTTTCGAGAAAAAGCTGATGACCACAATCTGCCGTCGAAAGACTCGGTCAGCGCGAGAGATATTCACTCGCGGCCCAACTCCCATTGTCTGGAGAGGACAACATGAAGCACTTGGGTAGGCTTGCCGGCGCGTGTCTTATCACAACGCTTTTAATCGCTTGCGGCGGTGGCAGTAACGGGTTCAACGCACCGACATCGATCGCGCCGCCGCCGGCTGCGTCGCTGTGGTTCGCGCGGCAACCGCACACGTCCGGCGCGGAACAGGTGCTCCACAACTTCAAGGGCGGCAAGGACGGCGCGAACCCGGCGCCGGTGCTGCTCGACGTTAAAGGTGCGCTGTACGGCACGACGGTGAACGGTGGTGGCTCGGGGTGCGGCGGCGCCGGCTGCGGGACCGTGTTCAAGGTGGGCGTGTCCGGCAAAGGATATCGCGTTCTTTACCGCTTCAAAGGTAACACTGACGGCGCAAATCCGGTGGGCGTGATCGACGTTAAAGGTGCGCTTTACGGCACGACGTCGGGCGGTGGTGGTTCCGGCTGCGGCGGCGGTGGATGCGGCAGCGCTTTCACGGTAGGCGTGTCGGGAAAGGGATACCGCGTTCTCTACAGCTTCAAGGGCGGCACCGACGGTGCAAGCCCGGATTCGATAATCAACGTCAATGGCGCGCTTTACGGCGCGACGTACGGCGGCGACGTACCAACCGACTACGGAACCGTCTTCGTGATGAATAGCTCCACCGGTTCGGAAAGCGTTCTCTACAACTTCAAGGGCGGCACCGACGGCGCGTACCCCGCGTACGCTCCGATCGATGCGAACGGTACGCTCTACGGCACCACCACCGGCGGTGACGTATCAAGCGACCACGGGACCGTGTTCGCGATGAGTAGCTCCAGCGGTTCGGAAAGCGTCCTCTACAACTTCAAGGGCGGCACCGACGGCGCAACTCCGTATTTGGTGATCGACGTCGACGGAGTGATCTATGGCGCAACGAACAACGGTGGTAAAAGCTGCAACTGCGGGACGGTCTTCAGGGTGAATAGCTCAACCGGCGCGGAACGCGTGCTCTACAGCTTCAAAGGCGGCACGGACGGTGCGTATCCGACGAGTACGATCGACGTGAGCGGCGAGCTGTACGGAGCGACGACAACCGGTGGTGCAAGCGGCAACGGAACGGTCTACGGCGTGAATAGCAAGTCCGGTGCGGAAAGCATTCTCTACAGCTTCAAGGGCGGCACGGACGGCGCGTATCCGGGAAACGGCCTCACCGACGTCAACGGCGCGCTCTACGGCACGACGGTCGTCGGTGGCGGCGGCACGGCGTGCAAACCCATCAGCAGCTTCCCCAGCGGCTGTGGAACCGTCTTCAAGCTGACTCCCTAACGCAAACGGCACGTGACGGTGTATGCTTCGGGGAGCACAAGACCGCGTTACGGACTGACCGAGATCCCTCCCACGTGGCCGGGAATCGTGAACGTATTCGCCGGCTTTTTGGCGCCCGGGGCATAGACGGACACGGTTTCGTTCATTCCGACGTAGAGCTCGCCCGCAGCGTCGAGCGCCAGCGCGGACACCCCGGTTCCCGATATCTTAATGACCCGCGATGGCTTCGTGGCATTAGGTGGAAATATGGCGATGGACTTCGTGCCGCCGACGTACAGGTTCCCCGACCCGTCAACGACGATGGCGCCGCCGTTGATGTCGTGCAACTTTAAGTTCGTAAACGTCTGCGAACCGGGCGGGAGGCGATGGACCGCGCCCACTGATTCGAATATTCCTTCCCCGACGAGCAGCGCTCCGCTCGAATCGAACGCGAGACCGCCGATACCGGCGAGGCCCTTGTGCGGTATCGTTAGCGTTTCGGACGGGCTGAGCCGGCCTTTCGGATAGATCTCGAGGAAGGGCGCCCCAGTCGCGTTGTTTACGCCGGTAACGTAAACGTTTCCCTTGGCGTCGACCGCCACGTTGCCGCAGTTGACGATTCCATCGGTAATCGTTCTGAAGGGGACGGTTGCGCCAGGCTTGTACGCCGGCAAGCTCGTCTGGTACGACGAATCGGGAACGTTGACGGCGTAGAGCACGCCGTGCCCATCCACCCAAATGCCGCCGGGACGCGGAACGCCGTCGGTAATAGTCTGCAGTAGCTGCGGGCTCATGGCCGCCGAGTAGACGACGACGGAGCCGCCGTCGATGGTCGAGACGTAGAGCTGCTGCGCGCGTTTTGCGGCGCCATCCGCACGTTGAGCCGGTGCAGCAGGCGCCGTCGGGCCGCCCGGCGGCATCTGAGAGACGCCGCATGCGCTAAAGAGCACACCTGCCGTGAAAAGGCCTAATCCGAGAGTCCAGCGATTCATGACCACCCCTTCGCTACAGATTTGCCAGAAGGAAGCAATCTCACATTTTCGTGAAAAAAGTCTGAACTTCGACCTATTCGGGTTAGCGTCGTGGGACGATCGGGTTCGCACAAACGCGCTAAATCGAAGCCTAACGAAAACTCAGTGTGGCTTGATGCGGCGCTCACGTTGCACGGCGCCCGCGCGCCGGCGCGTGGGTAGTCCGTTGCTCGACGCGGTTGCGGTCCACAAGGAAACGACTGCCATTGCAGTTGCCGATGCAACTCTTAGGCGAAACCGCGACTAGGCTAGCGCAGCGATTCGGCGTCGAGCGCGTCTCCTATGGGTTCCGAGAAGTAGCTCCCGGAAAGCGTATTGGTGGGCGTCTTACCATTGGGCGCGAATTCCGCGACGCCGCTACTGGCACCGTACTGGAGCGGCGCATAGATCGCGCCTTTGGGCGTCACCGCAAAGAGCGACGTACTTTGCGTGTCGAGCGGGATGGTTTCCGTCGGCGATGATGATCCCGCCGGATAGACGTTGATGCCGAAGGTTTCGGCGCCGACGTAAAGAGTGCCGCGGTCGTCGACGCCCACACCGGCCTCGTTGCCGACGCCGGTCAAACCGAGATCTTTGACGTTGGACGTGCCTCGTTTAATACGATAGACGTGCGCGGGATTGATTGGATAAAAGAACTCGCTGGCGTAAAGGTTTCCGGATGTGTCGAACGCCATGCCGCCGGCGAACGAGAACTTCGCTCCCGAAACGGTCAACGTAATGGTGCGCGACGGCGAGGTTTGCCCGGCCCGATACTCGACGATGGCGGCATTGGTGACCTCTTCGTCGTTGACGTAGACGGTGCGCTTGGCGTCGACCGCCACCGAGATGGGATGCCGCATTCCGGTGCTGAGCGTGAGAAACGGCATGCTGTTGCCGCGTTTGAATTCCTCGACGACATCGCCGACGACGGCGTAGAGCACGCCCTTGCGATCGACCCAGAGGCCTTGCGGCGTAGCGCCGACCGAATACGTCGCGATCGGCGAAGTATTGCCGGCGCGCTCGCTCGAGCTGAAGACCAAAATTTCGTCGCGCTCGTAATCGGAAACGTAGAGCACGCCACCGTTATGCGCGGGCGCGACGGTGCGTTGCTCCGCCGCTCGTACCGCCGTATCGACCGAAGCCGGCACGGCCGAAGTTCCACCCGACGTGCAACCCGAAAGCAGAACGGCGACGGCGCCGGTCAGCAAAAAATGCTTCTCGCGGTCCTTCATATGCGTCCCTTTTTTGACAATCTCTTGCCCGAGGTACGCGCTACTACGACCAAGCCGCAATCGAAACCTACGACGCGGACATGGGTGGGGCGATCAATGACCCATGAACATGCGCACCAGGTCTTTATCGGGTTCAATCGACTCGCCACAATGCGGGCAAACCCGGCGCTGCATGGCCCAGGCAAACGCGACGAACGGAGCCGCAACCGCAGCGCAAACCATGGTCACGAAAACTATTGCCATCGGACACCTCCCCTTGGTTTCCTTACGTACGGCCCTACGTTACGAGGTGTTTCGCGTAGTGCGTCACTTTGTCACGCTACGGCTAGAGAGCGCTGGTGGCTCCTGACCGGCCGCAACAGCAATCTATTCGTAACGGAGCTAGGCTCGATCTCGTTTACGCATTTGCCGCGCGGGCCGAGGACGCAATGCACAATTTGCGGAAGTGCAGAAAAGAGGAACCCTCGCAAAATATTATACTTTACAAGGGTTCCTAAGTGGCTCCGGATGCTGGACTCGAACCAGCGACCCGCTGATTAACAGTCAGCTGCTCTACCAACTGAGCTAATCCGGAACGATTTGCCGACTGCGGGATTTTACCGTAACCGAGGCGAGCCCCGCCACGACCTTCGGAATTTCAGCCCCTAACCTAACTCTTAAGATTTTAGTTGACAAAGACGCCTGTGCGATGTAGGCTAGATTTATCAACTAATACCTTAAGAGATAGAGGTTCCCGATGGTACGGTTCGGTTTGAGTCTCGTGGCCGCCAGTTTGATCGTCTTCTCCGGCTATTCGGCGCTGGGAGCCGCCACCGGCAGTACAGGCGGGCCGTCGCTGAAAGTCATCGCGGTCGTCGTAGCGCACGCCCGGCACCGCTCGAGCGTTTCCACCCTCCGCAGCCAGCCGGAAGTCCCGGTCGTCGTACAATAACGCCCGGCGGTCCCCTCGCCGAAGACTACTGCGGCTGCGAGGCCTGCCGGCGAACGGTGACCGTCTGGTTCAACTGAACCGTGGCGTTGGCACCCGGCGGGATGGTGAAATTCGACTTGTTGTTTGCGCCCAGCATCGCGCCGCCGATCAAGCCCACCGCGCCGCCGCCGCTGGCATGAAAGATCGTTTTGCCGATGGCGTTGCCGATCAGCATGCCGGCAAGCGCGCCGATGGCGGCCTTCCCCGCAGTTCCGGCGGTACTCTTGTTGGAAGCGATGCTCGTCACGCTTCCGTAAATGTTCACCGTGCTGCCGCCGTAGAGCCGCAGATACTGCGGAACGATCACGATCTCGGGATTGCGTCCTTGCCCGGCGCTCTGGACTTTCGTCACGACGCCGCTAATGGTGGCGCCCTGAAACGCGGGGTCGCCGCTGGGATACGGCGGAACGACCGCCATGGTAAACACGTCACCGACGTGCGCCGAACCGGAATCGAGCCCTTGATTCAGCCGCGCGTCAAGAATCGTTCCGTTGTAGAGCGTAATGCTTTGCTCCGCCGATGCCGACAACGTCGTTGCGGTGAAAATCGCGATCGCCGCCAGCGCGCTCAACTTGGTTCGAAGCTTCATATGTTCGCTGATTCCTCGTTTGTGAGTGGCCTGCGCCCCGCGCCTTACGGCGTGGTCAGGCTGCCTGTTAGTTGAATCGTAACCGGCGAGCCCGGAGGAATAACGATATTTTCATTAGATTTCTGCGCGTACACGTAGCCGCTGGTGTTGCCGGCCGGAGGCGGCGACACCGAAGGAGCGGCATCGCGGCGAAAGGTCATTTGCCATACGATCGGCCCCGGCGTCACCTGGCCGTTGGGCATCGGGGGGAGCGAGAACTTGACTGCCTCCTGGCGAGCGACTGCCGTGTTCGTTTGCGTGACGTTCTTGCTCACGATCACGGCGTGGATGGCCGCACGCGTTCCATTCTTGAACTGCAGGTAGTCCAAAATGAAACCTATCCGCGCGCGCGTCATTCCGCCCGGCCCCGCCACGTCGGTAACGTGACCGTGGATCGCCGCGCCGGTGAGCCCCGGCTGCGACGGATCGTCGATGTGCAGTTTGAAGTTGGTCCCGACTTTGAGGGTCGCCGAGTTCACGCCTTGTCCGAGCACGCAGGCAATCTTGGTTCCGCTCGGGATCGTCGCAGCTTGAGCGATCGCCAGCGTTGCCGCCAACGCGGTCGTCACCGCGCCGGCGCGAGCCAGTAGGCCGATCTTCCTCACCATCACTACTCCTTTACGTGATTCGCGGACGTTAGTTCGCAAAGTTGGGAACGCGTAACGCTTCGCCGGTAAACGCACTCGCCTTGCGCAACGCGTCGACGCGATCGAGGCGTTCCCACGGCAAATCCAAATCCGGACGGCCGAAGTGGCCGTAAGTCGCGGTCTGGCGGTAGATCGGTCGGCGCAAGTTGAGGTGATGGATGATCGCCGCCGGGCGCAAGTCGAACACCTGGAGCACCGCTTTCGCGATCGACTCCTCGTCGATCTTCGCCGTGCCGAAGGTTTCCACAAAGACGTTCATCGGGTGAGCGACGCCGATCGCGTAGGCAACCTGCACTTCGCACCGGTCCGCCAGTCCGGCGGCAACCACGTTCTTCGCGACCCAACGCGCCGCGTATGCCGCGGAGCGGTCGACCTTCGTGGGGTCTTTTCCGGAGAACGCACCACCGCCATGACGCGCCATTCCGCCGTAGGTGTCGGCGATGATCTTGCGACCGGTCAAGCCGGCGTCACCCTTCGGCCCCCCGATGACGAAACGGCCGGTCGGATTGACGTAGATCCGCGTGTTCCTGTCGCGCATCGCCTTCGGAATCACGTGATCGATGACTTTCTCGGTGACTTCCTTACGGATGACTTCGAGCGCGATGTCGGGATCGTGCTGCGTCGATAGCACCACCGCCTCGATGCGCACCGGCCGGTCGTTCTCGTACTCGACCGTGACCTGCGACTTGCCGTCGGGGCGCAAGTATGGAATGTCGCCGTTCTTGCGCACCGCCGAAAGATGCTGCGTGAGGTTGTGCGCGAGCACGATTGGCAGCGGCATGAGTTCGTCGGTTTCCCGACAGGCGTATCCGAACATCATGCCTTGATCGCCGGCACCGGTTTGCTCGAACTCCTCGTCCTGACCGCCTTTGGCTTCGAGCGACTTGTCGACGCCCATGGCGATGTCGGGCGACTGTTCGTCGATCGAGATGCTCACGCCGCAGGTTTCGGCGTCGAAGCCGACCGCGGATTTCGTGTAGCCGATGTCGCGAATCGTTTGGCGCACGATGCGCGGAATGTCGATGTAGGTTTTGGTCGTGACTTCACCCGCCAGGTGGATCTGGCCGGTGATCGCAAACGTTTCGATCGCGACGCGCGACTGCGGGTCGTCGCGAAGCAGCGCGTCTAAGACCGCGTCGGAAATCTGGTCCGCAATCTTGTCCGGATGACCCTCGGTTACCGATTCGCTGGTGAAGAAACGGCGGTACGCCACGTTAGGTCCCCTCCGACCACGACGCCATATATCTCACCTGTTCGGGCGTCAAGACGTCGATGTCGACGCCCATCGAAGAGAGCTTGAGCGTCGCGACCTCTTCGTCGATCTCCACCGGAACGTCGTACACCTTCTTCTCGAGGTTCGCGTGGTCTTTCGCCAAATAAGCGGCACACATCGCTTGATTTGAGAACGACATATCCATCACCGCCGCCGGGTGCCCTTCGCCGGCGGATAAGTTGATCAGACGGCCGTCGGCCAAGATGCAAATTTTGCGGCCGTCATGCAATTCGTACTGTTCGACGAAGGCGCGCGGGCGGCTGGAACCGATGCTGACGTTCTTGATACCTTCCAAATCCAGCTCGTCGTTGAAATGACCCGAGTTGGCGACGATCGCGCCATCTTTCATGAGCTTGAAATGCTCTTCGCGGATCACGTGATAGTTGCCGGTCACCGTCACGAACACGTCGCCTACTTTGGCCGCATCGGCGATCGGCATCACGCGATAGCCGTCCATCTGCGCTTCGATGGCCTTGCGCGGGTCGACTTCGGTAACGACGACGTGCGCGCCCATGCCCGAAGCGCGCGACGCAATACCGCGTCCGCACCAGCCGTAGCCCACGACCACCAGCGTTCGCCCGGCGATCAGAACGTTCGTCGCCCGAATGATGCCGTCGAGCGTCGACTGTCCCGTGCCGTAGCGGTTGTCGAACATATGCTTGGTGAGCGCGTTGTTCACCGCCACGACCGGGTAAGGCAGCACGCCTTCTTTCTGCATTGCCTTTAAACGAATCACGCCGGTCGTCGTCTCTTCGCAGCCGCCGATCATGTCTGCGAGCAGCGCGGGATGCTTCGTATAGATGGTCGTCACCAAGTCGCATCCGTCGTCCATCGACATGTGCGGTTTGGTGGCAATGACCGACTCGATGTGCGCGTAGTACGTTTCGTTGTCTTCGCCTTTGATCGCGTAGGTCGGAATGCCGTACTCACACAGCGCAGCGGCGACGTCGTCTTGCGTCGAGAGCGGGTTGCTGGCACATAGCGCCAACTCCGCGCCGCCGGCTTGAAGCGCAAGCATGAGGTTCGCGGTTTCGGTCGTGACGTGCAGACACGCCCCGATGCGCACGCCCGCAAGCGGCTTTTCGATCTCGAAACGATCGTGAATCTGCGCGAGCACCGGCATGTACGCCGCCGCCCAGGCAATGCGCGCCCGGCCGGCATCGGCAAGGGCACGATCTTTAACGTCACCGGCGGTTCGATCCAAAACGGGCACTCGTCGTTCCTCTCGTAGGTTGGGAGTCTTGAAGAGGCGCGTCTTCGGCGAGCGTCGCGTTACCTCCGCCGCGGCGATTGCGCCGGAGGCGCGAGGGCGTTCCCGCCTAACGTCACCCAGCGTGGAAACGCTCGACCTGTACCTGCAGAATCTGGCGTCGGCCGAGGCGATCCCCGGCGGGGGCAGCGCGGCGGCGCTGGTTGCTTCGGCGGGTGCCGCTTTAGTCGGAATGGTCGCGCGCATTTGCGAACGCAACCCGAAATACGCCGAGTACGCGAGCACGTCGCGCGAGGCGGTCGCCGCGAGTGACGAACTGCGACGTCGCTTACTCGCGGCGCGCGAACGAGACGAACGCGCCTTCGGCGCGGTCGTCGCTGCGCAAGACCTGCCGAAAGAAACCGCGGAACAACGAGCGCTGCGGGGTGTCGCGCTCGAGACCGCGCTGCAACGCGCCGCCGAAGAGCCGCTCGAAACGGCGGCACTGGCGCTCGATGTAGTACGCCTCAGCGAACGAGTCGCGCAAATTCCGAATAAGAATCTTGCGAGCGACGTCGGATGCGCCGCCGAGTTCGGCGCGGCAGCCCTCGCCGCGTGCGGTTACAACGTGCGCGTCAACCATCGCTACATGCGCGACGAGCGCGCGATCGCGCACCAAGCGGAAACGTTCGAGCGATACGAAGGCGCTGCGGCGGAGGCGCTGAGCCGCGTGCGCGCCGCCGTCGGCACCGCGCTGCGGCGTTCTCTTTAAAGGGCGGCGTACGTTGCCGCGGCCATCGCCCCGAGAATCTGTCCCGCGACGGTTCCGGTATCTTCGTCGTGCGGACCCTTCATCGCGCTGATGTAAAAGGCGAAGGCCACGTGCCGGCCGCCGCGCGTGGTGATATAACCCGCCAATCCCTTTTCGATGACGTCGCCGCCACTGAGGTAGTCTTCGCTGTCATCGGTGCCGGTTTTTGCAAACACCTTACCGCGCGCCGGCGAATTTTTCTGAATGTCCGCCAGGGTCCCGTCGACGCCCATGATCGGCAAGCCGCGCAACAGCAAAGGGTACCACGCCTGCGCGCGCACCCAGGCGAGATACCGCACCATGAAATCGGCGGTGAAAAACGCACCCCCGCCTTCGCCGTCCTGCTGAGCGGCGTTGCGAACGTCCAGCCCGGCACCGCGAAGCAGCGCGTTTTCCAATGCAAATCCCTGCCGCAGATAGTCGCTTCGAGCGTGCGCCCGATAGATAGCCCACATATACGGCATCAAGACCGCGTGCAGATTGTCGCTCACTTTCAGCGTGACGTAGGCATCTTCCGAAAGCGGGGGCGAAACGTGGCGCGCGACGAGATTTGCAAGGATGTAGGATGCGCGCAGTCCAGCAGGGGGCAGCTCGGGGCTCGACGGCGCCTGCACCACGACGCCGGCGTCGTGGAGAGCCAGGGCAAACGCGTCTTGCGCGAAGCGCTTCGGGTCGGGAACGCGATAGGCATACAGCACGCCGGCGCCGGCGGGTTGAGAGCCGGTGACGGTCACCGTGTGCCGCCCATCGGCATCGGCGACGTCTCGACTCATGTCGATGGTCGCATCGCTTTTCGGCGCACCGGTCGTCGTTTGGTTTACGAAGCGGACGTACGGCGTCTGCGGCGAGACCGCGAGCGTGGTCGCATCGCCCGCATGCGCTCCCGGAATCACGGTGACGTCGACGATGTTGTCGTTCACGACGATCGGCGAGACGGTCACGCCGGTGCCGGATTCGGTGCCTTCATCGGGAAACAGCGAGGCGTCGACGAGTACGCGACCATCGACGCCGGTTACGCCGGCCTTTGCGACTTGGGCGGCGAGATCGCGCAGTACCGCCAAGGGATCGCCAGGCACCGCCTTGGTTCCCGGCGAGCCGTCGTAGGCGTGGTCCTCATTTTCGAACGCGAGCGTACCGTCGCTGCGGATGCGCTGCGACAGGTTGGGATCGCCGCTCGCGACCAGCACGAGATCGCCATGCACGACGCCGCGCGCGTCGATCGGCCCGGTACGATAGACCGGAGTCGTCCAGCGAAAATCCGGGCCGAGAAGTGCCAAGCTCGTGCCTTCGGTCAACAGCTTAGTGGTGGAAGCGGCGACCATGAGCACGCCGGCGTTGCGCGCGAGGAGCACGCGACGCGCATCGAGGTCGTAGACTTCCGCCGCAACGATCGAGTTCTTCAGCCGAGGCGTGCGCAGCGGCACGTTGATTGCCGCCGCGAGCGCCGCCGCCGCGATCACGCGAAGACTTCGACCAGCTCGAGAAACGGTGCGAGGTCGGCCTCGTCGACTTCCATTCCGACACCCTTGGTGTGATAGCGAATGTCGTGAAAGTCCATACCGGCGGTCATTACCAAACCGTATTCGCGAGCCTTGGCGCGAAACTCGGCGACGTCGCTCGGCTCGTGCAACGGGTAAAAAACCTCGAGACCACGCAGCCCGTGGTGCGCCAGTTCGTCAATCAGAATCCGGTCCCGCAGCCGTCCCGGATGCGCCAGCACCGGAATGCCCCCGACCGCCGCGATCGTTTCGATGGCACGCTGCGGGGTGGTGTAGAGCTGCGGCACGTAACCCGGCTTTCCGTGGCCGATCATGTCGCGAAAGGCCGTGCTGACGCTCTCGGTCATTCCGGCACGCACCAGCGCCTTGGCCACGTGCGGCCGGCCCACCGAGTGCGCCTCGTCGGATTCGCGCAAGACGTCTTCCATTGTCAAGCCGTAACCGGCGCGACGCAGTTGATCGACCATCGTTTGGGCGCGGGTTCGGCGCTGCCCCTGATTGAACTCCAGCAACTCGTTGATCGACGACGGCCCAAGCGGCACGTTGTACCCCAGCACGTGAACTTCATTTTCGCGCCAGGTCGTATTGATCTCGATGCCGGTGATGTAGCGCGATCCGGCCGGCGCTTCGAAGGCCCCGTAAGCCCCCAGCGTGTCGTGATCGGAAATGCAGAAGATTTCCACCTTTCGCTCGCCCATGAAGTCGGCCAGTGCCTGGGGCGTTAGCGTTCCGTCGCTCACGTTGGAATGGGAGTGAAGGTCGATGATCAAGCTTGGCTCTCCGTTGGTGGTGTTGGAATCGATGGCTCTTCTTGTCGGGCTGAGGCCGGGTGGCGGCGTTCGACGATCAGCGAAATGCCGGTGCGTTCGTTGTCGCTGATGGCGACGGTGATGAACGACGGCAGGCAGACGATGTCGATCTCCGCCACCTTAAGGTAGTTACGCGCGATGGCGACCGCTTTGACCGCCTGATTGATGGCGCCCGCCCCGACGGCCTGCAGTTCGGCGCTGTCGCGTTCGCGCAGCGTGGCAGCCAGCGCCCCGGCGACCGCATTGGGACTGCTCTTGCTCGAAACCTTCAACGGGCCGTCGGCACTCATCGCCGGCTACGCGACTCCTCGCTGAAAGATGCGCTTGATCTCAGTCGCTTTGCCGGTGTTCGTATCGATCCCCACGACCGCCGCACAGAACTGCCTCGTTCCGGAGCGCTCGACGCTGAATCGTTCCGAGATCCCGGTGAGAAAACGATCGAGTACCGCGCGCGACTCCATGCCGATCACGCCTTCGGTCGGACCGGTCATACCCACGTCGGTGATATACGCGGTTCCTCCGGGAAGAATCTGCTCGTCGGACGTTTGGACGTGCGTATGGGTTCCGAACAGGCACGATACGCGCCCGTCGAGATACCGCCCGAGCGCGGCCTTTTCCGAGCTGGCTTCGGCATGCACGTCCACCAGAATCACCGGGGTGCGGCCCTGCAGTTCGGCGACGATCGCGTCGGCACAGCGAAACGGATCGTCGACGGGCGGCATAAAAGTACGGCCCATTATATTGAAGACGCCCACGGTGACGCCTTCGACGACGAACGTCCCCGAGCCCCGCCCCGGCGCCGACGGTGGATAGTTGGCCGGCCGAATGACCCGCTCGCTCGATTCCAAATACGCCTTGAAGTCGCGCTTGTCGAAGATGTGGTTGCCGCTGGTTATGAAGTCCACGCCGCTTTCAAACATTTCCTCAGCGGTCTGGGCGGTTAAACCGAAACCGCCGGCGGCGTTTTCTCCGTTGGCGAGACAAGCGTGGACCTGATGCTGCTCGCGCGCCAGCGACACGCAGCGCTTGAGCGTATCGCGCCCCGGGGAACCGACGACGTCCCCGATGAGCAGCACGCGAATGATGGGAATGGCTATCGGCGAGCCGACGCCTTGGCTTTCTTCTGCGATTTCAGGAAGTAGACGAGCACGCGCTTCTCTTCGCGAAAACCCACCAGGCTCTTGGATTGCGCCGGGTCGCGCAGCGCTTCGACGGCGTAAAGCGCGGCTTCGTCTTGAGCGGCAGGGTCGGCCTCGAACGGATCGTCCGGGGCTGGGTTGCGCACGACCGCGTCGCCGAAGCGGTCCCCGAAAAACGCCACCTGCAACTCGAGCTCCTCTTTGGTGAACGTCTCGAGATCGCGCGTAATGTGGACGAACGTCATGGAACGATCGCCCTCGCATTCCAGGCGCAAGCTCCGTGCCTGCTCCTTGACGAGGGTGAGAAAGCTCTGGATGTGGTCGTCGATGGCCTCGAGCAACGCCGATTGTGCCGCACGGTCGAGACGCTGGCGCAGCGCAAACGTCAGCCGCACGGTGCGGTCGCCGGGCAACGACCGAATGGATGCAAGTTCGGGAAAGCGCACGAGCAGCGCGCAGACCAAACTTACCGTGTCCGCATTTTCAACCATTTCCAGACTCCCATTCCACCGAGGTTCAGTAGCGGCGAGGGCAGGGTCCACGACAGTACGACGCCGTCCCCAGGCCTCCCCGCGTCCCCCCGTAGAAAGAACCCGGGTGACCGTCCGCGGGATTCCCGGTGCCCTCGCCCTAGGCTTGCTTGCTTCGCTTCTCGCGCATGCCGCGCTCTACGGCGGGCATCATGCGATGGGCGGCGCCTACCACGATGCCCTTAGCGAGTTGGCAGGTGCCGGTGGCGCTGGCTTCGCCGTGCTTCTGGCGGCATTGGCCTGGACCGGCTCGCGAGTCGCCGCCGACGGAAGCATCCTGGCCGCGCGCCTGGGTTCCCGTCTTCCGGCGATCGGGCCAGTCGCGGCCGCCGCCGGATTGTGGTTCGCGCTCGCCGAGCGAATCGAACCGCGGCACGGCGACGCCGGCCTCCTGCTG
>JBAUZB010000330.1:0-6129 GCA_049585095.1 Candidatus Tumulicola sp.
AACGACCAAAGGAAAACGGCATCCGTGCCTTTTGCGAAAAAGTCGGAGACTTCACTCGGGGCACCCAACAACGCCGCTCAGCCGATCGCACTCCTTCGACCGCGACGAGCGTCTTCACCCGGGGGCACCCAACAACTCGCTGGGGCACCCAACAACGCGCTGGAGCACCCAACAGCGCCGCTGGGGATGATCACGTGGCGGAAGGCCTTTCCGCGGTCCGTTCTAAACTATCCGCGGTTGAGGAGGGCGCTTTAAGCTGTTAACCTACGTCGTGCGCCGGACGCTGCAGTCGATTCCGTTGCTGCTGCTGATCTCGATCATCCTCTACGCCATCCTTTATAATATGCCGGGCGGTCCGCTCGCGCCCTACCTTTCGAATCCGCACATCACGCCGGCCGACATCGCCCGTCTCAAGCACAACCTGGGAATGGATCAACCGGTCCCGATTCAGTACTTGAAGTGGCTGGGTCACATTTTGACCGGCGACATGGGATATTCGACCAGCAACTCCGAGCCCGTGTTCCAAGCGATCGTGGAGCGGATACCGGCGACGCTCGAGCTTATGCTGACGTCGTTCATCTTTTCGGTCGTCATCGGCGTCGCCGCCGGAATCATCTCGGCAGTTTGGCGCTATTCGGTGGTGGACTATTTCATCACGACGCTGGCCTTTTTCGGTCAGTCCATGCCGGTATTTTGGTTCGCCCTGATGATGCAGCTGGCGTTTGCCGTTCACGGTATTCCACTCCCGTTCGGCTATCAGATTCAGCTGCCGTCGGCGGGAATCTCGAGCAGCGACACCTTCGATCTCAGCGATCGCCTGTCGCACTTGGTGCTCCCGACCATCGTGCTTTCGCTCTTGTCGCTTGCCCTTTACAGCCGATTCATGCGCTCGTCGCTGCTGGAAGTTCTTGGGACCGACTATATGCGCACGGCCGCCGCCAAGGGTCTCAGCTTCCGAACGATTCTGTTCAAACACGGACTCAAAAACGCGATGATCCCCGTCGTGACCATTTTGGCCCTGTCGCTCCCGGGCGTCCTCGGCGGTGCGATCATCACCGAAACGATCTTCGCCTGGCCCGGAACCGGAAGGCTGTTCTATAACGCGCTGACGCAGAGCGATATCGCGTTGCTGATGGGCGTCCTCATCATGCTGGCGTTCCTGGTCGTCTTCTCCAATTTGTTGGCCGACGTCGTGTACGCGTGGTTGGATCCGCGCGTGAAGTACGACTAGGAGGTTGCGGTAACGATGGCGGCTACGCTTCCGGTTCCATCCGCGGCAATCGAAGAAGACCTTCAAATCACGAAGGTCACGTTCTGGACGCGTCTGCGCCGGCATAAGCTCGCCATTGCCGGGCTGGTCGTTCTGGTCTTGATGGTCTCCGGGGCCGTCTTCGCCGGTCAGCTGGCACCGTTCGATCCGAACGCCATCGACAACGTTCATTGGCAGGGCACGCCGCTGCCGCCGTGTTTCCAAGATGCGGCGCAGTGCGGCGGCCATCCGCTGGGCACCGACGAAGTGGGTCGCGACCTGCTCTCGCGGCTGCTCTTCGGCGCCCGCATTTCGCTCATGGTCGGGCTGTTCGCGGTGCTCATGGAGGTGCTGATCGGGACGACGCTGGGGGCGGTTTCCGGCTACTACGGCGGCTGGATCGACTGGGCGATCATGCGCGTAACCGACGTCTTCCTCTCGATCCCCCTGCTGCCGCTGCTGCTGGTGCTGACCGCGATCGTGGCCGCCAGCTCGTCGAAGGCGGCACTCAATTTCGGGGTCATTGTGCTCATTATCGGAGCGCTGTCGTGGATGAGCGTGGCACGTTTGGTACGCGCCTCATTCTTGAGTTTGAGGGAGCGCGAGTTTGCCGAAGCGGCCCGCGCCATCGGCAACAACGATGGGCGGATCATCTTTCGCCATCTGCTGCCCAACGCGGTCGCCCCCATCGTGGTGCAGGCGACCCTCGATGTCGCGGGCGTGATCGTGTTGGAATCGACGCTGTCGTTTCTCGGCCTGGGCATCCAGCCGCCGACCGCCTCCTGGGGCAACATGCTTTCCAACGCCCAGTCGAATCTCCAGACCGCCTGGTGGGCCGCCGTATTCCCGGGTTTGTGCATCTTGGCGACCGTCCTGTCGATCAACTACATCGGCGACGGACTGCGCGATGCGCTTGACCCGAATATGCGGTAGAGGCTAGACTCCTAGAGATCCTAGGGCCCTCGCTGCGCAAGTGGCGGAATTGGTAGACGCACTAGCTTGAGGGGCTAGCGGGAGCAATCTCGTGCAGGTTCAAGTCCTGTCTTGCGCATGATCGCCCGCGCGCGACCCCGCTCGGCCGCCGGCGTCTGCGCCGGCTCGGCTGTTCCCGGCGATGACGTTCTCGGATGAAACGGCAGGCCCGGCGAAACAGTGGCCCGGCCCGCGTCGTAGAGCTAGGCAGACGGTATCAGAGCGAACTTAAGGGGTTCCTTACGACGTGTGGTTGACGCGCTTTGCAATTTCTCGCCCGGTGGTCACCGCGATGGTCTTCATCGCGCTGGCCTTTTTCGGGTTTGTCGCCTTTAAGAAAATCGGCCGGAGCAACGACCCGCCGGGCACGGCGTTCCCGATCGTCATCGTCTTCGCGAACTACCCGGGTGCGTCGCCGCAAGAGATGGAGCGGCTGATCGTCAAACCGATCGAAGACCAGCTCGCCAACATCGACGACCTCGACCAGCTGACCGCAACCGCGCAAGAAGGCTCGGCCTCGGTCGGGGTGCAGTTCAAGCTCGGCACCGACCTCAACATCGCCGCCATCAACGTGCAGAGTGCCGTCGACACGGCACGGGTCTACCTGCCGACCGACCTCGACCCGCCTGAAGTCGACAAGAACGGTGCCTCCGAGCCGCTGCTCGACATCGCGGTCAGCTCCAAGTCGCTCTCGCAGACCGCGCTCGCCGACCTGGTCACGAACCGGGTCGAGCCGCTGCTCAAGGCGATTCCGAACGTACAGACGGTCGACGTCTACGGCGCCTCGAATCGCGAGTTCCACGTCGAGCCCATCCCGGCAAAACTGCTCGGCAGCGGCGCGACCTTGCGCGAAATTTTTAACGCGGTGGCGGCCAATAACGCGAACCTTCCGGGCGGCATCCTGCGGGAGCCGACCCAGGAGACGAGCGTGTCGGTGCACGCCGAGATCAACACCGCGCAGGATCTGCTGAACATTCCGCTTCCCGTGCCCGGCATGTCGATGCGCGCGCTGCGAATCGGCGACGTCGCCGGCGCCAACGACTCGCACGTCGAGCCGACGTCGATATCGCATTACAACGGTCTGCCCCGGCTCTACGTCAGCATGAGCCGCAACATCAATGCCGACGAGATCACGTCGACCCAAGTCGCGCGCGAGCACGTCAAGCAAATCGAAGCCCAGTTTCCCGAGCTCACGTTCAACGAGATCGACGCCCCGGCCGACTATACCCAGCGATCGCTCAACGGCGTCTGGCAGTCGCTCTTCGAAGGCGTTCTCCTGACGATGATCGTCATGATGCTCTTCCTGCACTTGTGGCGCAATGCGGTCGTCGTGATGATCTCGATTCCGACGTCGATCCTGTCGACGTTCATTCTCATGAACATGTTCGGCTTCCACCTCGACACGATGTCGTTGATGGGCCTGTCGCTGATCATCGGAATTCTGGTGGACGACTCGATCGTCGTGCTCGAGAACATCACGCGCCATCGAGATCTCGGCGAAGACCCGATCGACGCCGCGATCAACGGACGCAGCGAGATCGGCGGGGCGGCGGTCGCCATCACGATGGTCGACGTCGTCGTCTTCCTGCCGATCGCGTTTCTGCCTGGCCTGGTCGGCATGTACCTTAAAGAGTTCGGTGCGGTGATCGTCATCGCGACGCTCTTCTCACTGCTGGTTTCGTTCACGCTCACGCCCCTGCTGGCCGCCCGATGGAGCGTGCGCGAGCGGTCGTCGGCGCGGCCTAAATGGCTGGACGCGTTGCGGTCGTGGAAGATCATGGCTGCGATGCTGGGCGGCGCGCTGCTTGCGTACTTCATTCCGTGGCGGATGGTCGGTTTGCCGAAGGAGCTCAATCTCGTCATCCCGGTCATGGTCGTTGCGGTCCTGATCCTCAACGCCTTCGTGCAGAACTACGACCGCATCCTCAATTGGTACAGGACGCGCGCGCTCGGGTTCGCGCTAGAACACGGCTTGTTCGTGGTCTACGTTTGCGGCGTGCTGGTGGTGAACGCGCTGACGCTGGCCGCCGGCGCCGGCACGGCGACCGTCGCGGTCAATGTCGTCTTCTTGGTCCTCGCTCTGCTGTGGCACGGGGTTGGACTGCTGCTTCGCCGCCGGGTTTCGCGGAAGAAGCTCTCCTTGCAATGGTCGCGGTTGCCGCGGTCGCACTCGAAGGCCACGCGCGCCTGGAACTGGGTGGCGGATGCTTCGATGAACGCGGTACGCCTAACCGGACAATGGTTCTACGCGACCGGACGGGAGCGCTCGCTCACGGCGATCACGTTCGCGATACCGGTGGTGCTGGCGATCGTGTTCGTTCTGCTGGGACCGATCGACTTCGACTTCGTTCCGGCCGTTCAGGACGGCTCGATTTCAATGACCGTGACGTATCCGCCCGGAACGCCGCTGCTGGTAACCGAGAAATACGTCACCCAACTCGAAACCTCCATTCTCAAGGTGGACGGGATTCAGTCGGTCAGCTCGACCGTCGGGCGCAAACCCGAAGGCTGGGGAACGGCGATCGGCGACAACTACGCGCGCTTGAACGCGCAAACGACGCCGGAGCGAACGAAAGACACCTACAAGATCATCGATCAGATTCGCAAGCTCAAGTATCTCGTCCCCGGCGGTGAATTTCAGGTTGCCGGCGAGAGCGGCGGCGGCTCGGGCACGCCGATATTCTATTCGCTGTCGGGTCCGGAAGACGCAATCGGGCCGGCGGCCGAAAAAGTCGCGCAGTTCTTGCGCGATACGCCCGGCAGCGTGAACGTCCAGACCAGCAACGAACTGGCCTCGCCGCGGCTCAACGTCAACGTCGACGCGCAGAAGGCCGAAGTGCTGGGCGTGGCGCCCGCGGACGCCGCGGCCGTCGCGCGCTTCGCCGTCGATGGCGCGGTGGCGACCAAAGTCCGTACCGACAACGGGCTGGTCGACGTTCGCGTGCAGTTCCCGTTGGCGTATCGCTCCACGGTCGACGATCTCAAGGACGTGCGCGTGCGGGCGCAGGACGGGACCATCGTGCCGCTTGCCGACATCGCGGATTTCGTTTGGACGAAAGCGCCGGTGCAGATTCAACGTCTCAATCGCCAGCGCGTCGTCAACGTCTACGGCGGCGTCCTTCCGAGTTACTCGCTCGGCGCGGTTACGGGACCGCTTGAGAAAAAACTGCACTCGCCGGGATTTCTTCCCGAAGGCGTGGGGTTGACCGCCCAAGGCGACACGCAATACATGAGCGAGACGATGCAGAACATGGGGATCGCCCTGTTCACGTCATTCTTGCTCGTCTACATGCTGATGGTGATCCTGTACGGATCGTTCCTCGAGCCGCTGATGGTCATGTTTTCGGTTCCGCTGGCGATCATCGGCGCGCTCGCCGGACTGGCGCTCATGCACAAGCTCGAGCCCAACGCCGGTCAGTCGCTGAATATCATCTCGATGATCGGCATCGTCATGCTGTTCGGATTGGTGTCGAAAAACGGCATCCTGCTGGTGGATTACTCGAACACGCTGTGCCGTCGCGGCATGCGCGTTCGCGACGCCGTCTTGCAGGCCGCCGGCACTCGCTTCCGCCCGATTTTGATGACCACCTGCGCGATGATTTTCGGCATGCTGCCGCTCTCGCTCGGGTTTGCCGAAGGCGGCGAGTGGCGGCAAGCGATGGGTACCGTCATCATCGGCGGTCTAGCCAGCTCGCTGATCCTGACGCTGTTCCTCGTACCGGTGCTCTACAACACCTGGATCGGATTTCTCGAACGCAACGCCGACCGGCATGCGATCGAAGCCGAAATGTCTCAACCAACCGCTCCCGCGACCGCGTAACCCGGCGGCACGCCGGAACCGCCGGCGCGTGCGCTGAAATGCTGGTGCCATGAAACGCCGCGCGCTGGTGACCGGGGCGGCCCGCGGC